>NZ_CP009555.1:2860639-3178488 GCF_000959365.1 Burkholderia oklahomensis C6786
CGCGGTTCATGTGGATCCGGCAATCGTCCGCCCGCCGGATGCCGAATCGTGTTGCCGGAAGCGCGGCGCTCGCGCAGGCTTCAGACTCCCGGTATTCGCCGGTAGCGAAGTCGAATCGATTGGATTCGTATCGATCCGTACGCACCGAAATTGGGCCTGAAGAACTCGATTCTCGGGCGAAGCGCCCGCGTCGAATGCGGTCACATTCAGGTTGCCGCATCCGCGAGACGCGCGGACAGGGGCGCTCATGCGTGCCGATTCTCGTTCGATCGGCACAGGCGCCAGGCATTTCGTGAGCGCCGGACGCATTGCGCATATCGATCGGCAAGCGGGGCCGCCGCGGACGTAGTATCGCTGCATTCTGAGCGTGCGGCTTCCTCGGGCTCGATCGTCGCGAGGCGACTTCGGGCGCGAAACCTGAAAGCACGCGTGCGCCGCCCGACGATTTCCTGTTCCTTTCGCGCGCCGGATGGCCAGGCGGCCGGGACCCGTGCGGCTCGCCGGAAAATACGCGCAAACGCCGTTACTCGCCCAGCGCCATCGGCGGTCGCTCTGGAAACCCGCTCGGCCTGACGGCAAAACGCCGCCGCCGAGTTCGCGCCGAATGGGTGAGGGTGCGCCTCGTGCCCGTCCGCCGCCGCGACTCGAGCCGACGCCAACGCCAGTCTAAACAGGCTGCCCGCTGCATATTGTGGCGCTGTGCTTTTTTTGCGATCGATCGTCGAGCCTCTTCAAGACGGCGTTTTGACATTTTTGCTCGAATTTCGTCGGCGTCCCGCGCCTGCGGGCAGTCCGGAGCCGAATTGCGGAGCCGAATCCGCCCGCCGAATCGAGACGTGTGAAAGAGCGAAAGGGCGGCGCAAGCGCCACTCGACGGCATGACGAAATCGGCCGATACGGCGCGAGTCGACCCGCGCCGCTCGCCGCGAACCGCCGCTCCGGCCAATCTTCGCGCCGCCGTTTCCGAGTCGAACATCCCGATGCAGGCCGTTTCGAGCATGGATTTGCCGCGTTCGGCCATCGGCATTTCGCGCGGCATTTTCCGCTGCTTTTTGCATGCGTCCGGCCGGCGAACTGCGGACGGCATTGGTCAGGCGCCATATAATGAGCCGAGAATCGACAAAAAACGTCGGCCGAACCCGCGGTGGTTTTTTCTCTGATGAGCGTGTCGTCCGACGACCCGCCACGGCGAGCGCTTTTTTCTTTCCGGCGCGACAATGTGATCGTATCCATTCCGAGAAGAGCGTCCCCTTGATCCGTCGCCCCATCATCGACCCCGAAGTGCTGCCGATCGAGACGACCGGCGCCGGCCTGCCGGCCGTCCCGCCGCCGTTGCTGACGCCCGAGGGCCTGCGCGAGCGCTTCGCGCGACCGCTCGAATGGATGCAGGAGCCCGCCGAGGTGCAACTCGTCGAAGGCGTCGATCCGCGCAGCGCGGCCGTGCTCGTGCCGATCGTCATGCGCGAGCGCGGCTTGACCGTGCTGCTCACGCAGCGCGCCGACCACCTGAACGACCACGCCGGCCAGATCAGCTTTCCGGGCGGGCGCCGCGAGCCCGACGATCGCGATGCGAACGCCACCGCGCTGCGCGAGGCGCACGAGGAGATCGCGCTCGCGCGCGAGCACGTCGAATTGCTGGGTGCGCTGCCCGACTATCTGACGGGCACCGGCTTTTGCGTGACGCCCGTCGTCGCGCTCGTGCATCCGCCGTTCACGGTGCAGGCGGACACGCTCGAAGTTGCCGAGATCTTCGAGGTGCCGCTCGATTTCCTGATGAATCCCGTGCATCACCAGGTGCGGGTGTTCCGCTGGGAGGGCGGCGAGCGCCGCTTTTTCGCGATGCCGTATTCGCGCGGACCGGTCGGCGGCCAGTACTTCATCTGGGGGGCGACGGCCGGCATGCTGCGCAACCTATACCGCTTCCTCGCGGCCTAGCGGCGGGCGCCGCAATCGACGCACGCCGCGGGCCATCCGGCGCGTCCGCTGTGCTATCGTTACGCGAAAAATCAATCATCCCAGAACGGCACGGCCCTTCGCATGACTTTCTTCTCGGTTCTCCTTGCCCTCATCATCGAACAGGTCCGCGCGCTGTCGCCGAGCAATCCGGTCTTCGCGCTGTTTCAGTCCCATGCGGAATCGGCTGCGCACGGCTTCGACGCCGGCAAGCGGAAGCACGGCGTGCTCGCGTGGCTCGTCGTCGTGCTGCCCTGGGTGCTCGCCGTCGGGCTCGTCTATTTCCTGCTGTACAAGGTGAGCTTCGTGCTCGCGTTCCTCTGGAACGTCGTCGTCGTGTACTTTACGCTCGGCTTCCGGCAGTTCAGCCATTACTTCACCGACATCCACCTCGCGCTCAACAACGACGATGTGCCGCGCGCGCGCGACATCCTGCGCGAATGGACGGGCATCGACACGGTCGACATGCCGGTCGGCGAGATCGTCCGCCATACGCTGATCCATGCGGTCGTCGCGTCGCACCGCCACGTGTTCGGCGTGTTCTTCTGGTTCGTGCTGCCGGTCGGCCCCGCGGGCGCGGTGCTGTACCGGATCGCCGAATATCTGGCGCGTAGCTGGTCGGCGCCGGCGGACGACCGCACCGCGGCGTTCTCGACGTTCGCGCAGCGCGCGTTCTTCGTGATCGACTGGGTGCCGGCGCGCCTGACCGCGCTCGGCTTCGCGATCGTCGGCAACTTCGAGGATGCGATCTACGCGTGGCGCAATCACACGCGCCAGTGGCCCGACCCGAACGATGGCGTGCTGCTCGCGGCCGGCAGCGGCGCGCTCGGCGCGCGGCTCGCAGGCCCGCTCGCGGAGCCGTCGAGCGTCGATGCGCTGGCGGCCGGCGACAGCGGCCCGATGACCGTCGGCGACGACTGCACGCCGCGCACGCTGCAGTCGGCCGTCGGCCTCGTGTGGCGCGCGGTGATCCTGTGGATGCTGCTCCTGCTGATGTTGACGATTGCCGTCTGGGTGTCGTGACGCAAAGGCGGGGCGTAGCGCGTTCTTCGTCCGGACCGGCGACGATCGCCTGAGAAAGAGCCGGCTTCGAGCCGGCTTTTTTTGCGTCTTCTGTCGCCCGGTGCGGGGTGCGGACGCCCGAATCGGCGCCAGTTGCGCGTAAAGCGGGGGCAAAGCGCGGCGTCAGCCGTCGCGCGGGTCGCGGCTCGCGCCGCAATGCCAGCACGCGGTGAACTGCGCGTCGAGCGTCTCGCCGCAGCGCGCGCAGCGCCACGGCGCCGCGCCGGCGGGCGGCCCGGCCGACGCCGCCTCGATCAGCCGCCGCGCGAGCGCCTCGTCGCGCTCGTCGTCGAGCCATATCTCGGGCAGGCACGCGTCGATCGGCAGGCCGCCGAGCGCGCCGCCCGCGAAGCGGTTGTGCAGCTCGCAGCCGACGCCCGCCACGTCGAGTACGTTCGCCCAGTGCTGGGCGGTCGCGAGATTGGGGGCCCTGAAGCGCATCGCGGCGTCTCCTCCGTGCGTGACGAACGGGCGAGCGGGCGGCTCGCGGCCGCCGGGGCGCCCGGCTAGCGGACGATCTGGCTCGCCTCGTGCACGAGCTGCGCATACAGCGTGTGGCGCGAGGGCGCGATCTTGCCGTCGGCGACGGCTTCCAGGATCGCACAGCCCGGCTCGTGCAGATGATGACAATTATAGAAACGGCAGTGCGGCAACAGCGGCCGGAACTCCGGGAACGCGCGCTCGAGGCGGCCTTCCGTCAGATGATAGAGCCCGAACTCCTGGAAGCCGGGCGAATCGATCAGCGCGCCGCCGCCGTCGAGCGGGTAGAGGCGCGTGAACGTCGTCGTGTGGCGGCCGCTGTTGAGCGCCGCGGAGATCTCGCGCGTCGCCGCCTCGGCGTCGGGCACGAGCAGGTTCACGAGCGTCGATTTGCCCATCCCCGACTGGCCGAGCAGGATCGTCGAATGGCCGGCGAGGCGCGGCGCGAGTTGCGCGCGCGCGTCGTCGGGCGCGCCCTTGATCGACAGCTCGAGCACGTCGTAGCCGAGCGCGCGGTACGGCGCCAAGCGCTCGCGCGCAACCGGCAGCGCGGCTTCGACGTCGATCTTGTTCAGCAGGACGATCGGCTTCAGCTCGTTCGCCTCGGCGGCGATCAGCGCGCGGCCGAGCAGGTCTTCGCTGAAGTACGGCTCGGTCGCGAGCACGATCAGCAACTGATCGAGATTCGCGGCGAAGAGCTTCGACTTGAACTGGTCGGAGCGGTAAAGCAGGTTGCGCCGCTCGCCGATCTCGACGATCACGCCCTGGTCGGCCGACGTCCGTTCGTAGACGACGCGGTCGCCGACCGCGACGTCGCTCTTCTTGCCGCGCGGAAAGCACTGCAGCATCGGGCCGCCGTCGGCGGGCGCGACGATGTAGTGGCGGCCGTGCGCGGCGATCACGCGTCCTTCGACGCGCTCGCCGCCGCGCGCGGCCGCCTTGGCCGGCTGATTCGTCGGCGCGCGCTTCATGAGAGCTGGAGCAGCCGGTCGATCCGTTGCGACGCGGGCGGGTGCGAGTAGTAGAACGCGGTGTAGACGGGGTCGGGCGTGAGCGTCGACGCGTTGTCTTCGTAGAGCTTCACGAGCGCGTTGACGAGGTCGTGCGCGTCGGTCTGGCTCGCGGCGAACGCGTCGGCCTCGAACTCGTGCTTGCGCGAGTTCAGGCTGCCGAGCGGCGTGACGAAGAACAGGAATACCGGCATCGACAGGAAGAACAGCACGAGCGCGACGCCCGCGTTGCTGCCGGCGAGCGACGGCATCACGCCGAGGCCCGTGTAGAACCACGCGCGCTGCGCGAGCCAGCCGAGTAGCGCGAGGAGCGCGAGGCTCAGCGCGAACGTCCAGAGCATTCGCTTCATCACGTGGCGGCGTTTGAAATGGCCGAGCTCGTGCGCGAGCACGGCTTCGATCTCGTTGCCCGTCAGGCGGGCGAGCAGCGTATCGAAGAACACGATCCGCTTCGCCGCGCCGAATCCCGTGAAGTACGCATTGCCGTGCGCGGAGCGGCGGCTGCCGTCCATCACGAAGAGGCCCTTCGCCGCGAAGCCGCAGCGCTTCATCAGTCCTTCGATCCGCGTGCGCAGCGCGTCGTCGGACAGCGGCTCGAACTTGTTGAAGAGCGGCGCGATGAAAGTGGGGTAGAGCACGAGGACGAGCATCTGGAAACCGACCCACACGGCCCACGTCCACAGCCACCAGAGCGCGCCCGCCTGGTTCATCAGCCACAGCACGACGAACAGGAGCGGCAGCCCGAGCGCCGCGCCGAGGAGCGCGTTCTTCGCGAGATCGGCGAAGAACAGGCGCTTCGTCATCCGGTTGAAGCCGAAGCGCTCTTCGATGCCGAACTGGCGGTAGTACTCGAACGGCAGGTCGACGACGCTCGAGATCACGAGCACCGCGGCGACGAGCGCGACCTGCTGGCCGTAGCCGTGGCCGAGCCAGCCGGTGAGGAGCGAGTCGAGCGCGCCGACGCCGCCCAGGAGCGTGAGCCCGACGAGCACGGCCGAGCCGACGACGATCTCGAACATCGTGAGCCGGGTGCGCTCGACCGTGTAGTCGGCGGCGCGCTGGTGCGCGGAAAGCGGGATCGTTTCGCGGAACTGCGCGGGCACGCGGCCGCGATGCGCGGCGACGAAGCGGATCTGCCGCGACGCGAGCCACAGCTTGGTGCCCGTCATCGCGACGAGCGCGACGGCGAAGAGCAGGGTGAAGGTATAGGCGGACATCGAGGGCGCTAGTGGTGGCTAGTGGTATCTATGCGAGAATTATATGTTCTTGCGGACCCGGCCCGCTCATCGTTTGCCGGTCCGCGTGGCGGCGCGCGCCGCCCGCCCATTTCCCAGGATTGCTCATGACCGATATCTCCGCCGTGGCCGGCCAGCCCGCGCTCGTTCGCAACGAACTGAACCTCGTCTGGCTCGACATGGAAATGACGGGCCTGAACCCGGACAGCGACCGCATCATCGAGATCGCCGTCGTCGTCACCAATTCGACCCTCGACATCGCGGTCGAAGGGCCCGTGTTCGCGATCCATCAGAGCGACGAGACGCTCGCGAAGATGGACGACTGGAACAAGAACACGCACGGCCGTTCCGGCCTCATCGACCGCGTGCGCGCGTCGACCGTCACCGAGGCGGACGCCGCCGCGCAGATCGAGGCGTTCCTCGGCCAGCACGTGCCGCCCGGCAAGTCGCCGATGTGCGGCAACTCGATCTGCCAGGACCGCCGCTTCATGGCGCGCTGGATGCCGGAGCTCGAGCGCTTCTTCCATTACCGCAACCTCGACGTTAGCACGCTCAAGGAGCTGTGCCGGCGCTGGCAGCCCGCGATCTACAAGGGCTTCCAGAAGCGCGCGATGCATACGGCGCTTGCCGACATCCACGAGTCGATCGACGAGCTCAAGTACTACCGCGAGCATTTCCTGATTCCGGCCGCGCCGGCCGGCGAAACCGCTTGAGCGGCGGCCCGCGCGTCGTGGTGCCGGGCTGAGGAGACAGGCGGCGCTGCGCCGCGGCGTTCACTTCTGCGCGCGCACCGCGCTCTTCGGCCGGAACGCCGCGCATACGGCCGGATTCGTCTCCGCGTAAGGGCCGCCGATCAGGTCGATGCAATACGGCACGGCAGCGAAAATGCCCGGCACCTCGACCTTGCCGTCGTCGCCGCGCAGCCCTTCGAGCGTTTCCTTGATCGATTTCGGCTGGCCGGGCAGGTTCACGATCAGCGCCGCGTGATCCGCGGTCTCGCGAATCACCGCGACCTGCCGCGACAGGATCGCGGTCGGCACGAAATTCAGGCTGATCTGCCGCATCTGCTCGCCGAAGCCCGGCATCTCCTTCGTCGCGACCGCGAGCGTCGCCTCGGGCGTCACGTCGCGGCGCGCGGGGCCCGTGCCGCCCGTCGTCAGCACGAGGTCGCAGCCGGCCGTGTCGACGAGCTCGACGAGCGTCGCCGAGATCGTCGGCGCGTCGTCCTGGATGAGCCGCGTCTCGGCCCGCCACGGCGACGCAAGCGCCGACGCGAGCCACTCCTTCAGCGCGGGAATGCCTTTGTCCTCGTACACGCCGCTGCTCGCGCGATCGCTGATCGACACGAGGCCGATCACGAGTTCGTCGGGATGGTTACGCTTCGTCGTCGTCATCGTCGGAAGAAGAGGAGTGATCGGGCGAATCGTCCGCGTCGCCTGCCGCGCCGCTCGCCGTCTTGATCCACTGGAACAGCTCGCGGAAGTAGCGGGGCGGCTTGCCCTGCTGCGCTTCCCTGCGCGCGTTGCGGATCAGCATGCGGCCTTCCTGCACGTCGGCGGCCGGATGCTCGTGGATGAACGCGGTCAGCGCGTCGTCGCTCGCGAGCAGCTGCTCGCGGGTGCGCTCGATCCAGTGCAGGCGCGCCGTCTCGGCCTTGTTGACGCCGCGCTGCGTGTCGAGCGCCGCGCGCAGCGCGGCCGTCTCGTCGGCGGAGAGCGAGCGCATCACGCGGCCGACGTACTGGATCTGGCGGCGTTTGCCCTCATGATCGGTAATGCGGCGCGCCTCGCGCACGGCTTCGGCGAGATCCTCCGGCATCGGCATGCGCTTGAACGCATCCTTCGGCAGCTCGACGAGGGCGACGCCCAGTTCCTGCAACGCGTGCATGTCGCGCTTCAATTGGGACTTGCTGGGGCGATCGTAACCGTGGCCGGCGTCTTCGGCGGCGGGCTCGATCGGTTGGATACGGGTTTTGCGTGTCATGGACGGCATTGTATCGCGCCGCGCACCACACGCCGCGCACCGCGTTCGCCGACCCGCGTCGCCCGCGCCGGACCTTGCTATGATCGCGGAATACGCACATTTTGAAACACGCGGGCGCCCCGCCCGCCACCGGATACCACGACGATGGCTGCAAATCTCGACGCCCAAGCGCACTATTTTCCGCACACGCAGGACGAACTGAAAGAAATCGCGACGGACATCCTCCGGCACGCGAAGGCGCTCGGCGCGACCGACGCCGCGACCGAAATCTCCGAGGGCGACGGCCTGTCGGTGTCGGTGCGGCGCGGCGAAGTCGAGACGATCGAGCACAACCGCGACAAGACGGTCGGCGTGACCGTCTTCATCGGCAAGAAGCGCGGCAACGCGAGCACGTCGGATTTCTCGCCCGCCGCGCTGCAGGACACGGTCGCGGCCGCGTACAACATCGCGCGCTTCACGGCCGAGGACGACGCGGCGGGGCTCGCCGAAGCCGAGCTGCTCGAAACCGATCCGCGCGATCTCGATCTCTATCATCCATGGCGCATCTCGGCCGACGAGGCGGTCGACATCGCGCGCCGCTCGGAGGACGCCGCGTTCGCGGTCAGCCCGCAGATCCGCAATTCGGAGGGCGCGAGCGTGTCCGCGCAGCACTCGCAGTTCGTGCTCGCGACGTCGCGAGGCTTCCTCGGCGGCTATCCGTACTCGCGCCACTACGTCGCGTGCGCGCCGATCGCGGGCAGCGGCCGCCACATGCAGCGCGACGACTGGTACACGTCGAAGCGCCGCGCGGACGAGCTCGCGTCGCCCGAGTCGGTCGGCCGCTATGCGGCCGAGCGTGCGCTCGCGCGGATGGGCGCGCGCCGCCTCGATACGCGCAAGGTGCCCGTGCTGTTCGAGGCGCCGCTCGCGGCGGGCTTGCTCGGCGCGTTCGTGCAGGCGGTGAGCGGCGGCGCGCTGTATCGCAAGACGTCGTTCCTCGTCGACAGCCTCGGCAAAGAGGTGTTCGCGCCGCACGTGCAGATCGTCGAGGACCCGCACGTGCCGCGCGCGATGGGCAGCGCGCCGTTCGACGAGGAAGGCGTTCGCACGCGCGCGCGCAGTGTCGTGAAGGACGGCGTCGTCGAGGGCTATTTCCTGTCGACGTACTCGGCGCGCAAGCTCGGCACGCAGACGACCGGCAACGCGGGCGGCTCGCACAACATCGCGCTGAAGAGCGCGCGCACGCGGCCGACCGACGACTTCGACGCGATGCTGAAGAAGCTCGGCACGGGTCTTCTGCTGACCGAACTGATGGGGCAGGGCGTCAACTACGTGACGGGCGATTATTCGCGCGGCGCGGCGGGCTTCTGGGTCGAGAACGGCGAGATCCAGTATCCGGTCGAGGAGATCACTGTCGCGAGCACGCTGCAGGAGATGTTCCGCCACATCGTCGCGATTGGCGCGGATTCGATCGTGCGCGGGACGAAGGCGACGGGCTCGGTGCTCATCGAGCAGATGACGATCGCAGGGCAGTGAGCGCCGCGATCGGTTCGATCGCGCAAAAGCGAAAAGCGCCGCGGCAGGCGGCGCTTCAGAATGCTGACGAACCCCTCGTTTTTCGGAACGAGGGGTTTTGTCTTTTTGGGTGCCCTTGCCGCGGCGGCGCGTGGACGCGCGCCGCCGCCCGCGTCAGCCGGCGCGCTTGCGGCGGTAGACGACGAACGCGTACGTGAAATCGTTCGGCTCCGCCGCGCGATGCGCGTCGCGCGACACCTCTTCCCATTGCGCGGGATCGGGCGCGGGAAACGACGCGTCTCCTTCGAAGTCCTTGTCGATCTCGGTGACGACCAGCTTGTCCGCGTGCCGCAGGCCCTCCGCATAGAGCTGCGCGCCGCCGATCAGGAACGCCTCGGCCGCGCCGTCGCGCGCGGCGAGCGCGAGCGCGTCGTCGAGCGACGTGACCGTGTCGCAGCCGTCGAAGCGCCGCGCGGCGTCGCGCGTGACGACGATGTTGCGGCGACCGGGCAGCGGGCGGCCGATCGATTCGTGCGTCTTGCGGCCCATGACGATCGGCGCGCCCATCGTCGTGCGCTTGAAGAACGCGAGATCCTCGGGGAGTTTCCACGGAAGTTGGTTGTCGCGGCCGATCACGCCGTTGCGGGCGCGTGCGACGATCAGGGTCAGCGTCGTCATGACGGAAAGAAAAGATGCCGGAAGGGCACGATTCTACCGGATCGCACGGCGTGCGATCGCGCCTCGCTCGCCGTGCCTGCTTCGTTCGGCGGCGCGCGATGGGCGGCGTTTGCACCGCACGTCGGCCCGAATGCTGCTTCGCGCGCGGCATGTGCGGCGGCGGGCATCCCGCTCGCCGCGCCGCGTGCGCGGAACGCGCATGTCAGGTGCGGTCGGCTTCGTCGTCGTCGTCGGCGGCGGCGGCGCTCGCGCCCGGCCGATGCGCGGCGCCCCACGACAGCTCGCGCAGCCCGTGCGACACCATCAGCCGATACAGCGTCGCGCGCGACACGCCGAGCTCGGCCGCCGCCTCCGTCAGGCGGTGGCGATGCCGCAGCAGCGACGCTTCGATCGTCCGGCGCTCGGCGCGCTCGCGCGCCTCGGCGAGCGTCGTCGCCTGGCGCGTCGCGTACGGCGCGAGATCGAGATCGGCAGCCGATAGCTGGCGGCCGTCGGACATCACGATCGCGCGCCGGATCCGGTTGATCAGTTCGCGCACGTTGCCGGGCCACTGGTAGTTGTACATCGCTTCGACCGCGCACGACGTGAAGCCGCGAATCCGGCGCGCGCCGTCGCTCCTGAACCGATGCAGGATGTGATGCGCGAGGATTTCGATGTCCTTGCCGCGCGCGCGCAGCGGCGGCTCCTCGAGCTTCAGCACGCACAGCCGGTGAAACAGGTCTTCGCGGAAGCGGCCTTCGCGCATCGCGGTTTCGAGATCGACGTGCGTCGCGGAGATGATCCGCACGTCGACCGCAATCGACTCGTGTCCGCCGAGGCGCTCGATCTTGCCTTCCTGCAGGAAGCGCAGCATGCTCGCCTGGCTTTCGAGCGGCATGTCGCCGATCTCGTCGAGGAACAGCGCGCCGCCGTCGGCCGCTTCGACACGGCCGATCTTGCGCTGGTTTGCGCCCGTGAACGCGCCGCGCTCGTAGCCGAATAGCTCGGACTGCAGCAAATGATGCGGAATCGCGCCGCAGTTGATCGCGACGAACGGTGCCTTGCGGCGCTCCGAGCGCTCGTGGATCGCGAGCGCGGTCAGCTCCTTGCCGGTGCCGGATTCGCCGGAGATGAACACGGTCGCGTCGGTTGCGGCGACCTTGCGGATCATCCGGAACAGCTGCTGCATCGCGTCGCATGCGCCGACCATCTCGTCGCCCGTCGCCTGGGCGACGCCCGCCGCGAAATTCAGATCGCACAGCGCGACCATCCCGTATGCGTGGCCGACGAGATAATCGATCGTCGCGTGCGGCGGTGGGCCTTGCGTGTAGTCGAAGCAGTACTGACGAATCAGCCGGCGCACGTCGGGATCGTTGATGCGCGTGTCGCCCGCGAGTGCGATCCAGCCGACCTGCTGTTGCCGCAGCACCGATTCGACCGTCGGCAGCTCGCGCGGCGCGAAACCGTCGAGATCCGCGATCCCCGCCTGCGGCTGGTTCGGCTTCACACGACGCGCCGCTTCGTTCGCCGAGTGCGCGACGTGCACGTTCCAGCGCCGTGCGCGCAGATGTTCGACGAGCGTCGTGTCGGGCGTGCGCGACAGGTAGACGAGCTGGCGCATGGCCGGCTCGTCCGCGGTCGGATCGGTCGATGCGGCCGAGGAATGCGCGGCGTGACCGGGCGGCGTGCAATCGGAGTAGGGACGGGAGTCGTGCACGATGCACCTCTGCATGGATGTTGTTCGGAACGTGTTGGGAACGTGCGTGCCGATCGCGGCTCGCGGCGCGTCACGTGCGTTGTCGGGCGCGATGGCCGCGAGTGTCGGCGGATGCGCATCGAGAGTGCGATCGAAGGTGCGATCGAAGCGGGCGCGCGGCGCGGGGATCGAAGCCGGTCGGCTTGCGCTCGGCTCGCGCGCCGATGCGGCGCGTGCGCAATCGGTCGGGATGGGCTCGTGGCGTCGAGCGCGATATGTGTCGCGCGGCGCACGGAAAACGTCAGCGCGCCGGCGGCGTCGTGTCGGCTGACGCAGCCGTGCTGCGTGGTCGTCGGCCGTGCCCGGCCGATCGCCGTCGAGACGATCGAGGACGCGCGCGCACGACGCGCGGCGCGCGAATGCGGCGGCTGGCCGAGCGGGTGTCGGCGCGGTTTCCCCGGACATGTCGGTCCCCCGTTGCGCGTCGCGCCGCGATCATGGCGGCGCGATGCGCATTCACCGGTAAATCGTCGACGGCTGCGTTTCAGCGCGGCGACCGCGAGTGTTTGTCCTGCCAGTTGCCGGCATCGCCGGCAGTCTTCGTTTCGATGCCGCCGATTGCGTTCGTCGCGTCGCGGCGCGCGCCCGGCGCGACGAGTGCGCTCGCTCGCCGCGCCGGGAAAACGTGCGCGACGATGCGACGTGTCGCCATGCCGTCGGCGTCGTGCATGCGTGGCGAATGTCGCGGCGTGTACGCCGGCGCCGACGCATTCGCGTTCGTCGAGACGTATGCCGCGCGATCCGGCTCGCTTGGCTGAACGACGCGCTTCGATGCGACGAGCGAGCGGCCGTCATGCATCGAAGGCGCGTGATGCGAATCGCCGAGCCCCGAGTCGATCGCGCGGTTTGATGTCGACGACGACGACGGTTCGTGCGCGTCGCGCGGCGGATCGCCCGAACGATCGAACGATGAATCGACAAGCGGCGATCTATGCGCAGCGATCGATGCGCGACCTCGATCGGGAATGCGCGAGCGCAGTTGCGCGTCGCCCGCGACATCGCGCGCGGATCGCGTGCGATGCGAATCGCAGCGGCGGCGCATATCGCACGAGACGCGCGACGTCCGCGCGATCGGCCGATCGTCGGCGGCCGTCGCGGCGAGGCCGTCGCGCGCTGCGTCGACGCGATCGGCGCGCGCCGGCCAGCGGGACGGATCCGCGCGCGGCGCGAGGCCGGTTGCGGCGTGTGGAGCGAGCGGGAGCGGCGAAGCGAACGCGGAACCGATTGCCGACGCAAGCATCATCGCCGTGGCAACGAGTAGGCATTTCATCAGACGCTCCGACACGGATGGATGCTGCTGTCAAAAAGAGTGCCCGCCGGGGGACGGAGCACCAAAACGTTCGCCGTTGCATGAACGGCTCCGGCTATCTGGCCGACCTGGACGATTCCGATGAGATGCGCGAGCGCGTCGCCGTGGCGCAATGCCCGCTGCA
Source organism: Burkholderia oklahomensis C6786 (assembly GCF_000959365.1). NCBI lineage: Bacteria > Pseudomonadati > Pseudomonadota > Betaproteobacteria > Burkholderiales > Burkholderiaceae > Burkholderia > Burkholderia oklahomensis. The sequence continues at coordinate 2,873,703 of NZ_CP009555.1, forward strand.
TTTCATGCCCCCCCGCCGGCTGTCCCAGACTTCCGTGTTTAGGGGCCGCCTCGGATAGTTCGCTATCCGAGGCGGTCTCCACTTCCGCGCTCAGCGTGCGGCTTGCGACGCTGAGGCACTGAAGACCTGCGGTGCCCGCATGCCGATGCGCGGGCGACGAACCCGGCGGGTTCGGCAATGCGATGCATCCGGCGCTCGTCGTCGCATGCGATGCGCCGTTCCGAGCGAGACGGATCGAGATGCGTGAGCGCTTCGAACCGGGGAGAGCGGCGGCGTGCGTGCTTCGCGCATCGGCCGCGCTCGCGCGGCGCGTCTGCGCGCGCGAGGCCGCGACATCGTGATGATTGCGATCGTCGTGGTCGTCGTGATCATCACGAATACGCGACGCATGTCGACGAGCGGCGCGCGATGCGATCGCATGCGTGCAGGCCGCGCTGCCTGGAACCGCGCCCATCGGCTCGGCATGCGCGATTGCGGCGGCGGAACCGATCCGCAAGGCACGCAACGCGCGGCGCGACGACGGCTGCGAAGCGTCGGGCAGTACAGTCATCTCGTCTCCTCTTCGTATTACGTGGTTTTGTCGCGGCGGGCCTGGCTCTTCGCACGTGAGTCCGTCATTGCCTCGTATAGCTCGCGCCGTCGCTTCGTATCGTGCGTTGCGCGTCGGACGGCACGGGCAGCGGTGTCGGCGGCCCGATCTCGTCCCACAGCGTCACGGCCGCGCCGCGGTCGAAGAGCGGCGTCGGCGTCGCGACGGGAACAGGAGCCGCCACGTGCTCGCGCTGTCGCGCGAATACGCCGGCATCGACATGCACGAAACGTTCGGTCCATTCGGACGCGGCGACGTGCATGGGCGATGTATCAAAGTTCCGATACGTATCGTTTTCGTGCGCGATTGCGACGAAAGGCGACAACACCGCAAACAATGCAGCGAGCACTGTGACGATGGAATGCGGTTGATAGGCAAGACAGGCGGCGATGCGCATGGCGTCTCTCCGGTTTGTCGGAGATCGAGCGAAATGCATGCCACCACGCGCAATCCGTTGACTGACCGGGCTGCACGAATGCGCGGACGAATCGGGGCACGGCCAAACGCGGGAAAAACGTTTCAGCTTTGAAACGGCCACTCGGGAATACCGCTGATTCAAAAATTGATGGGTTAATCTAATCTTCTATTCAAGCGCACGACGAATTAAGCGAATCGTTAAACACAGTCTTTCGGAATGTCAGCAGAGGAATGCAATTTATTTAACGCAGCCGGTGCTGAAAAAAGATGATCTAATTCATTTGCTTTGTCGTACGCTTGTCAGTAGGCTGAAACAACACAGATCCAAGAAGGGCGGCCGTGACCGCCGCCTTTGATTTTCGAGCCAAGCGTCGATCTACGGGGAACGCAGTTCCAGTGGAAGTGAAAAATGACGAGCCGAGTTCTTCTCGTAGGCCCCGGCTCGGTTCCGTCGCGCACCTGTGCCAGGCCGCGCGACGCAAATCGATTGACTGGGTGGCGTCATGGATGTTGCGGCAAGGCATCTCATTTACTATTCCCATCGTCCGAATGCGGATCTGCAACATTGTTTCGACCGGCATGAATGGCAGGTCGACGTTGTCGATTCGCCGCGCGAGATGCGGCGTTCCGCCGCACGAGGCGTGATCGCCGGCGGGTTGCTCGATTTTTCGTGCGGAGTCGGGGCCGCCGAATTGCGCGAGCTCGAAGCGAGTCTGAAGACGCCGAACGTCGGCTGGATCGCGATGACACGACGGGGGCAGATGGAGGAAGAATCGGTGCGCCGGCTCGTGCGCGATTACTGCTTCGATTACGTGACGGTGCCTTACGAGTGCGAGCGCATCGTCGAGTCGGTCGGCCACGCGTACGGGATGGTCACGCTGTCGGAAGGGCTCGCGCCCGCCGCCGCGACGGTGCGCAACGAAGGCGAGATGGTCGGCACCTGCGATGCGATGCTCGCGCTCTTCAAGATGATCCGCAAGGTCGCCGCGACCGACGCGCCCGTGTTCATCTCCGGCGAATCGGGGACCGGCAAGGAGCTGACGGCGGTCGCGATTCACGAGCGCTCTGCGCGCGCGACTGCGCCGTTCGTCGCGATCAATTGCGGCGCGATTCCGCCGACGCTCCTGCAAGCCGAACTGTTCGGCTACGAGCGCGGCGCGTTCACCGGCGCGAACCAGCGCAAGATCGGCCGCATCGAAGCCGCGAACGGCGGCACGCTGTTCCTCGACGAGATCGGCGATCTGCCGTTCGAGAGCCAGGCGAGCCTGCTGCGCTTCCTGCAGGAGCACAAGGTCGAGCGCGTCGGCGGACATGCGTCGATTTCGGTCGACGTGCGGATCATTTCCGCGACGCACGTCGACATGCAGGTCGCGTTGCGCAACGGGCGCTTCCGCGAAGACCTGTATCACCGTCTGTGCGTGCTGAAGCTCGAGGAGCCGCCGCTGCGCGAGCGCGGCAAGGACATCGAGATCCTCGCGAAGCACATGCTCGAGCGCTTCAAGGGCGATGCGCACCGGCGGCTGCGCGGCTTCACGCCCGACGCGATCGCGTCGCTTCACAACTACGCGTGGCCGGGCAACGTGCGCGAGCTGATCAACCGGGTGCGGCGCGCGATCGTGATGTCGGAAGGGCGCATGATCAGCGCGGCCGATCTCGAGCTGTCGAACTACGCGGAGGTCGCGCCGATGTCGCTCGAGGAGGCGCGCGAGGGCGCCGAGCGGCACGCGATCGAAGTCGCGCTGCTGCGGCATCGCGGCCGGCTCGCGGACGCCGCGCGCGAGCTCGGCGTGTCGCGCGTGACGCTCTATCGGCTGCTCTGCGCGTACGGGATGCGCGACGACGGCGGCACGCGCGCGAAGCGCGACGGGGACCTGCGTCGGGCCTGCTAGCGCGGGCCTTGCTAAAATGGCGGGCACGGCCGCTTCCCGCGGCCGGAGGAACCCGCATGAAACAGTATCTCGACCTCGTTCGCACCATTCTCGACGCCGGCACCTGGCAAAACAACCGCACGGGCATACGCACGATCAGCATGCCCGGCGCGATGCTGCGCTTCGATCTGCAGCAGGGCTTTCCCGCCGTGACGACGAAGAAGCTCGCGTTCAAGTCGGCGATCGGCGAGCTCGTCGGTTTCCTGCGCGCAAAGCGCAGCGCGGCCGACTTCCGCGCGCTCGGCTGCAAGGTCTGGGACGCGAATGCGAATGAGAACGCGCAGTGGCTCGCGAATCCGTATCGTCGCGGCGAGGACGATCTCGGCGACGTGTACGGCGTTCAGTGGCGGTGCTGGCCGGGCTACAAGGTGCTCGACGCGCACGCCGACGCGCAGATCGCCGATGCGACGTCGCGCGGCTTTCGCGTCGTCGCTCGATTCGAAGAGGGCGGCGCGCGCAAGGTGTTGCTTCACAAGGCGATCGATCAATTGCGCGACTGCCTCGACACGATCGTGCGCGATCCGTCGAGCCGCCGCATTTTGTTTCACGGCTGGAACCCCGCGGTGCTCGACGAGATCGCGCTGCCCGCGTGTCATCTGCTGTACCAGTTCCTGCCGAACGTCGAGCGGCGCGAGATCTCGCTGTGCCTGTACATCCGCAGCAACGACGTCGGGCTCGGCACGCCGTTCAATCTCGCGGAAGGCGCGGCGCTCCTGACGCTCGTCGGCCGGCTGACGGGCTATACGCCGCGCTGGTTCACGTACTTCATCGGCGATGCGCACATCTACGAGAATCAGCTCGACATGCTGAAGCAGCAGCTCGAGCGCGAGCCGTTCGAGAGCCCACGGCTCGAGATCGCCGAGCGCGTGCCCGATTGCGCGAAGACGGGCCAGTACGAGCCGGAGTGGCTCGAGCGCGTCGAGCCGTCGGATTTCTCGCTCGTCGGCTATCGCCATCACGAACCGCTGACCGCGCCGATGGCCGTCTGAGCGACGCGCGGCGCGTCGTCGGATTCATACAAAAAACCCGCGATTTTCGCGGGTTTTTTGTCGATGCGGGGTGCGCCTCGGCTACGCGTGCCGGCGATCTTCGCGATGCGCATTGAAGCCATGCTGCTGATCCGGGCGCACCTGGCGCGGCGGCTCCTGGCGCGGCGCGGGCGGCGGATTGTGCGGCGCGGCTTGCGGCGGCGGCGCGGGACGCGGCTCCATCCGCGGCGCCGGCATCCGCGGCGCTTCCACCTGCGGGCGCGGCGCAGGAGCGGGCGCACGATATTCGTTGCGCGGCGCGGGCGGCGCGACTTCCTGGCGCGGCGTCTCGCGCGGCATGCTGCGCGGCGCTTCGGGGGCGCGCATTTCATTGCGAGGCGCTTGTCCCGCCGGCTGCGGCTGCACGCGCTCGGCAGGCTGCGGCGCGGGCTGAGGGGCGTGCGTGGGCGTTGGCGTCGAGCGGATCGGCGGCACCGCGTTTTGCGTCGGCGACCGGTAATTGAGCGGCGGATTCGGCGAGCCGTTCGCACGAGGCTGGTCGCCGTTCGCGCGCTGCCGATCAATCGGCGGATGCGGTTGCGTCCACGACGGCTGCGGGCGCTGCGCTTCGCCCGGCGCGCGCGCTTCGCTGCGCGCGCCCGGGTTGTTGACGAACGCGGGCGGCCGCGGCACGCTGTTGTTGACCGACGGCGCCGGATTCGGTCGCATCGTGTTTTGCGGCCCGCCCGGCCCGCCCGGCCCGCCCGGCGCACCCGGCGCACCCGGAACGGCAGGCGCGTGCGGCTGCGTGACGCCCGGCCGCGGAATACCGGGACGTGCGATGTTCGGCTGGGCGGCATTCGGTTGGGCCGCATTCGGCTGCGGCATGTTCGGCTGCGGCCGCTCGCCCGCGCGCGCGGCCGGATTGCCGGCGCCGCCCTGCGATCCGCGTCCCGGCTGCGCGACGGGCGCGTGCGTGTCGACGAGCTGCACGTTGCGCATCGCCCAGCGGTTCGGCGCGCCCGTGTTTTCGGGCGAACGCACGGGCCGCATCGCATAATTCGGCGGCACCGCGGTCTTCACGACGGGCGCGCCCGCGCCCGGCACCCGCGCGCCGCTTTGCGCGAGATGCGCGGCGAGCTGGTCGCGATACGCGGCCGGCACGACCGGATTGCGCGTCGCGACGATCGAGCGCTGCTCGGCGGCCGCGGGCGGCCGGTACGCGGCGCTGCGCAGCGCGCCGTTGAAGCTCTGCCGCACCGGCGCGACGCCGGGCGCGCCCGAGCCGATATGCGCGTTGCGCCATTGCTGCGGATCGACTTTCTGCGCGAAGCGCGACACCGGCTGCCCATGGACGAACGCGGTCGCCGGCACGGCCGTCACGGCGTTCGGCGCACGGAAGTTCGCGTACGTGTTGTGGATGTTCGTGATGTTCGTCACGTTCACCGTCTTGTTGACGTTGATGTTGTTGACGTTGTTCACGATCACCGTCTGGTTCACGTGCTGGTAGTAGCGCGGGCTCCAGCCGCCCCAGCTCGGCCGCCATGGGTCGTGCGGGCCGAGCGGGAACCATGCGACGCCCGCCGCGGCGATCCCGCCGACCGCGAGGCCCACGCTCCAGTCGAAGCCGCCGCCGCCTCCGCCGACGAACGCGACGAGTGCAGGCGCGTAGCACGGCGGCGCACTGACGACGAGCGGGCCCGGCACCCATGCCCACGAGTCGTCGACGTACGCCCAGCGGCCGTAGTGGTACGGTGCGAAGCCCCACGGCTCGTCGTCGACCCAGGTCCAGCCCCACGGCGCCTGCCAGATCCAGTGGCCGGTGTGGTACGGCGCCCAGCCGGCGGGCACCGCGCTCGGCACCCACACTTCGCCGTAATCGGGATCGTCGCGCCACGTCCCGTTTGCGTCGAGATCCTGATAGCCCGGGACTTCGCGCGACACGTAGCGGGCCGTCACCGAGCGCTCCTCGGCGGCGTCGCGGCTCGCGGCCCAGTCGTCGAGACCGTCGGGCGGCGGCACGGCGCCCGTGTCCGCGACCTGCAGCCCGGTACCCGTGAAGACGACCCGCTGGCCGGCCGATACCGGCATCTGCGTGCCGTCGCCGTAGACGGTCGCGCTGCCGCGCCGCACGCTGACGGTCGTGCTCGAGCCGTCGGGCGCGACGTCGACGCGGTAGTCGCCGGGGGCGCCGACGGCGAGCGCGAGGTTCGGCGTGTCGATCTCGTACGACGTGCCGGGCGGCAGCTCGCGCACGTGCGTCGACAGCGTGCCGAGCGGCACCTTGAGTTGCGTGTTCGTGTCGTCGAGATTGAGGATCGACAGGCTCGTCGACTGCCCGAGGCGCACCGCGGTCGAGCCGATGTGCAGCTCGGAGCGCGCGCCCGAGTCGTTCCACAGCTGGTCGCCCGTCGTGAGCGGGCGGTTGACGGCCGCGTACGACCAGTCGCTCGCGCCCGCGGGCTCGGTCGTCACGGCGCCGGACAAGTAGTTGAGGCGCGCGACGCGGCTCGGCGGATCGCCGCCCGTTTGCCGGGCGACGCCGGCGGGCGGCGCGTCGACGGTCTGAGCGATGGCCGGCGGCAGCGCGGCGAGCGCGGCGACGGCGATGAGTGTGTGACGGGCGATGCGCGAAAGCGCAAGCGGATTACGAGCGGCAAGCATGGTCATCGTTGTCTCTGTTCTGTCCGGCGTGGCACCCGCCGTATGAATCCACTCTATCCGCTCGGTATGTTTCAGGGACAGTCGTTTTGTTATGCGATTTGATGTGCATGTAACAAGACTTGTCGGCGCACGGGAATTCGTCAGAACGATGAAAGCGCGCGTCATTCGCCGGTAAGCAGCGCGTCGAATTCGCGCCGGCCGGCGGGCGTCACGCGCAGCACGCGCGGCTTGCCCGCGTGCTCGATCCAGCCGTGCCGGCAGAAGCTGTCGAGGAGCGCCGCGCCGAGCGCGCCGCCCAGGTGCGGACGGCGCTCGCTCCAGTCCGGGCACGTGCATGCGAAGCGGCGGCGCTTCGCGCGCTGGCCGCCGATGTCGATTCCCCATTGCGCGAACTGCGCGGCGCCCGCCGCGGTCGCGTCGAGCGCGCCGTCCGTCGTCGCAAGCCAGCCGCGCGACATCAGCCGCTCGAACACCTGCACCGCGAGCTCGCCCGCCATGTGGTCGTAGCAGGTGCGCGCGTAGCGCATGTCGGGCGGCACGGTGCGCGCCGGCTGCGAGGTCGGGCGACGCGGCGCGGCCGCCTGCGCGACGTTCGCGAGCGCCTCGATCGCGGCGGCGATGTCGGGCGACGCGATCCGGTAGTAGCGATGGCGGCCGCGCACGTCGAGCGCGAGCAGACCTCCGTCCGTGAGCCGCGCGAGATGCGCGCTCGCCGCCGACGGCGACAGCCCGGCGATCATCGTCAGCTCGCCCGCGGGGCGCGCGCTGCCGTCCATCAGCGCCCAGAGCATCGCGGCGCGTCCGGGGTCGGCGAGCAGCGCGCCGAGGCGGCTCAGGCCGGGAAAGTGGTGGTGGCGATCGGAAACGGACATCGTCGAACCTCGGAGGGGAGATGGCTTCGAGTGTAGGCGCGGATCGCATTCGATGTTTCGGTCCCGGATGAAATGTCGAATGCGCATCGCCGCGTGCGCCGCCGCATCGCGGGTGCTTGGCCTTGGCTTCGGCGGCCGCCACGGCGGCGCGCGTAGAATGCGACGTTCGACCACTCGCCGGCGCGCCGCGCCATCCGCTGATGCTCGTTCCGATGAAAACGCTTGTTGCAACCCTCATTGCGGTCATCCTCTGCGCAGGCTGCGCATCCGGCGGCGCCGACGCGTCCGGCGCCGGCACGAGCCGCATCGAGATGTACGGCACGATCGATCAGGGCGTGACGATCCGCAATTGACGGCGCGACGCGAATTCCGCGGCCGCGGCCGCGAGCAAATGCCGAGCGCGTCGCCGGGGCAGCGGCGGGCGCGGCGCTATGTCGCAGCGCAACGTATAATCGTCTCCTTTCCCGCCACACCGTCACCCCGCAGAACTGGAGCCAGCCGAGATGCCCGCCACGCCCCCCGCGCCGCTTGATCGCACCGAGACCGTTTTCCGCTTCCTCGCCGAGCCGACGTCCGTGAACTTCGGCGGCAAGGTGCACGGCGGCGCGCTGATGAAATGGATCGACGAGACCGCGTACGCGTGCGCGGCGATCTGGTCGAGCCGCTATTGCGTGACGGTGAGCGTCGGCAACATCCGCTTCCAGCGGCCGATCCTCGTCGGCAATCTCGTCGAGCTGAAGGCGCGCGTCGTCGCGACGGGCCGCACGAGCATGCACATCCACGTGTCGGTGCACGCGGGCGATCCGAAGGGCGGCGTGCTGCGCCAGACGACCGATTGCCTCGTCGTGTTCGTCGCGGTCGACGAGAACGGCAACCCGGTGCCGGTGCCGCCGTTCGTGCCCGTCACCGACGAGCAGAAGCGGCTCGCGCAATATGCGATGGACGTGCGGACCGCGCTCGACAAGATCGTCGAGCTCAAGCCCGAGGAAGTCGCGAAAGGGGAAGTGTGAGCGCGCATCGGCGTTCGTCGCGCGCCCGAACGGGTGCGTGAGCGCGGGACGCCGGTCGCATCGATGCGAAGACGCCGCGATTGCTCGCGGCGTTTTTCGTTGGCGGCGGTGAAGCGCGATGCGATGGGCGATGCGGTGTGCAAAGCCTGCCGCGCATGTGCTGCTTGTTGTCCGACGGCGCTCGATCGCGTGTCGCGAGCGGATGCGAGATCGCTGGGTCGGTCCAGGCAGCGTTCGAGCGGCGACATTCAATCAGCGGCGATCAATCAGCGGCGATCGAGCGGCGACGATCGAACCCGGCATCCGCACCCGATCTGCCGCCGCCGCGCCTGCGTAGCGCAAGCGCGCGCGACGCGCGGCCACGCCGACCGCCGACCGCCGGCCGTGCGTCACGCGTCGTCGTCAGTCCTTGCCGACCATCTTCTCCGGCCGCACCCATTCGTCGAACTGCGCTTCGGTCACGTAGCCGAGCGCGAGCGCGGCGGCCTTGAGCGTCGTGCCTTCCTTGTGCGCGTTCTTCGCGATCTGCGCGGCCTTGTCATAGCCGATGTGCGGATTGAGCGCCGTCACGAGCATCAGCGATTCGTTGAGCAGCGCGTCGATGCGCGGACGATTCGGCTCGATGCCGACCGCGCAGTGATCGTTGAAGCTCTGCGCGCCGTCCGCCAGCAGCCGCACCGATTGCAGCACGTTGTGCGCGATCATCGGCCGGAACACGTTCAGCTCGAAATTGCCGCTCGCGCCGCCGAAGTTCACCGCGACGTCGTTGCCGAACACCTGGCAGCACAGCATCGTCACCGCTTCGGACTGGGTCGGATTGACCTTGCCCGGCATGATCGAGCTGCCCGGCTCGTTCTCCGGGATCGACAGCTCGCCGAGCCCGCAGCGCGGGCCGCTCGCGAGCCAGCGGATGTCGTTCGCGATCTTCATCAGGCTCGCGGCGACGGTCTTCAGCGCGCCGTGCGCGAACACGAGCGCGTCGGCCGCGGCCATCACTTCGAACTTGTTTGGCGCGCTGACGAACGGCAGCGCGGTGAGCCGGCCGATCTCGGCCGCGACGCCCGCGGCGAACCGCGGATGCGCGTTGAGACCCGTGCCGACCGCCGTGCCGCCTTGCGCGAGCTCGTACAGATGCGGCAGCGCCGCTTCGACGTGGCGGATCCCCTGATCGAGCTGCGCGACGTAGCCGGAGAATTCCTGGCCGAGCGTGAGCGGCGTCGCGTCCTGCAGATGCGTGCGGCCGATCTTCACGATGTCGGCGAACGCGGTCGCCTTCGCGTCGAGCGTCGTGCGCAGCGTGCGCAGCGCGGGCAGCAGATGCGAGACGATCGCGCGCGCGGCGGCGACGTGCATCGCGGTCGGGAATACGTCGTTCGACGACTGGCCGCGATTGACGTCGTCGTTCGGATGCACCTTGCGGCTCTCGCCGCGTTCGCCGCCGAGCAGCTCGCTCGCGCGGTTCGCGATCACTTCGTTCAGGTTCATGTTCGTCTGCGTGCCCGAACCCGTTTGCCAGACCGCGAGCGGGAATTCGTCGGGATGCCGGCCCGCGACGATCTCGTCGGCGGCGGCGATGATCGCGTTCGCCTTGTCTTGCGCGAGCACGCCGAGCTCGAGATTGACGGCGGCCGCCGCGCGCTTGATCAGCGCGAGCGCATGAATCAGCTCGGGCGATTGCTTCTCGGTCGAGATCTTGAAGTTCTGCAGCGAGCGCTGCGTTTGCGCGCCCCATAGCCGGGCCGCGGGCACGGCGATTTCACCGAACGTGTCGCGCTCCATCCGTACTGCTTCGCTCATGATTGCTCCTTCAGAATAGAGGGACGCCGCGCGGGCGCGGCGCAATGCGCATGCGGGGACGGGGCCGTTCTCGCGACGGCGTCCTCAGACAGGAGAGCATAGCGCCGTGCGCGATTTCGTGCCGCGTCGCGCGTCATCGGCGGTCGATGCGCGGGGAAATCCGGGGAGGGCGGGGCGGTGCGCACGAGCGTCGCGACGTTCGCCATTGCGTGACGAACGCAAGTCGCGGCGCGTCCGGCGGAGGACGGGCACGGTCGTCCCGCATGGGGCGGCACGAGGCGCGAACGCGATGCACGGTGACGTCCGTCGGCTTCTCGACGCGTACGCGGTCAATCGTCGCGACTCGATTCGAGGGCGGCGACGAGCGGGGATCGTGCGCGTCGGTTTATCCGCGGCGCGATGGCGCGTGCGATCGTCCCGCAACCGCCGACGAAACCGGCATGTGACGGCTCGCCGCTTCGAACGACCGCTTGCTCGGTCCGTTGTCGCCGTGTTCGTCTGCGCCAACATGCCGACGCGCCAGTGCCGAAGCGCGAACTTCAGGCGCTCAAGCGCCCGCCCGCGCGCCGAGCGCCGCGCTTTTCCGATGGAACCGCCAAGTCATCAGCACGGCGACGCTCGCGAGCCCGGCCGCGAGCCCCCACCACAGCCCGCGTGCGCCGAGGCCCGCGTGGAACGCGAACCAGTAGCCGGTCGGAAAGCCGATGCCCCAATAGCCGAGCGTCGCGGCGAGCATCGGCACGCGCGTGTCCTTCAGGCCGCGCAGGCAGCCGGAGCCGACCGTCTGCATCCCGTCGACGATCTGGAACACGGCGGCGATCCCGAGCAGCGACGTCGCGAGCGCGACCGTGTGCGCGTTCGCGGGATCGTCGAGCTTCAGATAGAGACCGACGATCGCATGCGGTGCGACGATCAGCGCGAGCCCCGACAGCGACATGAACGCGATGCCGAGCCCGAGCGCGACGAAGCCCGCGTGCCGCGCGGCGACGGGCGCGCCGGCGCCCGCCCAGTAGCCGACGCGCACGTTCGCCGCCTGGCCGATCGCGAGCGGCACCATGAACGCGACCGACGCGACGTTGAGCGCGATCTGGTGCGCGGCGAGCGACGACTCGCCGAGCACGCCGACCGTCAAGCCCGTCGCGAGGAAGAGCGTCGACTCGACGCCGTACGTGATCGCGACCGGCCAGCCGATGCCGAACAGCTCGCCCATCAGCGGCAGCCGCGGCCGCGTGGCGGCGACGAAGTGCTTGAACGTCGGCCGTCCGTGCAGCAGCGCGACGAGCGTGAGCGCGGAGAGCCAGATCGTGATCGACGTCGCGGTCGCGGAGCCGAGGAAGCCGAGCCGCGGCAGCCCGAATGCGCCGTGAATGAGGCCGTAGTTGAGGAATGCGTTGATGCCGACGCCCGCGAGCGACACCCACAGCAGCCGTTTCGCGGCGCCGATCGCGGGCAGGAACGAGCGCATCAGCCCGACGCCGATCAGGCTGCCTGGCGCCGCGAAGCGCAGTACGGCCGCGTATTCGCCGACGTTGCGCGCGAGCGTCGCCGGCTCGCCGAACGCGCGCAGGAGCGGCTCCGCGAACGACAGCAGCACGAATGCCGGAAGCGCGAGCAGCAGCGACAGCGCGAAGCCCGTCCAGTAGATGTGCGGCACGCGATGCTCGGCCTTCGCGCCGCGCGCGTGCGCGACGCTCACGCTGACCGACGTCAGCACGCCCTGCAGCAGCGTGACGACGACGAAGAACAGATTCGCGCCGAGGCCGCCCGCCGCGAGCGCGTCGGGGCCGAGCGAGCCGAGCAGCACGGTGTCGGTGACGCTCATCGCCATTTGCGAGAGTTGCGCGATCGCGAGCGGCGCGGCGAGGCGCGCCGTATCGGCGGCATGACGGGACAGGGTGGGCGGCGGCGTTGCGGCCGCTCGCGTGAAACCGGTAGGCGACATGGGACGCGTTCGCGCGGACGGCCTGCCCGCGCATTGCTTATTTTTGGGAAACGATCAGCTTACGAGTTTCCGCGAGCGCTGTCGATGGAGCGCGCCGATGGCCTCACGGCCGACAGGGGCTCGCTACGACGCGCCGTGCACGGCGATGCGCGTGTCGCCGAACAGTACGACCTGGCCCGCGCGGATCTTGCAGGTCTTGCGCAACTCGACCGCGCCGTCGACCTTCACGGCGCCCGACGCGACGATCACCTTCGCCGAGCCGCCGCTGTCCGCGAGTCCGGTGAGCTTGAGCAGATTATGCAGTTCGACGAATTCGCCGGTCAGCGTGAAATCCAGATTGGGCATGGCAATGAAAGCGGGAAAGGAGAGCGCGCCGCTCGACGGCGGCATCGCATCATAAGCGAAGCGCGGCGCTCGCGGTGTAAGGTCCGCGTCAAATGTTTTCAGGGTTTCGCGCATGCGAGGCCGTCGCATGTAAGCGAGTGTGTCGAACTCGTCAGCAATTGAAACGGTGGGTAACAGTTGTCGAGAACGGCGAACTGCGAACGAAATCGGCCGGTCTGTACACGGACTCGCTGCATGTTGCGGCGGGCCCATAGCGGCGGCCTTCGAAGGTATGCCGTTCCAACGACTTTGTTGAGGAGAATTGCGATGTCCAAGATTCGTGCAATGCTGATCGGTGCCGCGGTGGCGGCGATGGCGACGACCGCTTTTGCGCAGACGGCCGGCGTGGCGACGCAAGGTTCGGTCGGCGGCTCGGCCGACGTGCTCGGCCAGACGGCAGGCGCAAGCGCACAGCTGAGCGCGGGCGGCGACGCGGCTGCATCGCCGGAAGCGGCGGCGAACGCTGCCAAGCATTCGGCGAAGAAGCACGTGAAGCACGCGAAGGCCAAGGCCAAGGCGAAGGCTGACGAAGCGGCCGAAGTCGGCGCCGACGCGAAGACGAAGGCGAGCGGCATGGTCGACGGTGCGACGAGCACGGCGGGCAACGTCGTCAATGGCACGACGAGCGCAGCGGGCAACGTCGTGAACGGCGCGACGAGCACGGCCGGCAATGCGGTCGGCGGCGTTGCGGGCGCGGCGGGCGGTCTCGCCAAGGGCGTGGCGGGCGGTGCGAACGGCTCGCTGTCCGTCAACGGCGGCGTGAAGGCCGGCGCGAGCCAGTAAGCAGGCGCTGTCGGCAGGCGCGCGGCGCGCGCGGGCGGTTCGCCCCGGAAGGCCCGCCCGGCGCGTCGAGCGTCGACCGATGGACGACGGCCCGGACCGCATCATGCGGTCCGGGCCGTTTCGTTTGTCCGTTTCGTTTTCGTTTCGCGCATGCGAATCCGCGCGACTCGGCGAGCGCGCCGCGCGTTACGGGCGGCGCCGGCCCTGCGGCTGCGACGCGTTCTGCGCGCCGCGCGCGGGCGTCGCGACCATGAACACGCTGCGCAGCCAAGCGGCGATCCGTGTGAAAACGTCGTACGGCTCTTCGACGAAGAGTTCGGGCTTCAGGAGCCGCAGGTATTCCATGATCTGCTGCGCTTCCTGCTTCTGGAACGAGCCGTGCGCGATGCCGAGCCTGAGCAGTCCGCGCAGCTCGCCGAGCTTTTCGCGCGCGATGCTGCCGACGCTCATCTCGCATGCGAGCTTCGCCTCGTACACGCGTTGCCGCAGCGATTCGGCGAGCCGCCACGCGGGCGTCTGCATCCGTTCCTCGAGCGTCTGGATGTCGGTGACGGCCGCCTTGATCTGCGCGGCGAGCGGATCGACGAGCGCCGCGTCGCCCTGCGCGCCGGACACGACGGCGGCCGCCCAGTCGCGGCACGCTTTCGCGAGCTCGTCGGGCGTCCATTCGGAACGCGACGCGAAGCCGAAACCGAATTCGCCCGCCTGCCGGATCAGGATCGTGAGGACGTCCGGAAACTCCTTGTCGAGCGTGCGCTTCGCCCACGCATACTGGCCGCCTTGCAGGAGCCGCTGCACCGCGTGCTCGGTGAGCGGCACCATGCTGTCGAGCAGCTTCGCGCGCAGGAAATCCTCGAACGACGGCGTGACGAATTGCGGATCGAGCTTGAGCGACACGCGCACGAACGCGTCGAAGTCTTTGCGCAAGGAAGCGACGGTGTCGTCTTTCAGAGTGAGAGTGATCTGGCCCATGTCTATCTCGATGCTCGATGCCGGTCGGTTTGCCCGGCGCTTTCGCCCGCGCGCAGCCGACGTGGGCAGGCCGCGTGTCGGCTGCGCGGATCGGCGGGCGGGCCGTCGGTGGTCGCGGCGTCGGGCTGCATCGATGGACCGGATCCTGTCGCCGGGCGCGGGGCTTCATCCTCTTAACGGCTGCCCGTGCGAGAACTTGAGGCCCGTGCGCGCCGATGCCGCGCCCGGCGATGGAGCGCGGCTCAGCCGGGCAGCCAGCCGTGCGGCGGGATCGCGCCCCACGGCGGGCCGCCCGCGACGCGCGAAGCCGAAGCGCCGCCGCCGGCCGGCGCAAGGTCCGCTCTGAGCCGCGCATGATCCGCACGATCGGCCGCCGCACGCAGCGCCGTCGTGCCGCTTGCCTCCATCAGCCGGTGCGCGACGACGAGCCGCGCGGCAAGATCCGCGTCGTGGATGACGTCGAGCCTGAACCAGGGCGCGGGCTGCGGCGTGCCGGCGATCTCGTCGGCGAGCGCATGGATGAAGTCGACGGGCACGTAGCTCACGCGATAGCGCCAGCCGTCTTCGGCCGCACGCGAGCCGGTATGGATTTCGCTGGGATTGATGACGGGGATCGAGCCCGTGTCGGCGACGTAGGCGCCGCCGCGGCACGTGTAGCGCTCGGCGCCCGCCTCGATGACGGGAATCGTGTAGGCGTCGTGCCAGTGCGGCGCGAACGCGTGGTCGCGATAGGTCGCCGTGACGAAATCCGCATCCGGCAGCAGCGGCGTGCGCCAGTAGCGGACATGTTCGCGCGGGTATTCGGCGCGCATGACGGCGGCGGACGGTCGGCCGAAGCGGGCGCGCCCGTTATCTGACCGGAATCGGCGTGCCGGCCGGCACGGGCACCGCGGTCACGCTGTTCTTCGGGCTGCCCGTCGCGATCCGGTCGCTATAGGTCAGATAGACGAGCGTGTTGCGCTTTTTGTCGACGACGCGCACGACGTGCAGCGTCTTGAAGACGAACGACATCCGTTCGCTGAACACGTCGGTTTGCTGCCTGAGCGGCTCGGTGAAGCGGATCGGGCCGACCTGCCGGCACGCGATCGACGCCTCGGTCGGATCTTCGGCGAGGCCGAGGGTGCCCTTGATGCCGCCCGTGCGCGCGCGCGACACGTAGCAGGTGACGCCGTTGACGAGCGGGTCGTCGTACGCTTCGACGACGACGCGGTCGGAGCCCGTCAGGCGGAAGTTGGTGTTGACGCTCGCCACTTCCTCGCCGCGCGCGGCCGACGAGGCGATCGAGAAGAGGGCGGCGCAGGTCGCGAGGACGGCGAAGTAACGGTTTTTCATCGGCGGCGAATCTGGGGACGTGGCGAGAAGCAGAGCACGACTCTAGCACGCCTCCGCCGGCGCGACGGTGCGCGGCGCAACGAAAAACCCAGGGGGAAAAGCAAAAAGGCCCGTCGCGAACGACGGGCCTTCGAAGCTGGCTCCCCGACCTGGGCTCGAACCAGGGACCTACGGATTAACAGTCCGGCGCTCTACCGACTGAGCTATCGGGGAATAAAACGATTCGGCATGCTTGACGCCCGGGACGGCAAATGAGGGCGGCCATGAAAAAGCCCGTATGCACGGGCCTTTGCAATTCTTGGCTCCCCGACCTGGGCTCGAACCAGGGACCTACGGATTAACAGTCCGGCGCTCTACCGACTGAGCTATCGGGGAACAAACAGCAGAGAAATGAGATTTTATGAGGCACTGGCCGATCTGTCAATACCTTTGAGCATCGGCATGCGTCGTGCGGCGCCGGACCGCGCCCCGGCAGCGCGTGCGATCAGCGCTCGAGCAGGTGCAGCTTGTCCTGCACGTCCTTCCACTCGTCGGCGTCGGCGGGCGCGGGCTTCGTCTTCGTGATCGACGGCCAGATCTTCGCGAGGTCGGCGTTCAGTTCGGTGAACTGCTGCTGGTCGCCCGGCACGTCTTCTTCCGCGTAGATCGCGTTGGTCGGGCATTCGGCGACGCACACCGCGCAGTCGATGCACTCGTCCGGATCGATCGCGAGGAAGTTCGGGCCTTCACGGAAGCAGTCCACAGGGCATACATCGACGCAATCCGTGTATTTGCACTTGATGCACGCTTCAGTCACAACGTGGGTCATTCAAAACACTCCTGCGGCGGTATCTAGGTATGTATGGGGCGGCGAGTGGCGCCAAAAGCGGCATTGTAACTGATGCGTCAAACCCGCATCGCGCGCTCGACTTTCCCGTTTATACCGTTTCGTGATTAGTTTATGGCGGATCGGGCGGTGCGCCGGGTGTTTCGGCACGGATTTGCGCCGCATTCGGGTAACATGCGTCAACCCGGAGGGCGGGCGCGCAGGGCGCGCAAACGCTCGGGCTCCGTCTCGATTTTGGCAGTCTGGAATCATGATCATCACTTCGCTGCTCGATACCGACCTGTACAAATTCACGATGATGCAGGTCGTCCTGCATCATTTTCCCGCCGCAAGCGTCGAATACCGCTTCAAATGCCGGACGCCGGGCGCCGATCTCGTGCCGTACATCGACGAGATCCGCGCCGAAGTGCGCTCGCTGTGCGAACTGCGCTTCACCGACCCCGAGCTCGACTACCTGCGCCGGCTGCGCTTCATCAAGAGCGATTTCGTCGATTTCCTCGCGCTCTTCCACCTGAGCGAGAAGTACATCTCGATCTCGCCTTCGCCGAAGGGCGGCGGCGAGATCGACATCGAGATCAAGGGGCCGTGGCTGCATACGATCCTCTTCGAGATCCCGGTGCTCGCGATCGTCAACGAGGTGTATTTCCGCAACACGCAGCGCAGCCCGGACTACCGCGAAGGGCGCGACCGGCTGCGCGAGAAGATCAAGCGGCTCGGCGCGAAGCCCGAATTCGCGGACTGCAAGATCGCCGACTACGGCACGCGCCGCCGCTTCTCGAAGGTCTGGCACGAGGAAGTGCTGCGCACGCTGCAGGACGGGCTCGGCGCGCAGTTCGCCGGCACGAGCAACGTCTATTACGCGATGACGCACGGGATCACGCCGCTCGGCACGATGGCGCACGAGTATCTGCAGGCGTGCCAGGCGCTCGGCCCGCGGCTGCGCGATTCGCAGATCTACGGCTTGGAGATGTGGGCGAAGGAATACCGCGGCGACCTCGGGATCGCGCTGTCCGACGTCTACGGGATGGACGCGTTCCTGAACGACTTCGACATGTACTTCTGCAAGCTCTTCGACGGCGCGCGCCACGACTCGGGCGATCCGTTCGAGTGGGGCGAGCGGCTCATCAAGCACTACGAGGCGAACCGCTGCGATCCGCGCACGAAGGTGCTCGTGTTCTCCGACGCGCTCGACGTCCCGAAGGTCATGCAGCTGTACGAACGATTCCGCGGCCGCTGCAAGCTCGCGTTCGGCGTCGGCACGAACCTGACCAACGATCTCGGCTACCAGCCGTTGCAGATCGTCATCAAGATGGTGCGCTGCAACGGCCAGCCGGTCGCGAAGCTGTCCGATTCGCCGGGCAAGAGCATGTGCGACGACAAGGCGTATCTCGCGTATCTGCGCCAGGTGTTCGGGATCACGCAGCCGCCCGACGACGACGCGGGCAAGTGACGCCGCCGCGCGGCGGCGCGCGAGCGCGGCCGCGTCGACATCGGGATGGAACGCACGCGGGCCGCGCGGGCCGTCCGGCCCGCGTTTTTCGTATCCGCCGCCACGGGCGCGCGCCGCATCGGCCGGTATAATCGGGACGGTATCGAAGGCCATCGTCACGAGGACCGTCCATGGACACATCGGCTGCCCGCCGCAACATCCTCGCGCGCATCCGCGCGGCGCAGGGCCGCCCGGCCGAGCTGGCCGAGATGGAGCGCGAGCATGCGGCCGATTACGTCGCGCGCCATCCGGCGGGGCCGCGCCCGCCGCTCGAGGGCGATCTCGTCGCTCGCTTCGTCGACGAGGCGCTGCGGCTTGCGACGACCGTCGACACCGTCGCGTCGATGCACGACGCGCCCGCCGCGGCGGCCGCTTATCTGCAGCGGATGGGGCTCGGCGCGCAGGCGATCGCGTGGCGGACGCTCGACGGGCTCGACTGGGCGGGCGCGGGGCTCGCGGTCGAATTCCGCAAGCCGGTCGACGGCGATCGCGTCGGCATCACCGGCTGTTTTTGCGCGACGGCGGAAACCGGTTCGCTGGTTCTGCTGTCTGGTCCGAAGACGTGCTCGTCCGCCGCGCTGCTGCCTGAAACCCATATCGCGCTCGTGCCCGCGTCGCGGATCGTCGCGGGGCACGAGGACGCGTTCGCGCTGATCCGCGCGGAGCGCGGCGCATTGCCGCGCGCGGTGAACTTCGTGTCGGGGCCGTCGCGCACCGGCGACATCGAGCAGACGATCGTGCTCGGCGCGCATGGTCCGTATCGCGTGCACGCGATCGTCGTGCGCGACGCGTGACGCCGCCGTTGCGTTACGCGCCGTAATCCACCCGTATTTCAAGAGGAAATCACATGAAACGACATGCCGCCTGGGCGGGCATGGCGCTGGGGGGCGCGTTAGGCGCCGCTCCCGCGCTCGCATCGGCCGCAACGCTCGACGGTGCCGCGCTTTCCGCGTTCTGGGCGATCCCGTTCGCGGGCATCCTGTTGTCGATCGCGGTCTTCCCGCTGATCGCGCCCGTGTTCTGGCATCACCATTTCGGCAAGATCGCCGCGGCCTGGGCGGTCGCGTTCCTGATTCCGTTCGCCGCGACGTTCGGCTTCGGCAACGCGTTCGGCACGTTGATGCACGCGCTCTTCGAGGAGTACATCCCGTTCATCGTGCTGCTGACGTCGCTCTACACGGTCGCGGGCGGCATCTGCGTGCGCGGCAACCTGCACGGCACGCCGAAGCTCAACACCGGCATCCTCGCGCTCGGCACCGTGCTCGCGAGCGTGATGGGCACGACGGGCGCCGCGATGCTGCTGATCCGGCCGCTCCTGCGTGCGAACGACAACCGCAAGCACGTCGTGCACGTCGTCGTGTTCTTCATCTTCCTCGTAGCGAACGCGGGCGGCTCGCTGTCGCCGCTCGGCGATCCGCCGCTCTTCCTCGGCTTCCTGAACGGCGTCGATTTCTTCTGGACGACGACCCATCTCGCGCTGCCGATGCTCTTCATCTGCGGGATCCTGCTCACGCTCTTCTTCGCGGTCGATACGTACTTCTATCGGAAGGGCGGCGAGGAGATGAAGCCGTTCCTCGATCCGACGCCCGATTCGCGCGGCGTGTCGATCGAGGGCAAGATCAACTTCGTGCTGCTCGGCGCGGTGATCGCGCTCGTGCTGATGAGCGGCCTCTGGAAGCCGGGCATCACGTTCGATTGGTTCGGCACGCACGTGGCGCTGCAAAACGCGCTGCGCGACGTCGCGCTCGTCGTCGTCGCGCTCGTGTCGCTCGCGATCACGCCGCGCTCGGCGCGCGAGGGCAACGCGTTCAACTGGGCGCCGATCGAAGAGGTCGCGAAGCTGTTCGCGGGCATCTTCGTGACGATCGCGCCGGTGATCGTGATCCTGCGCGCGGGCGGCGACGGCGTGTTCGCGCCGATCGTCCATCTCGTCACGGACGCCGACGGCAAGCCGATCGACGCGATGTACTTCTGGGCGACGGGCGTGCTGTCGTCGTTCCTCGACAATGCGCCGACCTATCTCGTGTTCTTCAATCTCGCGGGCGGCGACGCGCAGGCGCTGATGACGACGGGCGCGACGACGCTCGCGGCGATCTCGGCGGGCGCCGTGTTCATGGGCGCGAACAGCTACATCGGCAACGCGCCGAATTTCATGGTGAAGGCGATCGCCGAGTCGCGCGGCGTGAGGATGCCGAGCTTCTTCGCGTACCTCGGCTGGGCGCTCGCGATCCTCGTGCCGGTGTTCTTGCTGACGACGTGGGTGTTCTTCAGCGGTTAGGCACGATGACGATGACGGCCGCGCGGGCGGCGGGCGGCGGGCGGCGCGATGCGCGCGTTCGCCGCCCGCGCGGCATGACGGAGACGGCAATGCAGAAAATCCTGGTCGCGCGCTCGATCTTTCCGGACGTGATCGAGCGGCTCAAGCAATATTTCGACGTCGACTGGAACGACGGCGACGCGCTTCCGCCCGATGCGCTCGAGGCGCGTCTTTCGGACAAGGACGGCGCGCTGACGGCGGGCGACGTGATCGACGCGTCGGTGCTCGCGGCCGCGCCGCGGCTGCGCGTCGTGTCGAACATGGCGGTCGGCTACAACAACTTCGACATCGGCGCGTTCAACGCCGCGCACGTGCTCGGCACCAACACGCCCGACGTGCTGAACGAGACGACGGCCGACTTCGGCTGGGCGCTGATGATGGCGGCCGCGCGGCGGATCGCCGAATCCGAGCACTGGCTGCGCGCGGGCCAATGGCGCAAGTGGTCGTATGACAGCTTCCTCGGCGCGGACATCCACGGCGCGACGCTCGGCGTGATCGGCATGGGCCGCATCGGCCAGGCGATCGCGCGCCGCGCGCGCGGCTTCAATATGCGCGTGATCTATCACAACCGCTCGCGCGTCGCGCCCGAGATCGAGGCGGAGCTGAACGCCGAGTATGTGTCGAAGGCGGCGCTTCTCGCGCAGGCCGATCACGTCGTGCTCGTGCTGCCGTATTCGGCCGAGAGCCATCATACGATCGGCGCGGCCGAGCTCGCGCTGATGAAGCCGACCGCGACGCTCACGAACATCGCGCGCGGCGGGATCGTCGACGACGCGGCGCTCGCCGACGCGCTGCGCGACAAGCGGATCGCGGCGGCCGGCCTCGACGTGTTCGAAGGCGAGCCGGGCGTGCATCCGGCGCTGCTCGAGGTGCCGAACGTCGTGCTGACGCCGCACATCGCGAGCGCGAGCGAAGGCACGCGGCGCGCGATGGCGAATCTCGCCGCGGACAACCTGATCGCCGCGTTGGGCGAGGGGCCGCGCGCAGGCCTTCCGCCGAATCCGATCAATCCCGGCGTGCTGGGGAAGGCTCGCATATGACCGAAACGCTGTTGTTGGCCGCCGTCGTCGCGCTTGCGGCGGCGCTCATCGTCGCACTCGTCGTGCTGTTGCGCGGCGGCTCGCGCGGCGACGGCGTCGAGCGGCTCGCCGAGCAGATCGACGACGCGAACGATGCGCACGCGCACGCGGCCGAGCGCCTCGAGCGCGAACTGCGCGCGGAGATCGTCGACGGCGCGCGCCACTCGCGCACCGAGCTCGCCGGCAACTTCGCGCAATTGCAGCAGACGCTCGCCGCGCAGCTCTCGAGCGTCGCGACCGTGCAGAACAACCAGATCGACGGCTTCGCGCAGCAGCTCGTGAAGCTCGTCGCGGGCAACACGCAGCAGTTCGACGCGATGCGCGAGACGCTGCAGCGGCAGTCGCAGCTCGCGCGCGAAGAGCAGGGCGCGGCGCTGAGGCATTTCGGCGACACGCTCAACCAGCAGTTGACGCAACTGACGGAGGCGAACGATCGCCGGATCGGCGAGGTGCGCGCGACGCTCGAGACGCGGCTGAAGGAGATCGAAGCGAACAACGCGGCGAAGCTCGAGGAGATGCGGCGCACCGTCGACGAGAAGCTGCACGCGACGCTCGAGCAGCGTCTCGGCGAATCGTTCAAGCTCGTGTCGGACCGCCTCGAGCAGGTGCATCGCGGGCTCGGCGAGATGCAGACGCTCGCGGCGGGCGTCGGTGACCTGAAGAAGGTGCTGACCAACGTGAAGACGCGCGGCACCTGGGGCGAAGTGCAGCTCGAGGCGCTGCTCGAGCAGATGCTGACGCCGGATCAATACGCGAAGAACGTCGCGACGGTGCCGAAGAGCAGCGAGCGCGTCGAGTTCGCGATCCGCCTGCCGGGGCGGCAAGACGCGGGCGAGACGGGCGGCGCGCAGCCGGTTTGGCTGCCGATCGACGCGAAATTTCCGCGCGAGGACTACGAGCGCCTGATCGATGCGCAGGAGCGCGCGGACGTGGCGGCCGTCGAGGAGGCGGCGCGTGCGCTCGAGGCGCGGATCCGCGCGGAGGCGCGCACGATCGCCGAGAAATACGTCGCGCCGCCGCACACGACCGATTTCGCGCTGCTGTTCCTGCCGACCGAGGGGCTCTACGCGGAGATCCTGCGCCGCCCCGGCCTGACCGATCTTTTGCAGCGAGACTATCGCGTGACGATCGCCGGTCCGACGACGCTGACCGCGCTGCTGAACAGCCTGCAGATGGGCTTCCGCACGCTCGCGATCGAGAAGCGATCGAGCGAGGTGTGGCAGGTGCTCGGCGCGGTGAAGACCGAGTTCGGCAAGTTCGGCGAGGTGCTCGCGCGGACGAAGTCGCAGCTCGAGACGGTCACGCGCTCGATCGAAGCGGCCGAGCAGCGCACGCGCGTGATGAACCGCAAGCTGAAGGAGGTCGAGGCGCTGCCGGGCGAGGCCGCGAACGGCTTGCTGCGCGCAGACGGAACGGAGACGGACGAAGGCTGAGCGGTGTGCGTCGTGCAAAGGGCGGATGCAGCGCCCGTTGCGCGCGACATGAAAAACGGGGCGCCGCGTGCGCCCCGTTTGCTTGGCCGGTTCGATCGAATGGCGGCGGGCGGCCTCGTCCGGCCGGCCTGCCGTTCATCGCGTCGCGCGACGATCGGGTGCCAGTGCCGGCCGCCAGCCGCCGGCTACGTCACAGCGTCGGCGGGCCGGCGCGCAGCGCCCGCGCTAAGCGGCGCCGTTCGCGAGCTGCGCGAGCGCGTCGCCCGTCACGCGCACGACGCGCCAGTCGGACAGCACGTCCGCGCCCATCTTCCGATAGAAGTCGATCGCCGGTTGGTTCCAGTCGAGCACGGTCCACTCGAAGCGCCCGCAGCGGCGCTCGACCGCGATCGCCGCGAGCTGCCGCAGCAGCCGCGTGCCGAGCCCCGCGCCGCGCTGCGACGGCTGCACGTACAGATCTTCGAGATACAGGCCGCGGCGGCCGATGAACGTCGAGTAGTTGTGAAAGTAGAGCGCATAGCCGACGAGCGCGCCGCCGCTCGCCGCGACGAGCGCCTCGACCGACGGACGCGCGCCGAAGAGCGCTTCGGCGAGATCGGCTTCGGTCGCGACGAACAGATGCGTGAGTTTCTCGAACTCCGCGAGCTCGCGCATCAGCGAGAGCATCGCGGGCACGTCCGCGGGCGCTGCCGCGCGGATCGAGATCGTCTCGTTCGCCGCGGCGCTCATGCTTCCTCCGGCGCGTCCGACAGCACGATCTCGATGCCGCCGAAGCGCGATGCGACCCAGTTGTACGCGTGGCACGCGATCCACAGCAGCACGAAGCCGAGGATCGCGTTCAGGAGCAGCGCGCTGAAGATCGTGCTCAGCTCGACGCGCCCGTAGCGCACGAACGCAACGAGAATGCCGAGCAGCACGATCGGCACGCTGAACGTCAGATAGACGAGGATCAGCGCTTTCGCGGTCTGCCCTGGCGCGATCGATGAGATTTGTTTTTTCATATGCGAGTTGCCCCCGTGGAAGTGCTGAGAACGGATTCAGATGGCGCCGTCGAACGGCAGGATGTCGACCGTCGCGCCGGCGTCGACGCGCGCGGCGTCGTGCGCGAGCACGATGAAGCAGTTCGCGTCGCTCAGGCTCTTGAGCGACGCCGAGCTTTGCGAGCCGGCGGGCGTCACGCGCCAGACGCCGCCCGCGTCGCGCGCCGCGTGGCCGCGCAGGTATTCGGTGCGGCCCGCGCGCTTCTTGAGCGGCGCGCTGCAGACGGCCGGATAGCAGGGCAGCGGCTGCGCGTCGGCGCCCATCATCGCGAAGAGCGCGTCGCGCACGATCACGAGGAACGTCGCCGCGACCGCGACCGGATTGCCCGGCAGGCCGAAGAAGAGCGCGGGCCGTCCGTCGCGCCCGCTCGCCCAGATGCGGCCGCACGCGAGCGGCCGGCCCGGGCGCATCGCGACGCTCGCGAACGTGACGTCGCCGAGCTTTTCGAGCAGCGCGCGCGTGAAATCCGCGTCGCCGACCGACACGCCGCCCGACGTGATCACCGCGTCCGCCTGCGCGGCCGCGGTCTTTAATACTTGCTCGAGTGCGGCGGGATCGTCGCGGACGATGCCGAGGTCGACCGTGTCGACGCCGATGCGCGCGAGCATCCCGACGAGCGTCGCGCGGTTGCTGTCGTAGAGGCCGCCGTCGCGAAGCGGTTCGCCCGGCATGCGCAGCTCGTCGCCCGTCGAGAAGAACGCGACGCGCACGCGGCGGCGCACCGCGACGTCGGCGATGCCGAGCGATGCGAGCAGGCCGAGATCGGCCGCGCGCACGACGCGGCCCGCGGCGAGCGCGCTCGCGCCTTGCGCGAGGTCTTCGCCCGCGCGCCGGCAGTGGTCGCCGCGCGCGACGGCCGATGCCGGAAAGCGCACGACGTCGCCCGTCGCTTCGATTTTTTCCTGCGGGACCACGGTGTCGCAGCCCGCGGGCACCTGCGCGCCCGTCATGATCCGTACGCATGCGTGCGGCGCGACGCGCGGGCCGTCGAACGGATGGCCCGCGAGCGCGCGGCCGGCGAGCTCGAGCGCGAGCATGCCGTCGGCGGCCGGCGCGGCGAGCGCCGCGCCGTCGAACGCATAGCCGTCCATCGCGGCGTTGTCGTAGGCGGGGATGTCGAACGGCGACGCGACGTCGTCGGCGAGCACGCGGCCGAGCGCATCGCGCAGCGCGACGCGCTCGACTTGCGCGACCGGCTCGGCGAAGCGCAACGCGAGCGCGCGCGCTTCGTCGACGGTCAGCGCGACGGCGTTCTCGGACGTGGCGGATGGCGTAGGCGTGGTGTGCGTGGTCATCGATGACGAGGCGCCGCTAGGCGGATTGTATTCGGGGCCGGCGTCCCGGGCCACGCAGTGAAACGCACGCGTCGTGAGCGGCGGGCGGCGCGCGGAACGACGTGCGGCCCGTCATGGACGATCGAGGCCGGCTAAGTCCCGCAAAGAGTTTGCATTGTAAAACGCCCGCTCGTCGTCAAACGGCACTTCGACCGTCTTGTGGCGTACGTACCACGCGCGCATCTTGCGCTCGCCGGACGCGAGATACGCGGCGAGATCGTCGGCGAGCGCGGTGTTCACGAGCGCGAAGACGGGCTGGGGAGAGACGTCGCCGTGCGCGTCGACGGTCGTCGCGAACGCGATGTCCGCATGCTGCGCGTCGAGCGCAGCGGCAAGGCGCGCGGCGAGATCGTCGGGCAGGAACGGCGAGTCGCACGGCGCGCACAGGACGAGCGGCGTGTCGGCTGCGCGCATGCCGGCGGCGAGCCCGGCGAGCGGGCCGGCGAAGTCCGCGTGGATATCCGCGACGACACGCGCATCAAACGGCGCGCCGAGCGACGCGTACGCATCGAGATGACGATTCGCGCTGATGACGAGCGCGTCGACCTGCGGCGCGAGCCGGCGCAGCACGTGCAGCGCGAGCGGCTCGCCGCGCAGCGGCTGTAGCCCCTTGTCGACGCCGCCCATGCGCGCGCCGCGTCCGCCCGCGAGCAGCAGGCCGGTGATCGCGGAAGAAGGGGCGGCGTGCGGCGGCATCGCGAAAGCGGCGAGCGCGTGAAGCGGGCGGCGCGCCTAGCCGCCGATGTAGGACATTTCGACGCGCTTCGCCTCGCCCGCCGCTTCTTCGCTTGCTTGCGCGCTGCCGCGCAGTTGCGAGTAGCGGTCGGTGCGCGCCTGCCAGACGTGGCCGATCACGGTGGCGATCTGCTCGTCGGTCGCGCCGCCGCGCACGAGGCTGCGCAGGTCGTGGCCGGACGACGCGAAGAGGCACAGGTACAGCCTGCCTTCCGTCGACAGCCGCGCGCGCGTGCAGTCGCCGCAGAACGCGCGCGTGACGCTCGAGATCGCGCCGATCTCGCCGCTGCCGTCCGCGTAGCCCCAGCGCTGCGCGGTCTCGGACGGTGTGTGCCGTTCGAGCGGCACGAGCGGGAAGTGCTCGGCGACGCGGGCGATCGCGTCGGCGGACGGCAGCACTTCGGTCATGTTCCAGCCGTTCGACATGCCGACGTCCATGTATTCGATGAAGCGCAGCACGACGCCCGTGCCTTTGAAGCGGCGCGCCATCGGCACGATCTCGCAGTCGTTCGTGCCGCGCTTGACGACCATGTTGACCTTCACGGGCGCAAGGCCCGCGGCCTGGGCCGCGAAGATGCCGTCGAGCACGTCGGCGCTTGCGAAGTCGGCGTCGTTCATCCGCTTGAAGAGCGCGTCGTCGAGCGCGTCGAGGCTGACCGTCACGCGCGACAGCCCCGCGTCCCGCAGGCTTTTCGCCTTGCGCACGAGGAGCGAGCCGTTGGTCGTGAGCGTGATGTCGAGCGGCCGGCCCGCGACGGTCGTCATCCGCGCGAGGCGCTCGATCAGGAATTCGATGTTCTTGCGCAACAGCGGCTCGCCGCCCGTGATGCGGATTTTCTCGACGCCGTGCGCGACGAAAAGCCGCGCGAGACGCTCGATCTCTTCGAGCGTCAGGAGCGCGCTGTGGGGCAGGAACGGGTAGTCCTTGCCGAACACGGTGCGCGGCATGCAGTACACGCATCGGAAGTTGCAGCGGTCCGTGACCGAGATGCGCAGGTCGCGCAACGGGCGCGCGAAGGCGTCGCGCAGCGTGCCGCTCGGCGCGAGCAGGGCGCCGGACAGATCGGGTGCTGCGCTTACCGGGGTCACGGGAATGATGCGTCGGGACATGAGCGTTGCTAGATGAGTCAGGCCTCCATTCTAGCCGGAAGCGGCAGGCGGGGCCGGACATGGAAACCCGCAGAATCCGAGTACGGACAAATCCATGGTCAACCTGATTTTTACAAGCGAGTCGGTGTCGGCATAAATTGGACGTGCGCAAATCTATCCGGGGTTCGCTGTGGGAGGAGGTTCCCGCCCCACGATGAGAGCCGCGCGGGGCAAGCCTCAAAAAGGCGTCGGCATCGAGGTGCTGTTTTGCATGTCAGGTCGTTTGCCCGGCCGTTGAGCCGTTTATGTCTTCACGCGTCTCGCTCGCGTCGCAAAACCGGAAGTGACTCGGTACACCAGACGATATAAGCGACGCCGAGTCAGACTGCCGCATCAGTTCGCGCTCAACCTCGCCCGCTTGCTCATTCAGGTACTTGGAATGTGCCTGCAGCCGGTCGAGCCGCGCGATCAGCCGCGGCGGCAGATCATGCGCGGCCAGCACGGTCAGCCGCCGCCGGATTTCCGCCATCCCCTTGGTTGGGCAAGCTCACCCCGGACTCCGGCAGAAAGGCGTGGATCTGACTGACCATGCCGGTGCGATCCCGCACCCGCCCCTCGCGCGCCCGATGCCGCGCCGAGAGGGGCTGCTGAGTCTCGTTGCGCGCGGGCTGACGAACCGCATGCACGGACGCGACGCCGCCTCGCGGATCGCTTGCGCATCGGCGAAATCGTTCTTGTCGCCCTGCAGGAAAGGTTTGGCGAACTGCGGGGAAATCAGCTTGGCCTGGTGACCGAGTGCCGAATCCATCGCGCAACCCAATGTGCGCCCGCACACGCTTCCATGGCCACCGTACAGCGCGGAAGATTGCCCGGCAGCGTCGGCATCTGGCCGCGTGTGGGCTTCTTGCGGAACACCATGCGGCCCGATGCGGACTGCGCATGCAAGCCGGACGCAATGCTCGCCAGGATCGATTCCGATCAACGAGAAGGTGTCCATGACGATCTCCCCAAAAGGAAACAGCCCGATCAGCGTAAGCCGATCGGGCTGTTTCGGTCAGGCTGACCATCTCGTTAAAGCCCGCCTTTTCGGGGCGGGCTTCTTCGTGCGATGGACGACCGGATCAGCGGTGCGTCGTCTCGACTTGCTGCATCGGCGTCGTGTCGACGGGCGGCAGCGGCTTGCGTTCGCGCGGCGCACGGACGGACGGCGCGATTTGCGCGGCGGCGGCCTGCGCCGCGCGCAGCTTGTCCGTGTCCGTGTTGACCCAGACGAGGCCGGCCGATTCGAGCACCGTTTCGAGGCTCGCGCTCGACGCGGCCGCGACCGGGGCTGCTACCGCAGCCGGTGCGACGGCCTCGGCGGGGGCAGCCGACGGCGCTTGTGCCTCGGCGACGGCGGCCGGCTCGTGCGGGACGCTTGCCTCGGCAGGGGCGACTGCGGCGGGCGCGGGATGCGGCTCGACGGCCGGGGCCGGCTCGGGGATCGGGGCCGGAGCAACCGCCGGGGCGGCGGCTTCGGACGCTTCTGCGGCAGGCGCTTCGGCCGGCGCGGCTTCAGCGGGCGCAGTTTCGACCGGAGCGGCTTGCACGTGCGCGCTTTCGACCGGAGCCGGTTCGGCATGCGTCGCAGCCGGAGCGGCTTCCGCCGGTGCTTCGGCGGCTCGAGCCGGCGCCGCGGCGATCGGCTCGGCCGAAGCGGCAGGCGCTTCAGCGGCCGCTTGCGGCTCGACCTTCACGTCGCTCTCGACGTGAGCGATCGCTTCCGCGGCGACTGCCGCGGCAGCAACCGCCGCCACGCCTGCGCCCGCTTGTACGGCGTGCTGCGGTTCGTGGTCGGCGACCGGCGCGACGCCCTGCGGCGCTTCGGCTGCGTATGCGGCCGTTTCGGCCGTCACGCCTTCGCCGGCTTCCGCCGCTTGTGCTGCGCCTGCGGTTTCGTCGTCGCGCTCGCGGCGGCCGCCGCGGCGACCGCGGCGGCGACGGCGGCGTTCCTCGCCGTCGCGGGCGTTCGAATCCGCTTCGACGCCGGCTTCCGCGCCGAGCGCGTGAGCCGGCTGCTCGGCCGGCTCCGCGTGGGCACTTTCGCCGCGGTTCACGGTTTCGAGCGTCGCGACGTGCGGGACCGGCTTGCGGCGCTCGCCGCGTTCACGGCGCTCGCTGCGCGGCGCTTCCGCGGCATCGGCCGTCTCCGCGCGCTCGCGCGGCTCACGCGGCTCGCGGGTTTCGCGTGCTTCGCGGCCTTCGCGATTGTCCCGGCCGCCGCGGCCTTCCCGGCCTTCCCGGCCTTCCCGACCTTCCCGACCTTCCCGACCTTCACGTGCCTCGCGGCCTTCGCGCGGTTCGCGGGTTTCCTTGGCTTCGCGCTCGGCGCGCGGGGCCTGACCGCGTCCGCCGCCTGCCGCGGCCTGGTCGCGTCCGCCTGCCTGCTGCGCGCCGCCGCTGCCGCGACGGTTGCGGTTGCGATCGCCGCCGCGCTCGGCCTTCTCGCCGCGTTCGCCGCGTTCGCGCGCCGGACGCGCGGCCGGTTCCTGGGCAGCGGGCGCCGGTGCGGGCACCGCGGCCGGCTGCATGCCGAACAGGTTCTTCAGCCACTTGACGAAGCCGCCGCTTGCCGGCGCGGCGGCGACAGGCGCCGCCGCCGGTGCGGGCTGGCGCTGCGGCGCGGCGCTCGGTGCGGGGCGTTCGGGCGTGATGCCCTTGACGGCCGCTTCCTGGCGCGGCTTCGCTTCCTCGGCGCGCTTGCTGTAGCCGGTTTCCGCCTCGAGCTCGCGGGCGGCTTCCTCGGCCATCTTCCACGATGCGCGCGGATCGTCGAGGCGCGCATCGTCGTGACGCAGGCGCTCGAGCTTGTAGTGCGGCGTATCGAGATGCTTGTTCGGGATCAGCACGACGCCGACCTTGAAGCGCGATTCGATCTTGTTGATTTCCTGACGCTTCTCGTTGAGCAGGAAGGCGGTCACCTCGACGGGCACCTGGCAGTGGATCGCCGCGGTGTTCTCCTTCATCGCCTCTTCCTGAATGATCCGCAGCACTTGCAGCGCGGACGATTCGGTGTCGCGGATGTGGCCCGTGCCGTTGCAGCGCGGGCAGGTGACGTGGCTGCCTTCGGACAGCGCCGGGCGCAGGCGCTGGCGCGACAGCTCCATCAGGCCGAAGCGCGAGATCTTGCCCATCTGCACGCGCGCGCGGTCGTGCTTGAGCGCGTCCTTCAGACGCTGCTCGACTTCACGCTGGCTCTTCGCCGACTCCATGTCGATGAAGTCGATCACGATCAGGCCGCCCAGGTCGCGCAGACGGAGCTGGCGCGCGACTTCGTCGGCCGCCTCGAGGTTCGTGCGGGTCGCCGTCTCCTCGATGTCCGCGCCCTTCGTCGCACGCGCCGAGTTCACGTCGATCGCGACGAGCGCCTCGGTGTGGTCGATCACGATCGCGCCGCCCGACGGCAGCGGCACCGTGCGCGAGTACGCCGTCTCGATCTGGTGCTCGATCTGGAAGCGGGAGAAGAGGGGGACGTCGTCGTGATAGCGCTTCACCTTGCCGACGTTGTCGGGCATCACGATGTCCATGAACGCGCGGGCCTGATCGTAGATCTCGGTCGTGTCGATCAGGATTTCGCCGATGTCCGGCTGGAAATAGTCCCGGATCGCGCGGATCACGAGGCTCGATTCGAGGTAGATCAGCATCGGCTGGCCGGGATGGCCGCTTTGCGACGCCGCCTCGATCGCGCGCCAGAGCTGCAGCAGGTAGTTCAGGTCCCATTGCAATTCCTCGGCGCTGCGGCCGATGCCCGCCGTGCGGGCGATCATGCTCATGCCGTCGGGGATCTGAAGCTGCGCCATCGTCTCGCGCAGCTCCTGGCGCTCGTCGCCCTCGATGCGGCGCGACACGCCGCCGCCGCGCGGATTGTTCGGCATCAGCACGAGGTAGCGGCCGGCGAGCGAGATGAACGTGGTGAGCGCCGCGCCCTTGTTGCCGCGCTCCTCCTTCTCGACCTGGACGATCAGCTCCTGACCTTCGCGCAGCGCGTCCTGAATGCGCGCGGAGCGCATGTCGACGCCTTCCTTGAAGTACTGGCGGGCGACTTCCTTGAACGGCAGGAAGCCGTGGCGATCTTCGCCGTAGTTGACGAAGCAGGCTTCGAGCGACGGTTCGATGCGGGTGACGACGCCCTTGTAGATATTGCCTTTGCGTTGTTCGCGTCCGGCGGTTTCGATGTCGATATCGATGAGCTTCTGCCCATCGACGATGGCGACGCGCAGTTCTTCCTGCTGCGTCGCATTGAACAGCATGCGTTTCATTGAACGACTCCAGGCGGTTCTGTCGGCGGCGCGCTCCGCTTGTCGGGCGGAACGCGGGACGACGGCAGGCCGCGCCTTGTTGTGTTGTCACAAGCACGCTGGAGCGGGAACGATGGCGGGAGAATGGCCTGATGAGGCGCGCGCCCATACGACGGGGCGGCGGCCAGAGGGCGCCTGCGAACACGGCTTCAAAGCACACGGCGTCGACACTCCGCGCGCCACTGGGCGCGCCAAGCCTCCGGCCGGGCACAGCCGCGGGGCGCGGCGCAGAGTGCGCGCGGCGCCGGATGGCGGCATATACTGCGGCTCGGCCGCAGCGGGGAGTATCGAATCCAGCCCGACTTTCCCGCCTGGGGTGTCCTTCCTTGGTTTTGACGTCGCCAAGTCCCGCGCTATTGCGGGACCACATCGGGCGCACGCCGTTCTATTCGCAACAGGGAACCGCGTCGGGCTTACATCGCGCCGCGCCGCAGCTTCCTACAAATTCTTTTTGTCCAACATTCCGTTACCGCGGCACGGCTCTGACCGAATCCGCCTGTGGGCGCGATCCCTGCCTGAGCGGGGTGCCGTGCGTGCAACTTGCTGCTTTCATTCATGAGGACGAGCAGCACGCCCCGGGCGCAAGTAAAATAACAGTTTGCGCTTGCGCCTCGCGCAGTCCGCCCGAAAACCGGCCGATCAGGCCGCTCCGCTACGGAAGGCTGCGCAAAATTATATTCAGTATGAATGAGTTAGGCAAAAAATCCCATAATTCGGTCGCAAGCGGTCAGGTTTCGCTCATCGAGATCGACGACGGCGCCGCCGGTCAGCGCATCGACAACTTCCTCCTGCGCGTCTGCAAAGGCGTGCCGAAGAGTCATATTTACCGGATCCTCCGCAGCGGTGAAGTCCGCGTGAACAAGGGCCGGGTCGACGCGCAATACCGGCTCGCGCACGGCGACGTCGTGCGCGTGCCGCCCGTGCGCGTCGCGGCGGCCGACCTCGCGCGCGCGGCCGGGCCCGGGCCCGTGCCCGCCGCGGCATTCGAGATCCTGTTCGAGGACGACGCGATCATCGCGCTCAACAAGCCGGCAGGCGTCGCCGTGCACGGGGGCAGCGGGGTCGCGTTCGGCGTGATCGAGCAGATGCGGCATGCGCGGCCGCACGCGAAGTTCCTCGAGCTCGTGCACCGCCTCGACCGCGAGACGTCGGGCATCCTGATGCTCGCGAAGAAACGCTCGGCGCTCGTCGGGCTGCACGAGCAGATCCGCGAAAACCGGATGGACAAGCGCTACTTCGCGTGCGTGCACGGCGAGTGGGCGCCCGACTGGGGCCGCCGCCGCGCGGTGAAGGCGCCGCTGTTCAAGTACTCGACGCCCGACGGCGAGCGGCGCGTGCGGGTTCAGGAGGACGGACTGCCGTCGCATACGGTGTTCAATCTCGTCGACTGCTGGCCGGACTATGCGCTGCTCGAAGCGGAACTCAAAACGGGTCGGACCCATCAGATTCGCGTGCACCTCGCTCATCTCGGCCTGCCGATCGTCGGCGACGCGAAGTACGGCGATTTCGCGCTGAACAAGGCGCTCGCCCGCGCGAACGCGGTGCCGTCGCTCAAGCGGATGTTCCTGCACGCGCACCGGCTGCGCCTCGCGCATCCGCTGACGGGCGAGCCGCTGCAGTTCGACGCGCCGCTGCCCGCCGAGTGCCGGCAATTTCTCGATCAACTCACCGACTTGCGCGATACCGCATGACACGCATGGCCCGACAGCAATTTGATCTGATCGTCTTCGACTGGGACGGCACGCTGATGGATTCGACCGCGCACATCGCGCAGTCCATCCAGGCCGCGTGCCGCGATCTCGGCTTGCCCACGCCGTCCGACGAGGCCGCCCGCTACGTGATCGGGCTCGGCCTGCGCGACGCGCTCGCCGTCACCGCGCCGAGCCTCGACCCCGCCGACTATCCGCGGCTCGCCGAGCGCTACCGCTTCCACTATCTGACCAAGGATCAGCGGATCGAGCTCTTCGCCGGCGTGCGCGAGATGCTCGAAGAGCTGCGCGAAACCGGCTACCTGCTCGCCGTCGCGACGGGGAAGGGGCGCGTCGGCCTGAACCGCGCGCTCGACCAGGCGAAGCTGACGAGCCTTTTCGACGGCACGCGCTGCGCGGACGAGACGTTCTCGAAGCCGCACCCGGCGATGCTGCAGGAGCTGTCGCGCGAATTGGGGCAAGATCTGGCGCGCACCGTGATGATCGGCGACACGACGCACGACCTGCAGATGGCCGCGAGCGCGGGCGCGGCGGGCATCGGCGTCGCGTACGGCGCGCATCCGGCCGACGCGCTCGCGGCGCTGTCGCCGCGCTTCGTCGCGCCGGACGTCGCGTCGCTTGCCGGCTGGCTGCGGGAGCACGCGTGACGGGCGGCGGCGATGCCCGCTTCGTGTGCGCGGCCGACGCGCTCGTCGACGGCGGCGAGGGCGTGCGGGTCGATGCGACGCTGCGCGGCGAACCCGTCGTCGTGTTCTTCGTCCGCTACGAGGGGCGCGCGTACGGTTACCTGAACCGCTGCGCGCACGTGCCGATGGAACTAGACTGGGCCGAGGGACAGTTCTTCGAATCGTCGGGCTTATACTTGATGTGCGCGACGCACGGCGCGATTTATACGCCGGATACCGGCAAATGCGTCGGCGGCCCGTGCCGCGGCGCGCGGCTGCGCGCCGTTCAGGTCGACGAGCGGGACACGCCCGACGGCCGCGCGGTGTTCTGGCTGCCCGACGGCGATCTGCGCCCGGCCTCCTCTGACCACTGACTTTCACGCATGTCCGATCAAATCAACCCTCCCGATTCATCGTCCCAATCCGCGGCCACCGCCGCCCGTGAACCGAACTGGGAGCGCGCCGCGCTCGAGCGTATCGCGCTCGCGGCGATCAACGAGCAGCGCGCGGCGCGTCGCTGGAGGATTTTCTTCCGATTCGCGTTCCTGTTCGTGTTCGCCGCGCTCGTCTTTGCGTTCTTCAGCGTGTCCGGCGACGGCGGCAAGCTCGCGAGCGGCCGACACACGGCGGTCGTGACGATCGACGGCGAGATCGCCGCGAGCACCAACGCGAACGCCGAGGACATCAATTCCGCGCTCGACAGCGCGTTCGAGGATTCCGGCACGGCGGGCGTCGTGCTGCGCATCAACAGCCCGGGCGGCAGCCCGGTGCAGGCGGGCATCGTCTACGACGAGATCCGCCGGCTGCGCA
Source organism: Burkholderia oklahomensis C6786 (assembly GCF_000959365.1). Classification (NCBI taxonomy): domain Bacteria; kingdom Pseudomonadati; phylum Pseudomonadota; class Betaproteobacteria; order Burkholderiales; family Burkholderiaceae; genus Burkholderia; species Burkholderia oklahomensis. The sequence goes on from NZ_CP009555.1 coordinate 2,908,225, forward strand.
AGAAGTATCCGGCGAAGCCGCTCTACGTCGTCGTCACCGACATGTGCGCGTCGGGCGGCTACTACATCGCGTCGGCGGCGGACAAGATCTACGTCGACAAGGCGAGCGTCGTCGGCTCGATCGGCGTGCTGATGGACGGCTTCGGCTTCACCGGGCTGATGGGCAAGCTCGGCGTCGAGCGGCGCCTGCACACGTCGGGTGAGAACAAGGGCTTCTTCGATCCGTTCTCGCCGGAGACGCCGAAGATGGACGCGCACGCGCAGGAGATGCTCGACGAGATCCACGAGCAGTTCATCAAGGCGGTGAAGGACGGCCGCGGCGCGCGGCTGCACGACTCGCCGGACATCTTCTCGGGGCTCTTCTGGACGGGCGCGAAGAGCATCGAACTCGGCCTCGCCGACGATTTCGGGACGACCGACACCGTCGCGCGCGACGTGCTGAAGGCGCCCGACCTCGTCGACTACACAGTCAAGGAAAGCCTGACCAACCGCGTCGCGCGCCGGTTCGGCGCGGCGGTCGGCTCGGCCGCGCTGAAGGCGGCCGTCGCCGGCAGCGAGCTGAAGCTGCGCTGACGGCGCGGCTTGCCCGCGCTCAATTCGCGAGCAGCAGGAAAATCGCAGGGCGCTTGTGCAGATCGGGCACAGGCGCCTTTTTCCATGCCCCGGCCGGCCGGCTCGCGATCGTCTCGGTCGGCAGCGTCAGGTCGGCCGCGACGCACACGAGCGTCGACGGCGCGCAGGTCGCGACGAGCGTATCGAGCATCGCGTGATTGCGATACGGCGTCTCGATGAAGATCTGCGTCTGATTCGCCTTGCGCGACTGCTGCTCGAGCTCGCGCAGGCGTTTCGCGCGCGCGGCGGCGTCGACGGGCAGGTAGCCGTGAAACGCGAAGCTCTGGCCGTTCAGGCCGGACGCCATCAGCGCGAGCAGGATCGAGCTCGGCCCGACGAGCGGCACGACCTTCACGCCGCGCTCGTGCGCGCGCCGTACGAGCAGCGCGCCGGGATCGGCGACGGCGGGGCAGCCGGCTTCCGACACGAGGCCCGCGTCGGCGCCCGCGAGCACCGGCGCGAGCAGCGTGTCGATCTCGCCCGCGGGTGTCTTCACGTTCAGCTCGCGGATCTCGATTTCCTGGATCGGCCGCTCGGCGCCGACTTTCTTCAGGAACGCGCGGGTCGTCTTCGCGTTCTCGCCGATGTAATAGCCGAGCGACGCGGCGCGCGCCTGCACGGCGGCGGGCAGCACGGCGGCCAGCATCGCGGCGTCGCCTTCGCCGAGCGTGTTCGGAATCAGATAGAGGGTGCCTGCCGTCATCGTCCGTTCGCTCCCGTGGCAGCCGGCGCCGGCGCGCCGAAGAGCGGGTAGCCGGCCGCGCGCAGCATCCGCGTGAGCGCGATGAGCGGCAGGCCGACGAGTGCGGTCGGATCGTCGGAATCGATCGCGTCGAGGAGCGCGATGCCGAGTCCTTCCGATTTCGCGCTGCCCGCGACGTCGTACGGCGTCTCCGCGCGTAAATAGGCGTCGAGTTCGGCGTCGGTCAGCGAGCGGAATCGCACGCGCGTCACGATGTCCTCGGCTTGCGTCGCGCCGGAGCGGCTATCGTACAGGCAGAGCGCGCTGTGGAATTCGACTTCGCGGCCGCGCATCGCCTGCAACTGCGCGAGCGCGCGCTCGTGCGAGCCAGGCTTGCCGATCTGCAGCCCGTCGAAGGTCGCGACCTGATCGGAGCCGATCACGAGCGCGCCGTGCGGCGCATTCGCGCGTTCGGCGGCGGCGCGCGCCTTCGCGGCGGCGAGCCGCAGCGCGGTCGCGGACGGCGTTTCGTCCGGCAGCGGCGTTTCGTCGACGGCGGGCGTGACGACGTCGAACGGCACGCGCAGGCGTTCGAGGAGCGCGCGCCGGTAGCGCGAGCTGGAGGCGAGAATCAGCCGCGGCGGGCTGGAAACGTTGTCCGGCATGATGGTGTCGAGTGTCGGTCGGTTCGAGAGATCCGGGGTGGAGGAATCGCCGTTGCCGCGCGGCACGCGGGCGCGTCGCGGCGTCGTGTCAGGCGAAGTCTTAAGTGTTTGACTCGAAAAGATAAAACAGGTATGCTCTTGCGCTTTTCATCGGCAGGGTTTTTGCGAGCGCCCGACGGTGCCGCCGGATGCATCAGACATCGGCGCGCGGGACGCGGGGTGGCGCAGGCCGTCTGCACGAACGAGTTGTACCGAGGGTTGATACGGCAGGAGCGCACATGAACCCGTCCTCAGGCAAGCCTGCGGTTTCGCTCGATCCACACGCGATCGATCTGTTCGAATTTGCACGCAGCGCTCGGCAGGCGGCGAGTGCCGTCCGGCTCTCGCAGTTGCCGCGCATGTTAAACGAAGTGCCGGCGGACGCGCCAGACCGGGACACGGTATTTACCTGGCAGGCGGAGGGCTCGATGCAGCCCGAGCTGCAGGACGACGGCACCGAGGGGGCGCAGCCTTATCTGCGTCTCGCGCTGCACGGCGCCGCGTGGCTCGAGTGCCAGCGCTGCATGACGCCGTACCGGCAGTCGTTCGATATCGACGTCGTGTACCGGATCGTCGCCACCGAAGAAGAGGCGGACGAATTCCCGCTCGACGAAGATGAAGTCGATGTGATCGTCGGTTCGCGCCAGTTCGATCTCGTGGGCTTGATCGAAGAGGAGTTGCTGCTTTCGCTGCCGCTCGTGCCGAAGCACGATGTCTGTCCGGCGGTGCACGAAAGCCTCGTATCGGGCGCGAGCGGTCCCGCGGCCGATACGGACGATACGTCCGACGAAGCGGCGGGCGAAAGCGACAGGCCGAATCCGTTCGCGGCGCTCGAAGCGCTGAAAAAGGGCGGGGACGGCAACAAACACTAGGCAGTTGGGGCGCGGGAAGGCGTGAGGCCGCAGGGCCGGGGTAGCAAGCGTCGGATCGGGCTGTGTTAGAATTCGGAAAATTTTTAGGAGTTAGTCATGGCAGTTCAACAAAACAAGAAGTCGCCGTCGAAGCGCGGCATGCACCGTTCGCACGATTTCCTGACGACCACGCCGCTCGCCGTCGAGCCGAGCACGGGTGAAGTGCATATGCGTCACCATATCAGCCCGAACGGCTACTATCGCGGCAAGAAAGTCGTCAAGACGAAGAACGACTAAGCGTTTCCGTCTCCGTGACGCGCGTCTGATGGCCATTCGGGCTTCGCGCGCGACAACCGGTTCGCTTGACACTTTCCTGGCTCAACAAAAAGGCGGCATTCAATTGCCGCTTTTTTGTGCCTGAAATTCGTCGCATTCCATGACTGTAAAGCTCACAATCGATTGCATGGGAGGCGACCACGGCCCGTCCGTGACCGTTCCCGCGGCAGTCAAGTTCGTTCGCTCGCATCCCGACGCGCAATTGATGCTCGTCGGCATCGAAAGCGCGATCCGTGCGCAACTCAAGAAGTGCAAGGCGCTCGACGAGCCTGCGCTGTCCGTCGTGCCGGCCACCGAAGTGGTCGCGATGGACGACCCCGTCGAAGTGGCGCTGCGCAAGAAGAAGGACTCTTCAATGCGCGTCGCCCTCAATCACGTGAAGGAAGGCGAGGCGCAGGCGTGCATCTCCGCCGGCAACACCGGCGCGCTGATGGCGGTGTCGCGCTACGTGCTGAAGACGCTGCCCGGCATCGAGCGGCCCGCGATCGCATTCGCGTTGCCGAATCCGACGGGCTACACGATGATGCTCGACCTCGGCGCGAACGTCGACTGCGAGCCGCAGCACCTGCTGCAGTTCGCCGAAATGGGGCACGCGCTCGTCGCGGCGCTCGAGGGCAAGGAGCGGCCGACGATCGGTCTCCTCAACATCGGCGAGGAGGTCATCAAGGGGAACGAAACAATCAAGCGCGCAGGCGAGTTATTGCGTGCGAGCACGTTGAATTTCCGCGGCAACGTCGAAGGCAACGACATCTACAAGGGCACCGTCGACGTGATCGTCTGCGATGGCTTCGTTGGCAACGTTGCATTGAAGACGTCCGAGGGCCTCGCGCAGATGCTCGCGGACATCATCAAGGAAGAGTTCAGCCGCTCGCTGCTGTCGAAGCTGATGGCGCTCCTCGCGCTGCCCGTGCTGCTGCGCTTCAAGAAGCGCGTCGATCATCGCCAGTACAACGGTGCGGCGCTGCTCGGGCTGCGCAGCCTCGTCATCAAGAGCCATGGCTCCGCGGACGCGTACGCGTTTGAGTGGGCGATCAAACGCGGGTATGATGCCGTCAAAAATGGCGTGCTGGAGCGCCTTTCGCGAGCGATGGCGGAGAACGCCGCGCCGCTCGGCGAAAGCGGGCGCGACGCGGACGGGGCGGGGCAGGCGAGCCCGTCCGCAGGCCAGCCAGCCGAGCCCTCCGCCGCGCTTTCCTCGAAGACATAATGGCCCAATCGACCCTCTATTCCCGCGTGCTCGGCACGGGTAGCTATCTGCCGCCCGACCGCGTCACGAATCAAGATCTTGCCGACCGGCTCGCGAAGGACGGCATCGAGACGAGCGACGAGTGGATCGTCGCGCGCACGGGCATCCATGCGCGGCACTTCGCCGCGCCCGACGTGACGACGAGCGATCTCGCGCTCGTCGCCGCGCAGCGCGCGATCGAAGCGGCCGACGTCGATCCGCAGTCGATCGACCTCATCATCGTCGCGACGTCGACCCCCGATTTCGTGTTCCCGAGCACGGCCTGCCTGCTGCAGAACAAGCTCGGCATCAAGAACAACGGCGCCGCGTTCGACGTGCAGGCGGTGTGCGCCGGCTTCGCGTACGCGATGACCATTGCCGACACGCTGATTCGCGCCGGCCAGCACCGCACGGCGCTCGTCGTCGGCGCGGAGACGTTCTCGCGCATCCTCGATTTCAAGGACCGCACGACCTGCGTGCTGTTCGGCGACGGCGCGGGCGCCGTCGTGCTGTCGGCGTCCGAAGAGCCGGGCATCCTCGGCAGCGCGCTGCACGCGGACGGCAGCTACTCGAACATCCTCTGCACGCCGGGCAACGTGAACCGCGGCATCATCGCGGGCAGCGCGTTCCTGCACATGGACGGCCAGGCCGTCTTCAAGCTTGCCGTGAACGTGCTCGAGAAGGTTGCGGTCGAAGCGCTGTCGAAGGCCGATTTCGCGCCGGAACAGGTCGATTGGCTGATTCCGCACCAGGCCAATATCCGTATCATGACAAGCACGTGCCGCAAGCTCGGCCTGCCGCAGGAACGCATGATCGTCACCGTCGACGAGCACGGCAACACGTCCGCCGCGTCGATCCCGCTCGCACTCGACGTCGCGGTGCGCGACGGCCGCGTCAAGCGCGGCCAGCACGTGCTGATCGAAGGCGTCGGCGGCGGCTTCACGTGGGGCGCCTCGGTCTTCCGCTTCTGATCGGATCTTCTCCGCATCCCACCGGCGCGCGCGGTCCGCGCGCGCCGCTTGAATCGATTCAATTGGGGACGATATGAAATTTGCATTCGTTTTTCCGGGCCAGGGCTCGCAATCGGTCGGCATGCTCAATGCGTTCGCCGACGTCGCCGTCGTGCGCGAGACGCTCGACGAAGCGTCCGACGTGCTGGGTCAGGACATCGGCAAGCTGATCGCCGACGGCCCGGCTGACGAACTCAATCTGACGACGAATACGCAACCCGTGATGCTGACGGCCGCGTACGCGTGCTATCGCGCGTGGCAGCAGGCAGGCGGCGCGCGGCCGTCGATCGTCGCGGGCCACAGTCTCGGCGAATACACGGCGCTCGTCGCAGCGGGCGCGATCGCGTTTCGCGATGCGCTGCCGCTCGTGCGCTTCCGCGCGCAGGCGATGCAGACGGCCGTGCCCGTGGGCGAAGGCGGCATGGCGGCGATTCTCGGCTTGGACGACGACACGGTGCGCGCGGTGTGTGCCGAGGCGTCGGCGGCCGGCGTCGTCGAAGCGGTGAATTTCAATGCGCCCGCGCAGGTCGTGATCGCGGGGACGAAGGCGGGCATCGAGAAAGCCTGCGAAATCGCGAAGGCGAAGGGCGCGAAGCGCGCGCTGCCGCTGCAGGTGTCGGCGCCGTTCCATTCGTCGCTGCTGAAGCCCGCGTCCGACAAGCTGCGCGAATACCTCGCGAACGTCGACGTGAAGGCGCCGCAGATTCCCGTCGTCAACAACATCGACGTCGCTGTGGCGTCCGATCCCGCGGCGATCAAGGATGCACTCGTGCGCCAGGCGGCGGGCCCCGTGCGCTGGGTCGAATGCGTGAAGCACATCGCCGGGCAGGGCGTGACGCACGTGATCGAGTGCGGCCCCGGCAAGGTGCTCGCCGGCCTCACGAAGCGCATCGACACCAATCTGGTCGGCGCGTCGGTGTTCGACCCGGCGTCGCTCGACGAAGCGCTCAAGCTCGTCGCCGCTTGAATTCAAGTCAAGTGCGCAAGCTTGCCGATTCACCCGAAACACGGAACCACTGCATGGACAAGACTCTCGACAAACAAGTCGCGATCGTCACCGGCGCGTCGCGCGGGATCGGTCGCGCGATCGCGCTCGAGCTCGCGCGACGCGGCGCGATGGTGATCGGCACCGCGACGACTGAGGCCGGTGCCGAGGGCATCTCCGCCGCATTCAAGGAAGCCGGGCTCGAAGGCCGCGGCGCCGTGCTGAACGTCAACGACGCGTCGGCGGTGGACACGCTCGTCGAATCGACGCTCAAGGAGTTCGGCGCGCTGAACGTGCTCGTCAACAACGCCGGCATCACGCAGGATCAGCTCGCGATGCGGATGAAGGACGACGAGTGGGACGCCGTGATCGACACGAACCTGAAGGCAGTGTTTCGTCTGTCGCGCGCGGTGCTGCGCCCGATGATGAAGGCGCGCGGCGGACGCATCGTCAACATTACGTCGGTGGTCGGCTCCGCAGGCAATCCGGGGCAGATCAACTACGCGGCGGCGAAGGCGGGCGTGGCGGGGATGACGCGTGCGCTCGCGCGCGAGATCGGCAGCCGCGGCGTCACCGTGAACTGCGTCGCGCCGGGCTTCATCGACACCGACATGACGAAGGTGCTGCCGGAAGAGCAGCAGGCCGCGCTGAAGACGCAGATTCCGCTCGGCCGCCTCGGCAGTCCGGAGGACATCGCACACGCGGTCGCGTTCCTCGCGTCGCCGCAGGCCGGCTACATCACGGGCACGACGCTGCACGTGAACGGCGGCATGTACATGTCGTAACGGAATTCGTTTAACATCCGCGCCGTGCATGCGTAACAGCGCATCGGGCGCTTGTTTGGCCGCAAAGCCGGCGCGCATTTTGGGCAGCATCAAACCTGTTAAAATGCGCGCACTTGTAAATCTGAACTTTCCCTCGGAGGGGTAATGGACAACATCGAACAACGCGTCAAGAAGATCGTCGCCGAACAACTGGGCGTCGCCGAAGCCGAAATCAAGAACGAAGCGTCGTTCGTGAACGACCTCGGTGCAGATTCGCTCGACACGGTCGAGCTGGTGATGGCGCTGGAAGACGAGTTCGGCATGGAAATCCCGGATGAAGAAGCCGAGAAGATCACGACCGTTCAGCAAGCAATCGACTACGCTCGCGCGAACGTCAAGGCGTAACACGCGCGTCGTCTGCAAGTTTTTGCACACGCTGCGCTGGATGCGCGATCGCGTCGGCGTCGTTGCCGGCCGAGCTAACAGCCACAGGGCTCGCAGGGGTGGTTCCTGTGGCCGCTGTGGCTTTTGTTTTTGTCATTCAATGGAAAAGAGGTTACCGTGAGCCGCCGTCGTGTTGTTGTTACAGGCCTTGGGCTGATTTCGCCTGTTGGCAATAATGTTGCCGACGGCTGGGCCAATCTCGTGGCCGGCAAGTCCGGCATCGTCAATATCACGAAGTTCGACGCGACGAACTTCTCGACCCGCTTCGCAGGCGAGGTGAAGGGCTTCAACGTCGAGGACTACATCCCGGCGAAGGAAGCGCGCCATATGGATACGTTCATCCATTACGGGATCGCGGCCGGCATGCAGGCGATGCGGGACAGCGGCTTCGAGGTCACCGACGAGAACGCGGAGCGCGTCGGCGTCGTCGTCGGCTCGGGCATCGGCGGGTTGCCGATGATCGAAGTCACGCAGACCGAGCTGCTTAACCGCGGCCCGCGCCGGATCTCGCCGTTCTTTGTGCCGGCGTCGATCATCAACATGATCTCGGGTCACCTGTCGATCAAGTTCGGCTTCAAGGGGCCGAATCTCGCGATCGTCACCGCGTGCACGACCGGTCTGCACTGCATCGGCGAGGCGGCGCGCCTCATCGAGTACGGCGACGCCGACGTGATGATCGCAGGCGGCGCGGAATCGACCGTGTCGCCGCTCGGTGTCGGCGGCTTCGCCGCGGCGCGCGCGCTGTCCCAGCGCAATGACGATCCGGCGACGGCGAGCCGTCCGTGGGACAAGGACCGCGACGGCTTCGTGCTCGGCGAAGGCGCGGGCGTGATGGTGCTCGAGGAGTACGAGCACGCGAAGGCGCGCGGCGCGAAGATCTACGCCGAAGTCGCGGGCTACGGCATGAGCGGCGACGCCTATCACATGACGGCCCCGCTCGAGGACGGCGACGGCGCACGCCGCTGCATGCTGGCCGCGCTGCGCAACGCCGGCATCAACGCCGATCAGGTGAATTACCTGAACGCGCACGGCACGTCGACGCCGCTCGGCGATCTGGCCGAGACCGTCGCGATCAAGCGCGCGTTCGGCGATCACGCGAAGGACATCGTCGTCAACTCGACGAAGTCGATGACGGGCCACCTGCTCGGCGGTGCGGGCGGGCTGGAGTCGGTGTTCACGGTCCTTGCGGTCCATAATCAGGTGTCGCCGCCGACGATCAACATCTTCAGCCAGGACCCCGAGTGCGATCTCGACTATTGCGCAAACGAAGCGCGCGAAACGAAGATCGACGTCGCGTTGAAGAACTCCTTCGGCTTCGGCGGGACTAACGGCACGCTCGTCTTCAAGCGCGTCTGACGCGGGGTCGCTTGACGGAGCCGTTCCACGCCGCATCGGCAGGCGCGCAGCACGTCGTGCTGCGCGCGTCGGCGTGGCTGCGCGTCGCGTGCGCGCTGTTCGTGCCGGCCGTCGGCGCGGCGGTTCACGCCGGTGCGGAGCCGCTCGTCGGCACCGGCGGGGCGGCGACGCTTGCCATGCTGATTGCTGCGCTTGTTGCGCTGCGCGCGCGGGCCGCTTGCGGACGGCGCCAGCCGGCGGCGCTGCGGATCGACGCCGGCGCGGGCGTGCTCGCGGCGTTCGATCGCGACGGGCGGCTGCTCGCGCGCGGCCAGATCGCCGGCTGCACGCAATGGAGCGATCTGCTCGTCGTGCTGACGGTGCGAGACCGCAGCCGGCGCGCGACGCCGCTCGTGATCCTGGCGGACGCGGTCGACGCGCCCGTGTTCCGCGCGCTCTGCGTGCTGGGCCGGCGCGCCGCGCGCGGGACGCTCGCGGCGGCATGACCGTTTCCGATCGCAAACGCTCATGAGCGGCTCGAGCGGGAACGTTACAATAACGCTCCGCGTTGCATCCCTCGTTTACGGATTTGTCAGGTGAGTGAAAAAGAAATCGATCAGGTACTGGTCGAACGCGTACAGAATGGCGACAAGGCGGCGTTCGAACTCCTGGTCACCAAATACCACCGCAAGATCATCAGGTTGATCTCGCGTCTCGTGCGAGATCCCGCGGAGGTCGAGGACGTGGCCCAGGATGCGTTCATCAAGGCGTATCGCGCGTTGCCGCAGTTTCGCGGCGAGTCGGCGTTCTACACGTGGTTGTACCGGATTGCCGTCAATACGGCGAAGAACTACCTTGCGACCCAAGGTCGCCGGGCGCCCACGTCCACCGACGCGGATGCCGAAGAGGCTGAAACTTTCTCCGATGCCGACCAACTAAGGGATATCAACACGCCGGAATCGATGTTGATGAGCAAGCAGATCGCCCAAACGGTCAACGCCGCGATGGCGTTGCTGCCGGAGGAACTGCGAACGGCCATCACGCTGCGCGAGATCGAAGGTTTGAGCTACGAAGAGATCGCGGAGATGATGGGATGCCCGATCGGCACCGTCCGCTCGCGGATCTTTCGCGCCCGCGAGGCGATCGCGGCAAAATTGCGGCCGCTGCTCGATACGCCGGAAGGCAAGCGCTGGTAAGCGCTCGCGGCGGGTCGGGGCGGCTTGGGGTCTAGTTACGGAGTCGTGTGTCACGACGGGGTGTGTGCAAGATGGGGAGCATCATGGGGTCGGTCTCTATGCAGTCGCAGGCGTGCTCGCAACGCGAGCGCGTGTCCGCTCTGGTCGACGGCGAAGCGCCTGAAGGCCTTTCGCTGAAACAGATTCTCGCGGGGCTGGGCGATGCCGAGCGCGCGGCCTGGGCGCATTATCACGTGATCGGCGACGCGCTGCGGTCCGACGAGCTCACGCTCGAGCCCGCCGAGAGCGGCGCGTTCATGGCTCGCCTCTCGGCGAGCCTCGCGGCCGAGCCGCATCTGCTCGCGCCCGCCGCCGCGCCCGTCGCGCGTCGGCTGTTGGCGCTGCGCCGCCGGGTCGTGCCCGCGTTCGCGGTTGCGGCCGCCGCGGCGACGCTGACTTGGATCGTCGTCCCGCAGATGCAGGGCGTCGGCGCGCCGGGCGCCGTCCAGGTCGCGTCGGTGAGCCCCGCGCAGCAAGGCGCGCTGCAACGCGTGGCGGCTGCCCAGCCGAGCGCGCAGCCCGCGCTGCAGGACGCAAACATCATTCGCGACGCGAGTCTCGATCAATATCTTGAAGCGCATCAACAGTTCGCGCAGCAGCCCGTCGTGACGGGTTCGATGCCGGTCATTCGCACAGCCGTCACCACGCAAGGCCAATAAACTCGATGCGGACGTTGCAGTTGAATCAAGCCATCCTCGGTTGGAGACGGCTGCCGGCGCTTTTGCTGTGCGCGGCAGCGCTGTTGTCCGTCCAGTCCGCCGCCTTCGCGCAACAGCCCGACGATCCCGTGGCCACCCGGCGCTCAGCCGCCGAGTGGCTCGATCGCATCCAGCAGGCCGCGCAGCAGCAGAACTACGAAGGGACGTTCGTCTATCAGCGCGGCGCGTACGTGCAGTCGTCGCGAATCGTCCATTTCGCGTCGAAGGGCGACGGCGAATACGAGCGGGTCGAAAGCCTCGACGGCAAGCCGCGCAAGCTGCTGCGCCACAACGACGATCTCTACACGTTCGTGCCCGAGCGGCGGCTTTGCGTCGTCGAGCGCCGCCAGAACAAGGATTCGTTCCCCGCGCTGCTCGGCGCGAGCGGCGAGCAGGTGCTGTCCGTCTACGAGCCGAAGTCGCTTGGCCGCGACCGCGTCGCGGGCCTCGACGCGCAGGTCGTCGAACTCGTGCCGAAGGATGCGTACCGCTTCGCGTACAAGCTGTGGACCGACGCGAAGACGGGGCTTCTGCTGCGTTCGCAGACGCTCGACGCCGACGATCACGTGCTCGAGCAGATCGCGTTCTCGCAATTGCAGCTTGGCGCCGCGGCGCCGAGCCAGAAGACCGCGATCGCGGCCGGCATGCGCAATCTCGGCGGCTGGACCGTCGTTCGGCCGCCCGTCGCGCCGATCGACATCGAGGCGCAGGGCTGGCAGATCGCGCCGACCGTCGCGGGCTTCCGCAAGATCCGCGAGGTGCGCCGTCCGATGGCCGCGCGCGACGCGAGCGATCCGCCGATTCCCGTCGATCAGGCCGTCTTCACCGACGGCCTCGCGACGATTTCGGTCTTCATCGAGCCCGCCGAAAAGAACAGCCGCAAGGAAGGGGCGGGCAGCACGGGCGCGACGCACGTGCTCGTCAAGCGCCGCGGCGATTTCTGGATCACCGTTCTCGGCGAAGCGCCGCCCGCGACGTTGCAGCAGTTCGCGTCTGCCATAGAATACAAGGCTTCCAAGTAACCCTTCGGCTTCCGACATGATGAAACTCTCGCTGCGCACCTGGCTCGTCGCCGCAGCGGTGGCGGCCTCTGCGCCGCTTGCCGCGCAATCGGCGACGGCGGTTCCGAATGCTACGACCGCGCCCGCCGCAACGGGCGCCGCGCCCGCGCCGCGCGTGGGCCTGCCCGATTTCGCGGACCTCGTCGAGAAAGTCGGCCCGGCGGTCGTCAATATCCGGACCACGGCGAACGTGCCGGCCGATACGCGCGGCGCGCTGCCGCCCGGTCTGGACAACGGCGACATGTCGGAGTTCTTCCGCCGCTTCTTCGGCATCCCGCTGCCGCAGCCGCCCGGCGGGCAGAAGAACGCGCCGAGCACGCCCGATGCGCCCGATACCGAGCAGAACCGCGGCGTCGGCTCCGGCTTCATCCTGTCGCCCGACGGCTACGTGATGACGAACGCGCACGTCGTCGACGACGCGGACACGATCTACGTGACGCTCACCGACAAGCGCGAGTTCAAGGCGAAGCTGATCGGCGTCGACGAGCGCACGGACGTCGCGATCGTGAAGATCAGTGCGTCGAACCTGCCGACCGTCGCGATCGGCGATTCGAACAAGGTGCGGGTCGGCGAATGGGTCGTCGCGATCGGCTCGCCGTTCGGCCTCGACAACACGGTGACGGCCGGCATCGTCAGCGCGAAGGGCCGCAACACCGGCGACTACCTGCCGTTCATCCAGACCGACGTCGCCGTCAACCCCGGCAACTCGGGCGGCCCGCTCATCAACATGCAGGGCGAGGTGATCGGCATCAACTCGCAGATCTACAGCCGCACGGGCGGCTTCATGGGCATCTCGTTCGCGATTCCGATCGACGAGGCGATGCGCGTCGCCGATCAGCTGAAGGCGTCGGGCAAGGTGACGCGCGGCCGGATCGCGGTCGCGATCGGCGAGGTGACGAAGGAGGTCGCCGACTCGATCGGCCTGCCGAAGGCGGAAGGCGCGCTCGTGAGCAGCGTCGAGCCGGGCGGTCCCGCGGATCGCGCGGGCCTGCAGCCGGGCGACATCATCCTGAAGTTCAACGGCCGTCCGGTCGAAACGGCGTCGGATCTGCCGCGCATGGTCGGCGACACGAAGCCGGGCGCGAAGGCGACGGTGACGGTATGGCGCAAGGGGCAGTCGCGCGATCTGCCGATCACGATCGCCGAATTCCCGGTCGACAAGGCCGCGAAGACCGACAGCCGCCAGACGCCGCAGCAGAAGCCGCGCAGCAGCGCGCTTGGCCTGACGGTCAGTGACCTGTCGCCCGACCAGTTGAAGACGCTCAAGCTGCGCAACGGCGTGCAGATCGACGCGGTCGACGGCCCGGCCGCGCGCGCGGGCCTGCAGCGCGGCGACATCGTGCTGCGCGTCGGCGACGTCGACATCGCGAGCGCGAAGCAGTTCGTCGACGTGACGTCGAAGCTCGATCCGCAGCGCGCGGTCGCGGTGCTCGTGCGGCGCGGCGACAACACGCAGTTCATCCCGATCCGGCCGCGCCAGAAGTGAGTTCCGCCGCGCGCTTCACGCTGTACGGCCGCGGCTGGTGCCATTTGTGCGACGACATGCGCGACGCGCTCGCGCCCGTCGCGGCCGAATTCTCGGCGGGCGTCGACTACGTCGACATCGACGCGGATCCGGCGCTCGTCGCGCGCTACGACGAGGACGTGCCGGTGCTGCTGCTCGACGGCATCGAGGTGTGCCGGCATCGCTTCGACGATGCGCGGGTAAGGGAGGCGCTCGCGCGGCGCGCGCCGTGACGCGCCGTTCGGGGCGGGCGCTGCCGAACGACGAATCGCGCGCCGCTTCGCGCCGGTGCGAGCCCGTGGCTTCCCGCGGCCGTTGAGCAGCCGAGCTGCGCCGGGTGGGCCACGGCGCCCGGGCGTCCAAAATGCCGCCCCTGGCGGGGCTTTTCGGCTAAAATAGGCCGTTTTTTCACCGACTTACAAGGCGTGCTCCGCAGTCGTCGAGCGCGCCTTTTTCGCTTGATCGGCACTGAATGGATCATATTCGCAATTTCTCGATCATCGCGCACATCGACCACGGCAAGTCGACGCTCGCGGATCGCATCATCCAGCTTTGCGGCGGCTTGTCCGACCGCGAGATGGAAGCGCAGGTGCTCGACTCGATGGATCTCGAGCGCGAGCGCGGCATCACGATCAAGGCGCAGACCGCCGCGCTCACGTATCGCGCGCGCGACGGCAAGGTCTACAACCTGAACCTGATCGACACGCCGGGGCACGTCGACTTCTCGTACGAGGTGAGCCGCTCGCTTTCCGCGTGCGAGGGCGCGCTCCTCGTCGTCGACGCGAGCCAGGGCGTCGAGGCGCAGACGGTCGCGAACTGCTACACGGCGATCGAGCTCGGCGTCGAAGTGGTGCCGGTGCTGAACAAGATCGACCTGCCCGCCGCGAACCCGGAGAACGCGATCGAGGAGATCGAGGACGTGATCGGCATCGACGCGACCGACGCGGTGCGCTGCAGCGCGAAGACGGGCCTGGGCGTCGAGGACGTGCTCGAGTCGCTGATCGTGAAGGTGCCGCCGCCGAAGGGCGACGCCGACGCGCCGCTGCAGGCGCTCGTCATCGATTCGTGGTTCGACAACTACGTCGGCGTCGTGATGCTCGTGCGGATCGTCAACGGCACGCTGCGTCCGAAGGACAAGATCAAGATGATGGCGACGGGCGCGCAGTATCCCGTCGAGCACGTCGGCGTGTTCACGCCGAAATCGCGCGATCTCGACTCGCTGTCGGCGGGGCAGGTGGGCTTCATCATCGCCGGCATCAAGGAACTGACGGCCGCGAAGGTGGGCGACACGGTCACGCTTGCGAACAAGCCGGCTCCGGAACCGCTGCCGGGCTTCAAGGAGGTGAAGCCGCAGGTGTTCGCGGGCTTGTATCCCGTCGAGGCGAACCAGTACGACGCGCTGCGCGAGTCGCTCGAGAAGCTGAAGCTCAACGACGCGTCGCTGCAGTACGAGCCGGAAGTGTCGCAGGCGCTCGGCTTCGGCTTTCGCTGCGGCTTCCTCGGCCTTTTGCACATGGAAATCGTGCAGGAGCGGCTCGAGCGCGAGTTCGACATGGATCTCATCACGACCGCGCCGACGGTCGTCTACGAGGTCGTGCAAAGCGACGGCTCGACGATCATGGTCGAAAATCCGGCGAAGATGCCGGAGCCCGCGCGGATCATGGAAATCCGCGAGCCGATCGTCACCGTGAATCTCTACATGCCGCAGGACTACGTCGGCTCGGTGATCACGCTGTGCACGCAAAAGCGCGGCTCGCAGATCAACATGCAGTATCACGGCCGCCAGGTGCAGCTCACGTACGAGATCCCGATGGCCGAGATCGTGCTCGATTTCTTCGATCGCCTGAAGTCGGTGTCGCGCGGTTATGCGTCGATGGACTACGAGTTCAAGGAATACCGCGCGTCCGACGTCGTGAAGGTCGACATGCTGATCAACGGCGACAAGGTCGACGCGCTGTCGGTGATCGTGCACCGTTCGCAGTCGCAGTATCGCGGCCGCGAGGTCGCGGCGAAGATGCGCGAGATCATCCCGCGCCAGATGTACGACGTCGCGATCCAGGCCGCGATCGGCGCGCACATCATCGCGCGCGAGAACATCAAGGCGCTGCGCAAGAACGTGCTCGCGAAGTGCTATGGCGGCGACATCACGCGCAAGAAGAAACTGCTCGAAAAGCAGAAAGAAGGTAAGAAACGAATGAAGCAGGTGGGTTCGGTCGAGATCCCGCAGGAGGCGTTCCTGGCGATCTTGCGAGTCGAAGACAAATAACAGGACTGATCCTTTATGAATTTTGCGCTGATTCTTTTTGTGCTTGTCGTTCTGACGGGCATTGCGTGGGTGTTGGACAAACTGGTTTTCCTGCCGCAGCGGAAGAAGGCGGCAGACGCGGCGGTCGCCGAGTTCGAGCGCCAGCAGGAGCGGATCGGCGAGCGCTTCGCCGACGAGAACGCGCCGCAGACGCGCGCGCGTCTGCGTGAAGAGAAGCTGCGCCAGCCGTGGTGGCTCGAGTACACGGCGAGCTTCTTCCCGGTGATTCTCGTCGTGTTCGTCGTACGCTCGTTCATCGTCGAGCCGTTCAAGATTCCGTCGGGCTCGATGGTGCCGACGCTGCTCGTCGGCGATTTCATCCTCGTCAACAAGTTCGACTACGGCCTGCGCCTGCCGATCACGAATCAGAAGATCACCGAAGGCCGTCCGCTCCAGCGCGGCGACGTCGTCGTGTTCCGCTATCCGAAGGACGAATCGGTCGACTACATCAAGCGCGTGGTCGGCCTGCCGGGCGACACGGTCGCGTATCAGGACAAGAAGCTGACGATCAACGGCCAGCCGGTGCCCGAGACGCCGCTGCCCGACTACTTCGACGAAGAGCGGATGAACTATGCGAAGCAGTTCGAGGAAACGCTCGGCGCGCGCAGGAACGCGATCCTGAACAATCCGGCGGTGCCGCCGTTCGTGATGGGCGCGGACGATTATCCGTATCGCGACAACTGCCAGTACGACAGCCGCGGCGTCGTCTGCAAGGTGCCGCCCGGTCACTACTTCATGATGGGCGACAACCGCGACAACAGCGCCGACAGCCGCTATTGGGGCTTCGTGCCGGACAAGAACATCGTCGGCCGCGCGTTCTTCATCTGGATGAACTTCAGCGAACTGAAACGCATCGGCTCGTTCAACTAGGCCGCGCTTCGAGCGTTGCAACACGCCGCGCGCGGGCTGCGCGACGTGTTGCCGAATGACTTCAAGAACCGGCGGCAATACCGCCTCGTCACGCCTTTTTCGCGCCAGGTTGCGTTTCCCGACCGAAGCGGCGCCCGCGTTATACTCCTGTCCATGCCCCTATCCCAGTTGGAAAGCCGGCTGCGCTACGAATTTCGCAATGCGGAATTGTTGCGCCAGGCTTTGACCCATCGCAGTCATAGCGCCACGCATAACGAACGGCTCGAGTTTCTCGGCGATTCCGTTCTGAATTGCGCGGTGGCCGCCCTTTTGTTCCAGCGCTTCAGCAAGCTGGACGAGGGTGACTTGTCGCGCGTGCGGGCGAACCTCGTCAAGCAGCAGTCGCTCTACGAAATTGCTCAGGCCCTCAATATCTCCGACGGCTTGCGGCTCGGCGAGGGCGAGCTGCGCAGCGGCGGGTTCCGAAGACCGTCGATCCTTGCGGACGCATTCGAAGCCATCATCGGGGCGGTGTTCCTCGATGGCGGCTTCGAAGCCGCCCAAGGGGTCATCAAGCGGCTCTACATCCCGATTCTCGACCACATCGATCCGCGCACGCTCGGCAAGGACGCGAAGACGCTGCTGCAGGAGTATCTGCAGGGGCACAAGATCGCGTTGCCGACCTATACCGTCGTCGCGACGCATGGTGCAGCGCACAATCAGCAATTCGAAGTCGAATGCACGGTGCCGAAGCTGGACGTGAAGGTGTCCGGCTCCGGCGCGAGCCGCCGCGCGGCCGAGCAGGCCGCCGCGAAGAAGGCGCTCGACGAGGTGCTGGCGGCCGCGCCGATGCTCGCCGCGAAGCCGAAGCGCTCGAAGAGCGCGCGCGGCGCGCAGCACGTGGAGCCGGAAATCGTGCCGGGCGTGAAGGGCGTGCAGGAGGCGCTCGATTTGCGCTCGCCGGATCGTAAGGAGCGCGGCGCGAACCGCGTGGCGGGCGGCGAGGCGAAGGGCGCGGACCCGAAGGCCGTCGAGGCGCGCTCCACCGAAGCGAAAGCGTCGGCCGAGTTGAAATCCGCCGAGATGAAAGCCGTCGAGGCGAAGTCCGGCGCGCATGCGAGCGCCGCTTCGTCCGACGGGCTTGTGCAGGCCGACGATGCGGCTGCTCGTGCGCCCGCTGCCGCGCCCGTCGCGGTCATCCGTGCGGCGCATGTCGAGCACACGGCCGACAAGGCCGAGCCGCGCGCGGCAAAGCCGGTCGACAAGCCCGCTTCGACAACGGACAAGCCCGCGTCGGACAAGGCGCTGGAAAAAGGCCCGGACAAGGCGCAGGCCCAGGACAAGGAACCCGAGAAGGCGCAGGACAAGTCGCCCGACGCTGTTTCCGCGAAGGCGTCCGACAAGGCGCCGGATAAGCCCGACGCCGCCGCTCGCGTCGTCGCGGGGACGGCCGACCGGCCGCCGCGCGCCCGCGACGCGTCGCTCGCGCCGCCGTCCGCAGCCGAGCCCGATCTGGCCGCCGCGCCCGTGCGCGTCGCCGATGCGGGTCATTGACATCCGTCCCATCGACATCGCGGCCGCGCACGGACGTGCAGCCGCTTCCGAACCCAGCAGCAACCTGATATGAACGCTCCCGCTCCCACCGGTTTCCGTTGCGGCATGATCGCGATCGTCGGTCGTCCGAACGTCGGCAAGTCGACGCTGATGAACGCGCTCGTCGGCCAGAAGATCAGCATCACGTCGCGCAAGGCGCAGACGACCCGCCACCGGATCACCGGCATCCGCACGGTCGACGACGCGCAGTACATCTTCGTCGACACGCCCGGCTTCCAGACGCGCCACAGCACGGCGCTCAACCGGTCGCTGAACCGCGCGGTGACGTCGACGCTGACGTCGATCGACGCGATCCTGTTCGTGATCGAGGCGGGCCGCTTCGGCCCCGACGACCAGAAGGTGCTCGACCTGATTCCGCCCGGCACGCCGACGCTCCTCGTCGCGAACAAGCTCGACCGCGTGTCGGACAAGGACACGCTGTACCCGTTCTTCCAGAAGATGGGCGCGCTGCGCGAGTTCGCGGAGATCGTGCCGCTGTCCGCGAAGCATTCGGAAGACATCCTCCGGCTGACGGACACGATCAAGCCGTATCTGCCGGAAGGCGAGCCGATCTACGGCGAAGACGACTTGACCGACCGCAGCTCGCGTTTCCTCGCGGCCGAGATCCTGCGCGAGAAGGTGTTCCGCTGGACGGGCGAGGAGCTGCCGTACACGAGCACCGTCGTCATCGACAAGTTCGAGGAGGAGGGGCGCCTCACGCGCGTGTTCGCGACGATCCTCGTCGAGCGCGATTCGCACAAGGCGATGGTGATCGGCAAGAAGGGCGCGAAGCTCAAGCAGATCAGCACCGAGGCGCGGCAGGACATGGAGAAGCTGTTCGACGGCCCCGTCTATCTCGAGACCTTCGTCAAGGTGCGGAGCGGCTGGGCTGACAACGAAGCGGGGCTGCGCGCCTATGGGTACGAATGACGGGACGTCCGATGTCGGGATGACCGACGAGGCCGACGCCGACCCGCAACCGCCAGCCGCGCCGCTCGTGCCGGGCGCGCCGGGCGCGCCGGCCGCCGACAAGCCGCGGCGCAAGCCGCGCCGCGCCGCCGCGCGCACGTCCGAGTTCCGGATCGCCGAGCAGCCGGCGTTCGTGCTGCACAGCCATCCGTATCGCGAGACGAGCCTCGTCATCGACGTGCTGACGCGCGATCACGGCCGCATCGCGCTCGTCGCGAAGGGCGCGAAGCGCCCGCATTCGGCGCTGCGCGGCGTGCTGCAGACGTTTCAGCCGCTGTCGCTGTCGTGGTCCGGCAAGTCCGAGCTGCGCACGCTGACGGGCGCCGAATGGGTGGGCGGCATGCTGCCCCTCGCGGGCGACGCGCTGTTGTGCGGCTTCTACGTGAACGAGCTGCTCGTCAAGTTCTGCGCGCGCGAGGATCCGCATCCGCCGCTCTTCACGCACTATCTCGTCACGCTCACGCGCCTCGCGCACGGCGAGCCGCCCGTGCAGGTGCTGCGTTCGTTCGAGCGCGTGCTGCTGCGCGAGACGGGCTATGCGATGTCGCTCAAACGCACGGTCGCGCGGCGCTCGGTCGAGCCCGACAGGCTCTACGTGTTCGATCCGGAGCGCGGCGTGCGCGACGCGGACGACGACATACCGTCGCACTGGCCGGTGATCGCGGGCCAGACGTTGCTCGACATGGAAGAGGACGATTACCATCGGGCGCAGACCGTCGCGCAAAGCAAGACGCTGATGCGCTTTCTGCTCAACACCTATCTGGGCGGCACGCCGCTCGCCACGCGTCAGATCCTGATCGACCTGCAAAACCTATGAGCTTCTTCCTGACCTCGCCGACCGCCATCGAACTGGGCGTCAACATCGACCACGTCGCGACGCTGCGCAACGCGCGCGGCACCGCGTATCCGGATCCCGTGCGCGCGGCGCTCGCCGCCGAGGACGCGGGCGCCGACGCGATCACGCTGCATCTGCGCGAAGACCGCCGGCACATCGTCGACGCGGACGTGCGCACGCTGCGTCCGCTCCTGAAGACGCGGATGAACCTCGAATGCGCGGTGACGCCGGAGATGCTCGACATCGCGTGCGAGATCCGCCCGCACGACGCGTGCCTCGTGCCGGAGAAGCGCTCGGAGCTGACGACGGAAGGCGGCCTCGACGTCGCCGGCCATTTCGATGCGGTGCGTGCCGCATGCAAGCAGCTCGCGAACGTCGGCGTGCGCGTGTCGCTCTTCATCGATCCGGACGACGCGCAGATCCGCGCCGCGCACGAGACGGGCGCGCCGGTGATCGAGCTGCACACGGGGCGCTACGCGGACGCGCACGACGAGGCCGAGCAGGAGCGCGAGTTCGAGCGGATCGCGGCGGGCGTCGACGCGGGCATCGCGCTCGGACTGAAGGTGAACGCGGGCCACGGGCTCCACTACACGAACGTGCAGGCGATCGCCGCGCTGCCCGGCATCGACGAGCTGAACATCGGCCACGCGATCGTCGCGCACGCGGTGTTCGTCGGCTGGGACAACGCGGTGCGCGAGATGAAGGCGATCATGGTCGCGGCGCGCGTCGCCGCGCTGCACGGCGGCCGCTGACGCGCATGGCGATCTACGGCATCGGCACCGACCTCGTTCAGGTGAGCCGCGTCGCCGCCGTGCTCGAGCGCACGGACGGCCGTTTTGCCGAGAAGGTGCTCGGCCCCGACGAGCTGCGCGTCTTTCATGCGCGGCGCGCGCGCTCGGAGGCGCGCGGCATCGCGTTTCTCGCGACGCGCTTTTCCGCGAAGGAGGCGTTTTCGAAGGCGATCGGCCTCGGCATGCACTGGCCGATGACGTGGCGCGCGCTGCAGACGCTCAACCGGCCGAGCGGCGAGCCGTACGTCGTCGCGTCGGGCGAGCTCGCCGCATGGCTCGACGCGCGCCGCATCACCGCGCGCGTGACGGTCAGCGACGAGCGCGACTACGCGGTGACGTTCGTCGTCGCCGAGGCGCCCGACGACGTCGTCGCCGCGCGCTCGGGCGCCGCTTCCTGATCCATTCTCCGCAAGGACGCTGATTCGATGAAACTGACCCTCGGCCCGGTGATGCTCGACGTCGCCGGCACGACGCTCACGCGCGACGACGCGCGCCGTCTCGCGCACCCGCAGACGGGCGGCGTGATCCTGTTCGCGCGCCACTTCGAGAGCCGCGCGCAGCTCGTTGCGCTGACCGACGCGATCCGCTCGATCCGCGACGATATCCTGATCGCGGTCGACCACGAAGGCGGGCGCGTGCAGCGCTTTCGCACCGACGGCTTCACGGTGCTGCCGGCGATGCGCCGGCTCGGCGAGCTATGGGACAAGGACGTGCTGCACGCGACGAAGGCGGCGACCGCGCTCGGCTACGTGCTCGCGTCCGAGCTGCGCGCGTGTGGCGTCGACATGAGCTTCACGCCCGTGCTCGATCTCGATTACGGCCGCTCGAAGGTGATCGGCGATCGCGCGTTCCATCGCGATCCGCGCGTCGTCGCGCTGCTCGCGAAGAGCCTCAACCACGGGCTCGCGCTCGCCGGGATGGCGAATTGCGGCAAGCATTTTCCCGGTCACGGTCATGCGGAAGCCGACTCGCACGTCGCGCTGCCGACCGACGACCGTCCGCTCGACGAGATCCTCGCGAACGACGCCGCGCCGTACGACTGGCTCGGGCTGTCGCTCGCGGCCGTCATTCCGGCGCACGTGATCTATACGCAGGTCGATTCGAAGCCGGCGGGTTTTTCGCGCGTGTGGCTGCAGGACGTGCTGCGCGGCCGGCTGCGTTTTCCGGGCGCGGTGTTCAGCGACGATCTGTCGATGGAGGCGGCGCGCGAAGGCGGCACGCTCGCGCAGGCGGCGCAGGCCGCGCTCGAAGCGGGCTGCGACATGGTGCTGATCTGCAATCAGCCGGACGCCGCGGAACGTGTGCTGGACGAGTTGCGTGCGACGACGTCGCGCGAATCGCTGCAGCGGATCAAGCAAATGCGGCCGCGCGGCAAGTCGCTCAAGTGGAGCAAGCTGATGCGCGAGCCGCGCTATCTGCGCGCGCAGGAACTCCTGCGCAGCACGTTCGCGTAACGCGGACGGACGAGGCGGGCGGCGCGCGGCCGCCCTCGCGTCGACGTCAACTGATCTTCATGCGCTGCAGCTTGTTGTAGAGCGTCTTCGGGCTGATGCCGAGGAGCGTCGCCGCACGGTGGCGCGTGCCGCCGACCGCATCGAGCGTCGCGCGGATCAGCAGGTCCTCGACGTCGGCGAGCGGCGTGCCCACGCGCACCTGCACGCTGCTGCCGTTCAGCGCCGTGCCGGGCTGCGGATACGTGTCGCCCGCGCGCAGCGTCTCGATGAAATCGCCAGACTGGTCGTACGCGAGCCGCACGCGCTCCTGCAACTCGCGCACGTTGCCCGGCCAGTCGTACGCGAGGCATTCGCGGATGAAGCCGGGCGCGATGCGCTTGTCGGTGATGTTCAGGCCCGCGGCGCGTGCGTCGCGGTTCAGGTCGTCGACGAATGCCTCGGCAATCCTGATCACGTCGTCGTCGCGCTCGCGCAGCGGCGGCAGGCCGATCGAGGCGGCGTCGAGGCGCAGCCACAGATCCTCGCGCAGCGTGCCGTTCGCGACCGCTTCGCGCGCCGGGCGGCGCGTCGTCGCGATCAGCCGGAAGTCGCTCGCGATCTCGGTCGTGCCGCCGACGCGCATGAAGTTCTGCGAATCGAGTGCGCGCAGCAGCGCTTCCTGCAGCGAAAGCGGCAGCGCGGTGATTTCGTCGAGGAACAGCGTGCCGCCGCTCGCCTGCTCGAAGAGGCCGGGATCGCGGCGCTCGACGCCCGTGTACGCACCGCGCTCACGACCGAGCAGCATGCTCTCGATCGCGCGGCCGTTGGTTTCGATGTTGCGCGGCGACTGAACGGCCGCGCGGCAGTCGAACGCGACGAACGGGCCCTTGCGGCGGCGGCTCAGGTCGTGCAGTGTGCGCGCGGCCGTCTCCTTGCCCGTGCCGGGCTCGCCCCACAACAGCACCGCGGTTTCGGTGCGCGCGTTGTGCTCGATCATGTCGTAGACGTGCTGGATCGCGTCGCTGCGCCCGACGAGCGAGCCGAAGCGGCCGAGGCGGCGCAGCGACGCGCGCAGCGCCTGCACTTCCTCGATCAGCTCGTACGGGCGCGGGATCCGCGCGAGCAGGCTGCGCAGCCGCGGGATGTTGACGGGCTTCAGCAGGTAATCCCAGACGCCGTGCCGCAACCCTTCGATCGCGCTTTCGACGGTCGCGTTGCCGGTCAGCACGATCACCGGCAGCGAGCCGTTCGGCTGTTGCTGAGGCAGGTTCTGCAGCAGGTCGAAGCCGCTGCCGTCGGGCAGGTTCAGATCGACGAGAACGACATCGGGAATCGAGCGGGCGAGTGCGCCGCGCGCCTCGGCGAGCGATGTCGCCGTATCGACCGAGAACCCGTCCGCGGCGAGGAGCGCGGTCAGGCCGGATAAGCTATTGGGATCGTCTTCGACAATCAGGGCGTGTGGCATGGTGTGCGCGAGTTGAAAAACCGGTCCATCGGCCGGACCGGCGTACAGCCCCCATTTCGGGATGAGAAATGAATTTTATGCCCCATCGCGCACTTGGCGTACGGTATTTGTTATCGACTATAAAACAGTTACGGATGATACAAATTGAATCCCGTCAGGGTTTCCTCGGTGCATTGTTTATGATGTGACGCCTTTATGCAATAAGCGGCGTCGAATAAACAAAAAGCGCCCCGAAGGGCGCTTTGTTCGACCTGCTCGCGCAAGCGTTTCTTATGCGCGGCTGCGGTACTCGTTCGTACGCGTGTCGATTTCGATCTTGTCGCCGGTGCTGCAGAAGAGCGGCACTTGCAGCTCGAAGCCCGTCGAGATCTTCGCGCTCTTCAGCACCTTGCCCGACGACGTATCGCCCTTGACGGCCGGCTCCGTGTACGTGATCTCACGCACGAGGATCGTCGGCAGTTCGACCGAAATAGCCTTCTCGTTGTAGAACACGACTTCGCACGCCATGCCGTCTTCGAGGTAGTTGAGCGCGTCGCCCATCATTTCCGCTTCGACTTCGAACTGGTTGTAGTCGGCGTCCATGAACACGTACATCGGGTCGGCGAAATACGAGTAGGTCACTTCCTTGCGGTCGAGCACGACGACGTCGAACTTGTCGTCCGCCTTGTAGACCGATTCCTGGCCCGCGTTGGTCAGCAGGTTCTTCAGCTTCATCTTGACGACGGCGGCGTTGCGGCCCGACTTGTTGTATTCGGTCTTCGAGACGACCCATGCGTCGTTGCCGACCATCACGACGTTGCCTACGCGGAGTTCCTGTGCGGTTTTCATAACTAAAACTATCCTGAATGAGATAAATTTCCTGAGCGTTGCTCAACGGCTAACGGCGCAAGCGGGCTCGATCCGGCAGCCCGGGCGACCGTGTGTGCGATCCGCCGCGGCCGGACTGGCGGCCCCCTTTATCCTGGAGCGTCGCGCCGAAAACGGACGCGCTTGCGTGGTCATCCGTTGGATAACCGCTTATTTTAACTGAGTTTTTGCAAAATTCGCCAGATTTCCGGCAAGGTCGCCGACGGCCGCGAGCTCGTCCGCCCAGCTCGCCGCGCGCGCGGCGAGCGCCGCACGATGCCGCCAGAAGTCGGCCCAATCGGGCGCGCCGGAACCGTTCCAGGCGTGCCAGAAGCGCTCGGTCGCCGCGCGCGTCGCGTGATCGACGCGCGCGGTGAAGTGCGCGAGCGCCGCGTCGAGCTTCGGCAGGTGCGCGTCGTCGGCCTGCGGGTAGATCTGCCAGACGAACGGCCGGCGCGCCCATTGCGCGCGGACGAACGAATCCTCGCCGCGCACGAAGTTCACGTCGCCCGCCCACAGCAGCAGGTCGTAGTCGGGCTGCGCGACGAACGCGAGGCCGTGCGCGGCGACGCTGCCGCGCTCCGCGTGCGCGCCGGCGCCGAATGCGCGGACGCCGAAGAAGCGCGCGACGCTCGCCGAGATCCGGCCCTCCGGCACCAGCAGCACGACCGGCTCGCGGCCGTCGCGCCATTGTTCGAGCAGCGCGTCGAGCGCCGGATTCTCGTACGCGAAGAGCGACGCGACGGTCGCGTCCGGGCCCGGCATCGGCGCGCCCGCGACGTTTTGCCACCACGTGCGGCGTGCGTCGTCGTTTGCTTCGAACGCGAGCCGGCGCGCGTCGAGGCCGCGCTCCTTCAGCACGCCGCCCGTGCCGGGCCCGAGGCCGGGGAAGTAGAACGTCTTCGTCAGCGGATAGCGCGGATGCGGCGATGGCCGCAGATGGAAGTCGCAGACCCAGTCCTCGGCGCTCAGGTATTCGAGATTGATCCACACGGGCGGCCGCGCGCGGCGCGCCATCGCGGCGACGTACGCGCCCGGCAGCTCGCACGCGAACGCCTCGATCACGACGTCGGCGATCGCGAGCGTGTCGCCCGCATGCGCGGGCGCGCGCCAGTGCTCGACGACGATGCCGTCGACGGTCTGGCGCGCGGCGTCGGAGCGGGCTGCCGGCTGCAGCCGCGCGAAGGTCGCGAGATCGTCGACGAAGATCCGTACCTGCCAGCCATGCTCGGCCGCGAGCTGGCGCGCGAGACGCCAGCACACGCCGATGTCGCCGAAGTTGTCGACGACCGCGCAGAAGATATCGCACGCGATCGGGTCCACTGCGTCTTGCGGCGGGCGAACGGCGGCGGTGGCGGCGGCGGTGGCGGAAGCGGAAGCGGAAGCGGAAGCGGGCGGCGCGAGCGGGGCGGACGACGTCATGGAGCTGTGAAAGCAGGGCGAGATGGGAGCAAACCGGAAAGCAAACGGGGCGCGACACGCGAGCCGCGGCGATCGCGCCGCGAACGCGCGCGGCGAATGCTCTAAACTGGCGATTCTAAATGACCTTGTTCGCGCGCGCCGCTCGCGCCCGGATTGAGCATGACATCCCCCGACGCACCCGAATCCCCTTTCGAACCCAAGCCGATCCTCGCCCAACTGCCGCACCTGCCGGGCGTCTACCGTTACTACGACACGCAAGGCGCGGTGCTGTACGTCGGCAAGGCGCGGGACCTGAAAAAGCGCGTGTCGAGTTACTTCACGAAAACGCAGCTATCGCCGCGAATCGCGATGATGGTCACGCGCATCGCGCGCATCGAGACCACGGTCACGCGCTCGGAAGCCGAGGCGCTGCTGCTCGAGAACAACCTGATCAAGGCGCTCGCGCCGCGCTACAACATCCTGTTTCGCGACGACAAGTCGTATCCGTACCTGAAGCTGACCGGCCACACGTTTCCGAGGATGGCGTACTACCGCGGCGCGGTCGACAAGAAGAATCAGTACTTCGGGCCGTTTCCGAGCGCCTGGGCGGTGCGCGAAAGCATCCAGATCCTGCAGCGCGTGTTCCAGCTTCGCACCTGCGAGGACTCGGTGTTCAACAATCGCACGCGTCCGTGCCTGCTGCATCAGATCGGCCGGTGCTCGGCGCCGTGCGTCGGCGCGATCGGCGAAGAGGACTACGCGCGCGACGTCGACAACGCGTCGCGCTTCCTGCTCGGCCGGCAAGGCGAAGTGATGGGCGAGCTCGAGCGGAAGATGCACGCGTTCGCGGCCGAGCTGAAGTTCGAGCAGGCGGCGCTCGTGCGCAACCAGATGAGTTCGCTCGCGAAGGTGCTGCATCAGCAGGCGATCGACGTCGGCGGCGACAGCGACGTCGACATCCTCGCCGTCGTCGCGCTGGGCGGTCGCGTGTGCGTGAATCTCGCGATGGTGCGCGGCGGGCGGCATCTCGGCGACAAGGCGTATTTCCCGACGCACGTCGAGAGCGCGCTCGTGCTCGCCGGCGAAGCGGGCATGGAAGCGGTCACGGACGCGGGCGATGAAGCGGGCGACGAAGCGCACGCCGATGCGGACGCGCAAGCCCGGCTCGCCGGCGAAACGGCGGGGGCCGCCGAGCGCACGGGCGGCGGCGCGGCGGCGCATGCCGGTGCGAGCGCGGACGAAAGTGTCGGCGAAGGCGTCGACAAGGGCATCGAAGGAAGCGCGGAGGCGGACATCGAAGCGGCGAGCGCCTTCGAAGCCGCTGCGCCGTCCGAAATCGACGCCGCCGCCACGACGCAGGAAGCCGAGCCCGGCGCCGCGTCGCTCGAAACCGAAGTGCTCGAAGCGTTCATCGCGCAGCACTATCTCGGCAACCGGGTGCCGCCGATTCTCGTCGTGAGTCACGCGCCCGCGAACCGCGAGCTGATCGATCTGCTCATCGAGCAGGTGGGGCACAAGGTGGCGGTCGTGCGGCAGCCGCAGGGTCAAAAGCGCGCGTGGCTCACGATGGCCGAGCAAAACGCGCGCCTCGCGCTCGCGCGGCTGTTGTCCGAGCAGGGCTCGCAGCAGGCGCGCACGCGCTCGCTCGCCGACGTGCTCGGCTACGAAAGCGACGATCTCGGGCTGCTGCGGATCGAATGCTTCGACATCAGCCACACGATGGGCGAGGCGACGCAGGCGTCGTGCGTCGTCTATCACCACCACAAGATGCAGTCGTCCGAGTATCGCCGCTACAACATCACGGGCATCACGCCCGGCGACGACTACGCGGCGATGCGCCAGGTGCTCACGCGCCGCTACGAGAAGATGGTCGAGGAGGCGGCCGCCGAAGCGTCGGCCGAAGAAGCGGCCGGCATCGACGGCAACGCGGTGCATGCGGCCGCGTCGGCCAGGGGGCTGCCGAACATCGTGCTGATCGACGGCGGCCGCGGCCAGGTCGAGATCGCGCGGCAGGTGTTCTCCGAGCTCGGGCTCGACATCTCGATGCTCGTCGGCGTCGCGAAAGGCGAGGGGCGCAAGGTCGGGCTCGAGACGCTGATCTTCGCCGACGGCCGCGCGCCGCTCGAACTCGGCAAGGAGAGCGCCGCGCTGATGCTCGTCGCGCAGATCCGCGACGAGGCGCACCGCTTCGCGATCACCGGCATGCGTGCGAAGCGCGCGAAGACGCGCCAGACGTCGCGGCTCGAAGAGCTCGAGGGCGTCGGCGCGAAACGCCGGCAGCGGCTGCTTGCGCGCTTCGGCGGTCTGCGCGGGGTCGTCGCGGCGAGCGTCGACGAGCTCGCGAGCGTCGACGGCATCTCGCGCGCGCTCGCCGAGCAGATCTACCGACAGCTTCACTGAGCGCCGGGCCATCCGCGCCGCCCCGGCCGGCAGGCCGGGCGGCGCGGCCCGCGCCGGGCGCTTCGCTTGTGGCGGCGCGGGTGACGCGGCACAATGGCAAATCCTTCAACCGTGTCGCGTGCCATGCCGTTCAACTTCCCGATTTTCCTGACGTGGGTGCGAATCGTGCTGATTCCGCTCGTCGTCGGCGTGTTCTATTTGCCGGATACGGTGCTGAGCGCCGACCATCGCAATCTGGCGGCGGCGGTGATCTTCATTCTCGCCGCGCTGACCGACTGGTTTGACGGCTATCTCGCGCGCAAATGGAACCAGACGTCGGCGTTCGGCGCGTTTCTCGATCCCGTCGCCGACAAGCTGATGGTGACGGCGGCGCTCCTGATGCTCGTGCAGCTCGCGCGCATCGACGCGGCGATCGCGCTCGTGATCGTCGGCCGCGAAATCGCGATCTCGGCGCTGCGCGAATGGATGGCGCAGATCGGCGCGTCGAAGAGCGTCGCGGTCAATTCGCTCGGCAAGTTCAAGACCGCATGCCAGATGGTCGCGATTCCGATGCTGCTGTACTTCGGGCGGCTGCCGTTCGGCGGCGGCGTCGCGATCGACACGCGCGTATGGGGCGAGTGGCTCATGTATCTCGCGGCCGTGCTGACGATCTGGTCGATGCTCTACTACATGAAGCTCGCGTGGCCGCAGATTCGCGAGCGCGGCGGTGCGGCGTGAACGCTTGAAACGCGCGCCCGGATCGCGCGTCGAAGCGGGCGATGACGCGATCGAAGAAAAAGGGCGCGAAAAACGCTTGACACATAAATTCAGTTTCACCATAATCTCGTTTCTCCACTGCACGAAGCCTGACGCAGTGCGGTGGATGAAGCAAAACGCGGGAGTAGCTCAGTTGGTAGAGCGCAACCTTGCCAAGGTTGAGGTCGCGAGTTCGAGACTCGTCTCCCGCTCCAGGTTTGAAAGCAGCGTTTTGCTTGACGTGTTCGGCAAACCTGCAATGCAGGACGATGCGGGAGTAGCTCAGTTGGTAGAGCGCAACCTTGCCAAGGTTGAGGTCGCGAGTTCGAGACTCGTCTCCCGCTCCAGAACAAGGGGAAGCCGAGCTTCCCTTTTTGTTTGATGGGCCCGACGGCCTTCAATCAAAATCTGTTGATCGTTGCAAGCCGGCCGGTTTCGCGACGTTTGGCAGTCCGCTTACGGCGCGATAGCAAAGCGGTTATGCAGCGGCCTGCAAAGCCGTGTAGGCCGGTTCGACTCCGGCTCGCGCCTCCAGACAAAGCCCTGATTTATCAGGGCTTTTCTTTTTCCATCTCCTTCATTCTTGTAACGATAGTCGCCTGGGGGCCAGCGCCAAGACCGCCCGAACGAGCAGGTCACCGGCAATGGCGGCAACGCGTTGCCGCGCATCAGTTCCAAGCAGGTGACAGCGGATCTGAACGACCGCGACAAGGCCGCCTTGGCGCAGGTGCAGGATCGCGGGTTCGATAAAGTGACGAACGCCCGCCTGCTCGATGCCAGCGTGTCCGTGCTTAAAGCGATGGGCTTCTCGCCGGTGACGGCGGATGCGCAGACGGCGCTGGTGGAAGGCCGGCTTGATCGTGTGGTCGGTGAACGCTGGCGCTTGTCGGCCAAGCCCGGCCATGAGAGCGTGGCGGCACTCGCGCCGTGCGTATTGATACCTTCGGCCGTGGCGTACTGGTCTGCGCACGCGTCAACGTCACCGCTTGGGACGCCAACGGCGACGCTCGCACTATCACCGTTACCGATGGCGAACCGTATCGTCGCTTCTTTGCCCGTGTGGACGAGGCGATCGCTCAGTCGCGGTAGCGGGTCTCCCGGAACCCACTCTTGGCGGGTTTTTCTGTGTGCTGCAGATTTGCTACAGCACGGGGCGGGAAGCTTGCGCGACAATCGCGTTCAGTTCGCATTCGCGACGCATTGCGCGCGACGTTCGGCTTCTATCGCACGAACGGCTGTCCATTTCAACCTCGACCGGGAGTGCGCTTGGAGCCGATCCATTCGAATTCGCCCGCGCAGTCGGGCGGCGCATCGACATCAACGTCGACGTCGGCCACACGCCACGGCAGCCGTTTGCGCCGGATCTTTTTCGGCCATGACGGCTTGCGCGCGCCGTGGGGCGTGTTGCTGTTCACCGCGATTTTCGTTGGCGCGATCGCAGGATTCGCGTTCGTCTCGCACCGGCTGCTGCCGATGCCCGCCGACGATCAGGCGCTGCCCGTCGCAAACGGCGCGGCCATGGAAGCCATGCAGCTCGCGTCGGTTGCGCTCGCAACCATCGTGCTCGCGTGGATCGAGCGCCGCTCGCCGTTTTCCTACGGGCTGCGAGGCCGTGCGCGTGCGTCGCGCTTCGCGGCTGGCGTCGCGTGCGGCTTCGCCGCGATTTCGGCGCTGGTGTTCGCGTTGTGGCAAGCCGGACTGCTGCGCTTCGATGCGCCGGCGATCCACGGCATCCGCGCGTGGGAATACGCGGCCGTCTGGGCCGTGATGTTCCTGATGACCGGGATCTTCGAGGAGTCGCTGCTGCGCGGCTACCTGCTCTATACGCTCGCGCGCTGGCTCGGCTTCTGGTGGGGCGCCGTGCTGCTGTCGGCGCTCTTCGGCGTGCTGCACGTGGTCAGTCCGGACGAGTCGATCATGGGGCTCGCATCGGCGATGCTGTTCGGGCTCGTCTTCTGCCTGTCGCTCTGGTACACGGGGTCGCTCTGGTGGGCGATCGGCTTTCATGCGGCGTGGGACTGGGGCGAATCGTATTTCTACGGCGCGCCGGACAGCGGCCGGCTCGTCGAAGGCGTGCGGCTGACCGCGCATCCCGTCGGCCATGCGCTGTTGAGCGGCGGGGCGGCCGGGCCCGAAGGCAGCGTGCTGGTTGTGCCGCTGCTCGTCGTTGTCGTGCTTGCGATGCGGCGATGGTGGGGGCGCGATGGGCGAGCTTCGCGGTTCGAATGGCGCAGCATCGGTGGCCGGGAGGCGCAGCGGTAGATGCGGATGGCCGGACGCGCGGAGCGTGAAGCCCGCCGTCTTCAGCCGAATCGATAGGCGTGCCGATCTTGCGCACGGTCCGCGCCGCGCTCGACCGACCGGGGTGCGGATCTGTCGACCGGCATACCTGTCGAAATTCGGCGCGGTCCCGGGCGTGCCGCCGCGCGGACAGATGAATGCGCGCCTGTGCTCGGGCGTCGATCGTGCCGCTCGGCGGCGATGCCGTCCGCTGTGCGGACCGGCATCGTCCGGATGCCGGGCTTACTTGTCGCGGCGCGCCGCGTTCTCCCACGCGACTTCGACGAACACTCGGCACAGCGCTTCCATGCCCTTCGCGTCGTCTTCGTCGAAGCGGCCGATCAGCGGGCTGTCGACGTCCCACACGCCGATCAACGCGCCGTCGCGCGTGACGAGCGGCACGACGATCTCCGACTGCGACGCCGAATCGCAAGCGATGTGGCCGGGAAACGCGTGCACGTCGTGCACGATCTGCGTGCTGCGCGTCTGCGCGGCCGTTCCGCACACGCCCTTGCCGAGCGGAATGCGCACGCAGGCGGGCTTGCCCTGGAACGGGCCGACGACGAGCTCGCGGCCGTCGTAGAAATAGAAGCCGGCCCAGTTGAGGCCGTCGAGCGAGTGGTAGACGAGCGACGAGAAGTTCGCCGCATTGGCGACGACGTCGGTTTCCGTCTCGACGAGCGCGCGCGCCTGTGCGGCGAGCGTTTCGTAGAGCGCGGGCTTCGACGACGGAAGGGCTTCGTAGAGCGCGAACATGAGCGATGTGACGTGATGGTTGAACGGCGGCCGCGCGGCCGTGGCGGCTTGCGCAGTCTACGGGAATTCGGCGTCGTGCGCGGCGTGACCGCGCGCGATGCAGGTTCGAGCGCGCGTCGCATCGGATGCCCGCGTGCACGCCTAATCGGGCTCGAGCGCGGCGAAGCGCTGCGCGAGAAAGTCGAGCAGCGCGCGCACGGACGGCAGCAGCCCGCGGCGCGACGCGAACACCGCATGCACGATCTCGCGCCGCGGCGCCCAGCCGGGCAGCAATTGCCGCAGCTCGCCGCGCGCGATCTGGTCGCGGACCATCATCGTCGGCAGCTGCACGACGCCGACGCCCGCAACGGCGGCCGCGCGCACCGCGAACATCCCGCGCGTGACGAGGCGCGGCCGATGGTGGATCGCCGCGTGCGCGCCGTCAGGGCCATGGAGATTCCACGCGTGCTCGTCCTGCGGCAACCCGATCGCGAGGCTCGGCAGCGCGGCGAGATCGGCGGGCACGCGCGGCACGCCGGTACGGTCGAGAAGCCGCGGGCTCGCGACGAGGCATTGTCCGCGTTCGGCGAGGACGCGCAGCACGAGATCGCTGTCCTCGAGCGGCGGTGGCCGCACGCGCAGCGCGACGTCGATCCCTTCGCCGACGACGTCGACGCGCCGATTGGTTTCCTCGAGATGGATCTCGACGAGCGGGCATTCGGCCATGAACGCCGCGACCATGTCGCCGACGAGCGTATCGAGCAGCGCGACGGGACACGTCATCCGGACGATGCCGCGCGGCTCGGCGCGCATCAGCGCGACCGCCTCGTCGGCCGCGTCCGCCTCGACGAGCATCGCGCGGCAATGCGTGTAATAGGTCTGCCCGACGTCCGTGACCGCGAAGCGGCGCGTCGAGCGCTGGATGAGGCGCATGCCGATCCGCTCTTCGAGGAGCGCGATCCGCCGGCTGAGCTTCGACTTCGGCATGTTGAGCGCGCGCCCGGCGGGCGCGAAGCCGCCGTGGTCGACGACCTGGACGAAGTAGTAGAGATCGTTCAGATCCCGCATGATCTATCGTTCTCCAAATGGAACGCTGAGTGCGATTTGCTCAGACTACCGAAGTTATCGTTCCGATTCTATCTTCTATCCATCGATCGAAGCGATCGCTTCGACCACGAACGAAAGGAGAGGAAGATGAAGAAAATCGTCGGCGTGTACAGCGCGCCTCGCTCGCATTGGGTCGGCGACGGCTTTCCGGCGCGGTCCCTGTTCAGCTACGACAGCCACGGCGAGCATCTGAGCCCGTTCCTGCTGCTCGATTACGCCGGCCCCGCACGCTTCGAGCCGACGACCCGTCGGCGCGGCGTCGGCCGGCATCCGCACCGCGGGTTCGAGACGGTGACGATCGTCTATCAGGGCGAAGTCGACCATCGCGACTCGACGGGCGCGGGCGGCCACATCGGCCCGGGCGACGTCCAGTGGATGACGGCGGCGGGCGGCATCCTGCACGAGGAATTCCATTCGGAACAGTTCGCGCGCAACGGCGGCATGCTCGAGATGGTGCAGCTGTGGGTGAACCTGCCCGCGAAGGACAAGATGTCGGCGCCCGGCTATCAGACGCTGCTGAGCGACAGCATCCCGTCCGTCGAGCTGTCCGACGGCGCCGGCCGCGTGCGGGTGATCGCGGGCGAGTTCGACGGCCGTTGCGGACCGGCGCGCACGCACACGCCGCTCGACGTGTGGGACGTGCGCCTCGAGCAAGGCGGCCGCGCGCGCTTTGCCGTCGGCGAAGGCCGCACGCTCGCGCTCGTCGTGCTGCGCGGCACCGTGCTCGTGAACGGCGACGAAGTCGTGCGCGAAGCGCAGTTCGTGCAGTTCGCGCGGGACGGACGCGACGTCGAGATCGAGGCGAACAACGACGCGACACTGCTGTGGCTGAGCGGCGAGCCGATCGATGAGCCGATCGCCGGCTACGGGCCGTTCGTGATGAATAGCGAAGCGGAGATCCGTCAGGCGGTCGACGATTTCAACAGCGGCCGCTTCGGCAAGATGGGCGCGTAAGCGCGGCGGCGCCCCGCGACGAGCGGGGCTTTTTCATGCGTGGCCGTCGCGAACGAGCGCGCCTGTGCGGATGCCGACGCCGATGCGCGTCGGCATTGCATCCGCATCAGCGTTCGCATCCGTATTCGCGTTCGCGGAGCGGCCGCGAGCCCGTTCGAGGCATAATCGATCATTCCGCGCTTTGCAGCAGCGCCGCCATTCATTCGGAATTTCGATCATGTCTTCATCCTCGACCGCCGCTCCGTCCGTCAACGCCAGGGAGCCGTCGGCATCGCTCGAATGGCGCTGGAAGCCGTTCGACGCGCTGACGCCACAGGAAATCTATGCGATCCTCGCCGCGCGCAGCGACGTGTTCGTCGTCGAGCAGAATTGCGTGTACCGCGACATCGATCATGCCGATTCCGATGCGTGGCATCTCGGTGCATACGATGCGCAAGGCCGTCTCGCGTGCTATCTGCGCGTGCTGCTGCCCGACGCGGCGGACCCGGACATCCGGATCGGCCGCGTGCTGACGACGCAGCCGTTTCGCGGAATGGGTCTTGGCAACGCGATGCTCGCGGCCGCGCTCGAGCGCATTCGCGCGCAATGGCCCGACACGCCGATCAGCCTGCACGCGCAGGCGCATTTGCAGAAGTTCTACGGCGCGTTCGGCTTCGCGCCCAGTTCGGATGTGCACGACGACGACGGCATTCCGCACGTGTGGATGCGTTCGCCCGCGCGATGACGGCCGCGCCGAATCCGCCGGCGCGGCATGCGGGTTCGGTGCGCATCGCGATCGTCAGGACGTCGAGCGGGCGGCGCGGGCGCGCGCGAGTTCGGCGCGCGCCGATCGCTCGTCGGCCAGCCGGCCGCGCGCGGACAGCCGCATCCAGTGCCGCAGCGCGATCAGCGCGCCGATCACGCTCATCATCGAGCCGGGAATCCACAGCAGCAGCCCGCCGATCTGCTGGTCGCGCAGCGGGCTCAGCCACGTGAACGCGCGTCCGCAGATCGAATAGATCGGATACAGCTCGTGCGGCGTGAAGAAAATCAGCGCGCCGAGCAGGATCTGCGGCGGGATCGCCGCGACGGCGATCAGGATGCGCCGCCCCGGCGCGAGCCGCGCGGGCGGCGCGGGACGCGGATCGACGACGAGCCACCAGAACAGCAGCCCGTCGATCACCATGCTCCAGTTCATCACGCGATACAGCCGCCAGTCGAGCATCGCGACGAAGTGGATCGGCGACAGCAGCCAGAAATAGATCAGGCCGACGAACAGCACGACCGCGACGACCGGATTGAACACGACGTCGAGCGTCGCGCGCACGATCGGCTGCGCGAGCGCGGGGCGCACGAAGCGGCGCCGCCACGCGAACGGGATGCCCGCGCGGATCGCCGCGCCCGGATACGACAGCGCGATGAAGAACGGCCCGAGGTGATGCAGCACCAGATGCTGCGCGCGGTGCATGAAGAACTCGTGCTCGAAGAAGTAGTCGAGCCGCGTGTGCAGCGCGACGTAGAGCGCCGTCAGCCCGAGCCAGAACGAGAACTGCCGCAGCGGCGGCACCTTCGCCTTGCGCGCGCCGCGCGCGAACAGCACGCCGGCCGCGAGCACCGCGATCACGACGGTGGGCGACGGCTCCCACGGCTCGAGCCAGTACAGCAGGTTCATCGCGCGGGACTTACTTGGCGGTCGCGGGAGATTTCACGACGAACGGCGCGTCGAGCTTCTCGCCGTCGGAGAACTGCATGCGCAGGTGCACGGTGTCGCCCGGCTTGATCGCGCGCTTCGGCTCTTCGAGCATGAAGTGATAGCCGCCCGGCGCGATGTCGACCTTGCCGCGCGCGGGGATCGTCAGCTTGTCGACCATCTCCATCTTCTGCGTCGAGCCGTTCGACACGGTCTGATGCAGCATCGTCATGCCGTACTCGGGACTCTCGACCTCGACGAGGTCGATCGGCTTGTCGCTTGCGTTGACGAGCGTCACGTAGCCCGCGGCGGGCAGTTTGTTCGGCAGCCAGCGCACCCACGCGTTCTGCGCGCTGATCGAAGCGCCGGCGGCGTAGGCGTGCAGGCTGAGCGAGAGGGCGGCGAGCGCGGCGAGGAATTTCAGTTTGAGCGTCATCGGCTAGGCGGTAAGTGAGTTCCGGTTCAGGAACGGTTGACGATGATCCGGCGCAGATCGGCGGCGATCGCGTCGGGGGAATCCTGATCGGTCGTGAGCAGGCGCGCGCGGCCTTGCGCATCGAACACGTAGACTGCGGAGCTGTGCGTGACCTCGTAGTTGCCGTTCGGATCGCGCTTTTCCATCTGATACGCGACGCGGTAGCGCTTCGCGAGCGACTCGATCTGCCGCTCGCCGCCGGTGAGGCCGTACGCGTGCTCGGCGTCGAATGCGCCGACGTAGTCGCGCATCGCGGCCGGCGTGTCGCGCGCCGGGTCGACCGACACGAACAGGATGCGCACGTCGTTGCGCGCATCGGGACCGAGCAATGCGAGGACCTGCATCAGGCGCGCCATCGTCTCGGGGCACACGTCCGGGCAATGCGTGTAGCCGAAGTAGACGAGGGCGGCGCGGCCGCGGAACGCGGATGCGTCGATCGGCTTGCCGTCCTCGCCCGTGAGCGAGAACGTCAGGTCGGGCAGATGGCCCGTCACGTTCGTGAGGCGCCAAGGCTCGCCGCGCGGCGTGCAGCCGGCGAGCGCGGCCGCCGCCGCACATGCGGCGGCGAAGCGGATCACGCGCGTGCGGCGGGCGGAAGCCGGCGATGCGGCGCGCGTGCGCGCCGCGAAAAGGGGAAACGGCATCGGCGAATTCGGTTCGAAGCAATCGTGCGCGACGGCGACGCGCGGCGGTCCCGGGCCCGATCGCGGCGCGTGGCGCGGACGCCATGGATGTCGCATCGATCGTGCCGCGCCTTCGGCGCATTGCCGCGTCGCGGCCCGTGCGCCGCGCCCGGCTGCGGGCCGCGGGCATCGCACCGCGGGGCGGATCGGCGTCGCGCTGTTTCTGTTGGCGGTTGCGACTGTAGCGCAATTTGATCGGGATCGTCTTTTCGAAACGCGCGCGGCGCACCGAACCGGGGCAAAATGTCGCAGCGATGCGCGCGCGTCGGCCGCGCGTCGCAGGCCCGCGCTTTTGTCCATCCTGCACGAGGCGCGGTAAGATGCGCACATTCGCCCGGCGGGCGCGCCCGCCGGCAGCCATTCTCATCAGCGAATCGATGCAATCCAT
This sequence comes from Burkholderia oklahomensis C6786, assembly GCF_000959365.1. Lineage (NCBI taxonomy): Bacteria > Pseudomonadati > Pseudomonadota > Betaproteobacteria > Burkholderiales > Burkholderiaceae > Burkholderia > Burkholderia oklahomensis. The sequence continues at coordinate 2,945,583 of NZ_CP009555.1, forward strand.
CCCGCTTTCCCTTCCCCTGGCCCGCACCGCGTTCTTCTTCGATTTCGACGGCACGCTCGTCGACCTCGCGCCGACGCCCGACGCGATCCGGGTGCCACCCGACGTACCCGCGCTCGTCGACGAGCTGCGGCGGCTGGCGCACGGCGCGGTCGCGATCGTGTCGGGGCGCGGCATCGACAGCATCGACGCGTTCCTCAAGCTGCCCGATCTGCCCGTGGCCGGTCTGCACGGCGCCGAGCGGCGCGACGCGAACGGCGACACGCAGCGGATCGGCTTCGACGATCCGCGCCTGCTGCGCATCGAGCGCGAGCTCGCGGCGGTCGTCGACCGGCATCCGGGCATGCTGCTCGAGATCAAGGGCGCGGCGCTCGCGCTGCACTTTCGCAACGCGCCCGAGCGCGAAAGCGTCGCGCGCGCGGCGGCGGAGCGGCTCGTCGCCGATTATCCGGACGCGTACGTGCTGCAGCCGGGCAAGATGGTGTTCGAGATCAAGCCGAAGGGCGTCGACAAGGGGCGCGCGGTCGCCGCGTTCCTGAACGAGCCGCCGTTCGCCGGCCGCATGCCCGTCTTCGCCGGCGACGATCTGACCGACGAGCAGGGCTTCGCCGTCGTCAACGCGAACGGCGGGCTGTCGATCAAGGTCGGCGCGGGCGACACGACGGCGCGCGCGCGTATCGACTCGGTCGCCGCGTTCCGCGAGCAGGTCGCGCGCTGGATCGACGCCGGGCGCGCGTCGGCATGAGTCGTCTCATCATCGTCTCGAATCGGGTCGCGCCGATCTCGGAGGGGGAGCCGGCCGCGGGCGGCCTCGCGATCGGCGTCTACGACGCGCTGAAGGAAACGGGCGGCATGTGGTTCGGCTGGAGCGGCGACGTGGTCGCGTCCGGCGCGCCGCAGATCCGCGTCGAGGAGCACGGCCCCGTCACGTTCGCGACGATCGGCCTGTCGCGCCGCGACTATGATCAGTACTACCGCGGTTTTTCGAACGCGACGCTGTGGCCCGCGTTCCATTACCGCGCGGACCTGATCCAGTTCGACCGCCACGAGTTCGAAGGCTACTCGCGCGTGAACGTGTGGCTCGCGCAGCAGCTCGTGCCGCTCCTGCGCGACGACGACGTGATCTGGGTGCACGACTATCACCTGATCCCGTTTGCGCGAGCGTTGCGCGCGGCGGGCGTGAAGAACCGGATCGGCTTCTTCCTGCACATTCCGTTTCCGGCCGCGCAGGTGCTCGTCAACGTGCCGCCGCATCGCGAGCTCGTCGAGGCGCTGTGCTCGTTCGACCTGCTCGGCTTCCAGACCGGGACCGACTTGCGGGCGTTCTTCGAGTACGTCGAATACGAAGCGGGCGGCGCCGTCGATCGCACCGCGCGCCCGGCGCGCGTCGACGCGTTCGGGCGCACGCTGCGCGCGGCCGCGTATCCGATCGGCGTCTATCCGGACGAGATCGCCGCGCTCGCGAAGGCGGGCGAGAACGGCCGCGCGGTGCGTTCGCTCGCGGCGTCGCTGCGCGGCCGGCAGCTCGTGATGAGCGTCGACCGGCTCGATTATTCGAAGGGACTCGTCGAGCGCTTTCGCGCGTTCGAGAAGCTGCTCGAGCACGAGACGTCGTATCGCAATCACGTGTCGTTCCTGCAGATCGCCCCGTCGACGCGCGCCGACCTGCGCGCGTACCAGGACATCCGCCGGCAGCTCGAAGGCGAATCGGGGCGCATCAACGGCCGTTTCGCGGAGCTCGACTGGGCGCCGATCCTCTACATCCATCGGCAGTACGAGCGCACGGTGCTCGCCGCGCTGTACCGGCTCGCGCGCGTCGGCTATGTGACGCCGCTGCGCGACGGGATGAATCTCGTCGCGAAGGAGTACGTGTCCGCGCAGGACCCGGACGATCCCGGCGTGCTCGTGCTGTCGCGCTTCGCGGGCGCCGCGTGCGAGCTCACGGGCGCGCTGATCGTCAATCCGATCGATATCGGCGGGATGGCCGACGCGTTGTCGCGTGCGCTGTCGATGCCGCTCGCCGAGCGGCGCGCGCGTCACGCCGACATGCTCGCCCGGCTGCGCGAGAACAACGTGTCGGTGTGGCGCGACAACTTCCTGCGCGATCTCGGGCAATGGGGCGCGGCGGCGCGGGCTGACGGTTGACGTTTCCCGGTGTCTGGGGCAACGCGTTCGCGTGCGCGATGTGTGTCGAGGGCGAAATTTGCGGAGCCGGAGATCCGGGGCGCAACGTGCTGGACGCGAAAGGCGAAAGGCGAAAGGCCGGACATGGCGACTACCGAACGCCGCGCAAATCGTTCATGACGCGTGCAACGAAAAGGCCCGATCGGCATATGCCGATCGGGCCTTTTTGCTATTGATGCTGGAAGCCCCGAGGCGTCGATCTCGTGTCGATCGAGCCGAGCAGCACCGCCGCGCACCATCGCCCGCGCGGCGTGCCGCGCCGCGCGCGACGTTACGCGACGCGCTCGTCGCCCGACGCCGACGAATCCTCGCCGCTGCGGCGCTCCGCCGGCGCGGGCAGGTGCCGGCCGTGCTGCTTCGCGAGCAGGTCGCGATAGAGGCCCGGGCGGCTGCGCAGCACGTCGGGGCTGCCGTCGTCGATCACCTTGCCTGCGCTCATCACGATGATCCGGTCGAAGTTGCGCAGCGTCGACAGCCGGTGTGCGATCGCGATCACGGTGCGGCCCGTCATCAGCCGGTCGAGCGCCGCCTGGATCGCTTCCTCGGATGCGCTGTCGAGCGCCGACGTCGCCTCGTCGAGGAGCAGGATCGGCGCGTTCTTCAGGATCGCGCGCGCGATCGCGATCCGCTGACGCTGGCCGCCCGACAGCTTCACGCCGCGATCGCCGACGATCGTCTCGAAGCCTTCCGGCATCGCCTCGATGAACTCGGTGCAGCGCGCCTCGCGCGCGGCGGCGAGCACTTCCTCGTGCGTCGCGTCGGGGCGGCCGTACGCGATGTTTTCGTAGATCGACCGGTGAAAGAGCGAGATGTCCTGCGGCACGAGCGCGATCGACTGGCGCAGGCTCTCCTGCGTGATCGAGCCGAGGTCCTGGCCGTCGATCCGGATCGCCCCTTGCTGGATGTCGTAGAAGCGCTGCAGCAGCGCGAGCACCGTCGACTTGCCCGCGCCCGACTTGCCGATCAGGCCGACGCGCTGGCCGGGCTCGATGTGCAGGTCGAAGTGGTCGAGGATCGACCGGCGGTGCGGATACGCGAACGTCACGCGCTCGAAGTCGACGCGGCCGCCGCGCGGCGCGAGCGCGACGGCGTCCGAGCGGTCGGGCATCCCGTGCGGCTCGAGGAGCGTCTTCACCGCTTCGGCGAGGCGCGCGACGTGCTGCGTGACGTCGACGAGCGCGACGGCGAGGTCGCGCGTGCCGTGCAGGATCGTGAAGCCGAGCGAGCTGACGAGCACGATGTCGCCCGACGTCGCGCGGCCCTGGTCCCACAGCCACAGCGCCCAGCCGAGGAGGCCCGCCGACAGCATCGCGGTGATCACCGCGTGCAGGAGGCGCAGCTTCTCCAGATAGAGCAGGCTCTGCTGGCGCGCGTCCATTTCGGCCTTGACGGTCGCGCCGAAGCGCTTCTGCTCGCGCAGCGTCATGCCGAACGCGCGCACGAGCCCCATGTTGCCGATCACGTCGACGAGCTCGCCGTCGACGGCCGCCGCTCTCGCGGCGAAGCGGTGGTGGCGCACCGAGCCGCGCCTCGCGAGCTTGAACAGCACGATCGCGAGCACGGCCGAGCACGACAGCAGGCCGAGCGCCATCAGCGGATTGACGACGATGATCATCAGGATCGCGCCCATCACCGCGATGCACGGCGGCAGCACGTTCCACGCCATCGTGTTCTCGGCCGTGTAGATCGCGTTCGACGTCGCGGTGATCCGGCTCGCGAGCGTGCCGGGCTGCTTCTCCGCGTAGTAGGTCGGCGAGTGGCCGCTCAGATATTGGAACAGGTCGCGGCGCAGGTCGCCCGTCACCGCGACGAACGTGTGCGCGGCGACCCAGCCGCCGACGCGCCACAGCAGGTTGTCCGCGGCGATGAGGCCGACGAGGAGCGCGAACGCGCCCCAGAGCGGGCCCGGATGATGGCGGCCGGCCGCGAGCACGTCGATCAGGTGCTTGATCGCATATTGCGAGCCGAGCGCGCAGCCGACCGCCGCGAGCACGCTCACGAGCACGATGACGTGCGCGACGGGATGCAACCGGATGTAGCGGAACAGGAACGCGAGCGGCCGATCGGCGTAGCTCGCGAGCTTCGCGTTGTAGGCGTTGCGCTGGGCAGGGTTGAGAGCTTCCAAAATCAGTGCGTGTGGTGAAACGAGGGTTGAACGCCGCGCCCGAACGTCGCGCCGAGAAGCAGGCGAAAGCCGGCATTGTAATCAAGCCGGTGCGTCGCGCTGCGCCCGAGTTGCGTAACGCCGGGGGTATGCGACTCATTTTGGGATAAAATTTTGCGTCTTGTGGCGCGTTCCTCTCGTCGTTCGACGAAAACCGCCGCGCGCACGGCCTGTCCGCGCATGGAGCGGGGCAGACGCAACTACTCTAAAACGGTCTTCAGGTCAGGAGATTGGCAAAGTGTTGCGTCTTTGTAACAACGTAAAGACTTTGAAATGTTGTGCGCCGCACTGTCCGCGACACCCGATAATCGACCTCGGGTTTGCCCTTAGGTGTTTTACTGGAACCTGTCAACGGATTTTCCGCTGAAACGTTAATTGCGCGTGCGGCGCGGCCTGCGAGGCAACGCAGCTTCAGTGTCGCGAGCCGGCTCGCCGGACGTCCAACCGACGTCGCGGCGGCGTTCGGCAGGCGGGCGATCGACCCGCTGCTTTATTTTTTGCCGATTTTTTAGGAGTTGCACATGCGAATCGCTCAAATCGCTCCGTTGCACGAAGCGGTTCCCCCGAAACTGTACGGCGGTACCGAACGGGTGGTGTCCTATCTGACCGAGGCGCTCGTCGAGATGGGGCATGACGTCACGCTCTTCGCGAGCGGCGATTCGCAGACCTCCGCCAAGCTCGAGGCCGTGTGGCCGCAGGCGCTGCGCCTGGATCCGACGATCCGCGACGTGATGGCGCCGCACATGCTGCTGCTCGAGGAAGTCCGCCGCCGCGCGGACGAATTCGACGTGCTGCACTTCCACATCGACTACTACCCGTTCCCGCTGTTCTCGCGCCAGCCGGTGCCGCATCTGACGACGCTGCACGGCCGTCTCGACCTGCCGGAGCTGCAGCCGATCTTCAACACGTTCGACAACGTGCCCGTCGTGTCGATCTCCGACAACCAGCGCGTGCCGCTCCCGCAGGCGAGCTGGCTGTCGACCGTCTATCACGGCCTGCCGGAAAACCTGCTGAAGCCGATCCCGGACGTGAAGCCGGGCTATCTCGCGTTCCTCGGCCGCATCTCGCCGGAAAAGCGCGTCGACACGGCGATCCGGATCGCCGAGCAGGCCGGCATGCCGATCAAGATCGCGGCGAAGCTCGACAAGGCCGACCGCGCGTACTACGAAGAGAAGATCAAGCCGCTCTTCTCGCTGCCGCACGTCGAGTACATCGGCGAGATCAGCGAAGCCGAGAAGGCCGAGTTCCTCGGCAACGCGCACGCGCTGCTGTTCCCGATCGACTGGCCGGAGCCGTTCGGCCTCGTGATGATCGAGGCGATGGCGTGCGGCACGCCCGTCATCGCGTTCAAGCGCGGCTCGGTGCCTGAAGTGATCGACAACGGCGTGTCGGGCTTCGTCGTCGAGGACGAGCTGTCGGCCGTCGCCGCCGTCAAGCGTCTGCACACGCTTCCGCGCGAGCGGGTGCGCGGCGCGTTCGACGCGCGCTTCACGTCGAAGGTGATGGCGCAGAACTACGTGAAGGGCTACGAAGAGTTGCTGCGCCAGAAGCGCCGCACCGTGCTGCGCGAAGTCAACGCAGGCTGACGCGTCGCGTCTTTCCCGCGCAAGGCCGCGCGGGGCGCGCTCGAGCGCCGCACGCTTCATCGATGCCCCGCCCGGGTCCACCGGGCGGGGCATTTTGCATTCGGGGCCGGGTTCCCGGCCGATCCGGGCGTGCGCCCGGCATCTGTTGTATCCGCGCCGCGCCGCCGCGTTCCGAAACGCGGCAAACCGGCGATTTGCGGCGCGCGGGCATCAGCCGACCTAGTAATGTCCCTATAATGGCCGTGCCGTAAAATCAGGCCCCGGCAAGGCCGTCAAGAGGAGAGAGCTTTGGCGAGAACGAAAACCACGCGCGCGAATCCGGCTCCCGGCTCGGGCGTCATTTTCGCGTTGCGAGCCATCGGTCTCGTGCTGCTCGCCCGCTGGCTCTTCTCGATGTCGCTGATGGGCTATCGCGCGTCGCTGTCGGCGATGGCGTCGTCGCCGTGGGCGTGCATCAACGTCGTCCTCATCTTCCTGCTGCTCGTCCTTCCCGGCGCGCAGGCGCGCGCCGAGCGGCCGTTCCATCCGCTTCCGCAATGGCTGCGCCAGGCGCTGCGCTTCTTCGCGTTGCTCGGCTTCCTGTTCGCCGTGTGGTCGGTCGGCGTGTTCGCATGGGCGGCCGGCTGGCGCCGCGCGCTGCACGCGCTGACGGTCAGCAACGGCTGGCTCGTCGCCGCGCCCGCGCTCTACGCGGCCGTCGTCTGGATGTGCCGGCCGCGCGCGCTGTGGCGCACGAACGTCGCCGCGCGCCGCTACGCGATCGGCCGCTATGCGATCTCGCTCGATACGCTGACGCGCACCGTCGTCGTCTGGATGGAAAGCCGCAAGGTCGGGCAATACGACGCGCGCGAGCTGTCGGTCCGCTGGCCGAAGGGCGCCGCGCCTCGATCCGCCGACGCGCAATCCGTCGCGCCTCGGTCCGCCGCGGCCGCCGCCGCGCAGCCGAACGGCCGGCGGTTCGCGCGACCGAAGATCGAGCTGCTGTGGGATTCGCCCGCCGCGGTCGGCCATAACCGCCAGATCGTGATGCGCGCGCCGCTCGCGACGGAAGGCGACCGCGTCGCGGCGCGCGCGCTCGACGCGTCGCTCAAGCAGATCGCGTGACGCCGGCGGGCCGGCTCGTGCCGCCGCGTTCGCTTCGCCGACACCAGGAGGACCGATGTTGACCGTTCGATGGTTGCTCGCCGCCGTTCATCTGCTCGCGTTCGGTTTCGCGCTTGCGTCGATCGCCGCGCGCAACCGCGCGCTGCGCCGCGTCGCCGCGTCGCGGCAGTCCGCCGATCTGCCCGACGTGTTCCGGGCGGACGCGATCTGGGGCGTGTCCGCGCTCGTGCTGATCACGACGGGCATCGTCCGCGCGTTCGGCGGTTTCGAGAAGGGCGGCGAATACTATCTGCACGCGCCGCTCTTTCATCTGAAGATGGGGGCGCTCGCGCTGATCCTCGTGTTCGAGCTGGTTCCGATGATGGGGCTCATCCGCTGGCGCGTCACCGCGCGCCGCGGGATGCTGCCCGACCTCGCACGCGCGCCCGCGTATGCGCGGATCGGCCATGTGCAGGCGGCGCTCGTCGTCGTGATCGTGTTCGCCGCGGCCGGGATGGCGCGCGGCGTCGGGCTCTGACGGGCGACAGGCATCGCGCATGCGCGGCGGCCGTCGCGCGCGCGGGGCCCGCGCGACGATGCGTCGCCGACGGCTGATGCACCGATGCGCGCGACCATCGACACATCGGGTGTCGTGCGTCAACCTTTCCCGTGTGCGCGACGGCGGCCGCCCGCAAGGCGTTGCGCGTGCGTTTGCGCGTGCGAGCCGGATGGGCGCCGGCGTATGACGCGACGCACGCTGAATTGCTGCCGCGCCCGCTTGCCGCTTCACACGTGGTCGCCCGCGCCGCGCGGGCTTCCTCCTTTACACGACGTTCTTCTCGACGATCGGCCGTCCTGCCAGCACGCGCTCGAAGCCGAGCGGCGACAAGTCGAGCGAAGCGTACCGTCCATGCAGAATCAGCTCCGCGACGCCGCGCCCCGTCGCCGGCCCTTGCTGCAGCCCGTGCCCCGAGAAGCCGTTCGCGAAGATGCAGTTGTCGACATCCGGATGCGGCCCGATGATCGCGTTCTGGTCGAGCACGTTGTACTCGTAGTAGCCGGACCAGCTGCGCGCGACCCGCAGCGCTTCGAACTGCGGCACGCGTTGCGCGAGCGTCGGCCAGATCAGGTCGTCGAAGAGCGCGTGGTCGACGTCGTCGAGCGGCAGATCGTCGAAGTCGCGCTCGGGCGGCGGCGCCGCGCCGCAGATGAACGACGCGCCTTCCGGCCGGAAGTAGACGCCGCTCGGATCGACGACGAGCGGGCAGCGCGGCAGCACGGCCGGCGACGTCACGTTGAAGATGCTGCGGCGGCGCGCATGGACGGGCAGGTCGACGCCGACGAACGCCGCGATCGTGCGCGCCCACGGCCCGGCCGCGTTGACCATCGCGTCGCAGTCGTATGCGTGGCCGTCGCCTGCCAGCAGTTGCGTGACGCGGCGTCCGTCGACGCGCGCGCCCGTCACGTCCGCGCTCACGTACTGCGCGCCGAGCGCGCGCGCCTTCTTGCGCAGCGCCTGCACGAGCCCGTAGCCGTCGAACCAGCCTTCGCCGCGTTCGCCGTAGCAGCCGGCCGCGAGATCGTCGGTGGAAAGCCACGGGAACGTCGCGGCGAGCGCGTCGCGGGGCAGATAGCGGATCTGCGCGCCGAGCGACGTCTGCAGCGCGTGGTTCTCGCGCAGCGTCGCGTCGCCCGCCGGCGTCGCGAGAAACAGGTAGCCGCCTTCGTGCAGATCGATCGACGGGCGCTCGCCGTCGACCGCGAGCCGCTCGCCGAGCGAGCGCAGGAACTCGATTCCGAAGAGCGACATCCGGATCGACAGCGGCGTCGAGAACTGCTGGCGGATCGACGCCGCGGACAGCGCGGACGATGCGCGCGCATAGGTCGGATCGCGCTCGATGACGGTCACGGAGATGCCGGGGTCCATCGTGCGCAGGAAATAGGCGGTTGCGCTGCCGATCACGCCGCCGCCGACGATGACGACTTTCGAATGCATCGAAACTCCATGGGATGGGCGCGATGCGCGCCGGTCGGAAGAAGGGCCGCGCGCGTGCAGCGCGTCGCGTGCGGCCCGCGGAAATCGGGGCGGCCGATCAGCCCCCCTTCGTGACGATCGTCTGCCACGCGCCGTTCTTCACCTGATAGAGCGTCGACATCCCGCTCTTCAGCGAGCCGTCGCCCGCGAACGCGATGCGGCCGGTGATGCCCTCGAAGTCGATCTTCTTCAGCGCGGGCTGATAGGCGCCCGGTTCGGTCGAGCCCGCCGCCTGCATCGCCTTGATCGCGGCCCACGTCGCGTCGTAGCCGAACTGCGCGTACGACAGCACGTCGACGCCGAATCGCTTCTTGAAGCGCGCCTCGAAGTCCTTGCCTTGCGGCAGCTGGTCGAGCGGCCGGCCGTATTCCCACGCCATCGCGCCTTCCGCGGCGGGGCCGGCGATCTTGATGAACTCGGCGTCCTTCACGCCGCCGCCGCCGACGAATTGCGCGGCGAGGCCCAACTGCTTCATCTGCTTGATGAAGTTCGCGGCGAGCGAATCGAGGCCGCCGAAGAAGATCAGATCGACGTTCTTGCTCTTCAGGCTCGTGATCTGCGCACGGAAGTCGACGGCCTGGTTGCTCGTGTATTCGCGCGCGACGATCGCGCTGCCCGCGGCCTTCACGGCCTTGTCGAATTCGTCGGCTTCGCCCTGGCCGAACGCGGTGCGGTCGTCGACGATCGCGATCCGCTTCGCCTTCGACACGTCGACCGCATAGCGGCCCGCGTTGCCCGCGTTCTGGCCGTCGGTCGCGATCACCATGAACACGTTCGCGAGCCCGCGCGACGTGATGACGGGATTCGTCGCGGCCGGATCGATGACGGGGACGCCCGCCTTGTCGTAGACGACCGACGCGGGAATCGTCGTGCCCGAATTGAAGTGGCCGACGACGACCGACACCTTCTTGTCGACGAGGCTCTGCGCGGCCTGCACGCCGATCCGCGGATCGGCCTGGTCGTCCTCGACGACGAGCTCGAAGCGCGCGGGCTTGCCGGCGATCTTGATCTTCTGCGCGCGGGCGTCGTCGAGCGCGAGCTGCACGCCGTTTTGCAGATCCTTGCCGTAGCCCGCGTTGACGCCCGTGAGCGGCGCGGCGAAGCCGACCTTGACGGGCGTGTCGTCGGCGGCGCGCGCGGCGCCGGTTGCACCGCACGCGAGCGCGGCGGCGAGGGCGAGGGAGGGCAGTGACGAGCGGAGTCTCATGTTCATTCCTTTTAGGCGATGCACGAACGGGACGCAAGAAGCGTTGATGCGCGATGCCGATGGCGCTGCGGGCGTTGCGCGAGCGGCGACGGCTATCCGATTTATAGAAGGCCAAATTGGACGAGTCTTGTTGATTTGCGGCGCATCGGATGCGGATTTGCGCATAGCCGTACGGAGGCGCGAGAGGTCGGCGAGCGGCGGGGAAGCGTGGATTCTGCAGACTGTTGGCGAAGTTCGGCGCGCGCGTGCGCGAGCCGGTGCGTGGCGCATTGCAGCAGAAGTGGACGACGCGATGTCGGGCGGTTGGAAGCGGTGGGGGATGTTCGGGTATGAAAGGCCGCAGTCGGTCTTGCTCAGCGCGAGCAGGGCGGATGATCGACGCTGGATGGCCGAATGCCGAATGCCGAATGCCGAACGCTGGATGAGCGATGAGCCATTTGAGGCGCGGGACGCCAAGCGGCGAGACCGCGCCCGCGCGACATGCCGCGTAGCGAAGGGAATGCGACAAGGCGTCTTCGCCGGTGTCGCCGATTTCGCATGACGTGCCGCCCGCGCGCGGTGAACCGACGAAAGTGAGATGGGGCGAGACGCGCCGTGCCGCGCGCGTCTCGCCCCTTCGATTGCAGAGTCGTCGGGCGAGCGAAGCGCCGGTCGATCACACGGCCGCGCGACCGGCCGCCGCGCAGCCGGACGATCGCCTGCGCACGCCCCGCGCGTCCCGCGCGCCGCCGAAGCGGCGCGCGCAATCGCACGAGGCGACGCTCAGACCGTCGCGATCAGCGGATCGCTCATGCTCGGCCGGCCGGTCTCGACGTGCCCGGCGAAGCGGCGCAGGAAGCCGTTCGGCGTGCCGTCGGAGACGGTCAGGTCGTACCAGCTGTGGCTGTCGCGCAGATCCCAGTAGTCGTTGATCCGCTGGCCGGGCTTCAGCTCGTAGACGCGCGGGCTGTCGTTGCCGTACGCGTTCGCCACCGTGAGCCGCACCGTCGCGCGGCCGCGGTTCGACAGACGCAGCGTGATGTTGCCGTTCGCGACGTCGTAGCCGTAGATCACTTCCGGGTTCGCGGTGATGCCGAGCGCCGCCGCGGTCGAGCCGCGGAATTGGCACAGGAAGCCGTTCGGGCCGTACACGGTCAGATCGTAGAGGCTGAGCGTGAGCGCCGTGCTCCATTCGTCCGACAGACGCTTGCGCGCTTCGACCGTGTACGCCCACGGACCGTCGATGCGATTCGCGGCCGTCACCTGGAACGCCGCGCCCGCGCGGCCCGTGTTCGCGAACGTCAGCTTGAACTTGCCCGTCGACGCGTCGATGCGGCCGAACGCGAACAGCTCGTACGGCAGCGCGCGAGCGGCGCGCAGGCCCGCTTCCTGTTTCGGCATCGACTGCGCGACGGGCGGCACCGGCACGTAGCTCGGATGGCGGTTGCGATCGGGCGGCGCGTAGCCGCTCGTGTCGGGCAGTTGCGGCCAGCTGCCGTCGGGGCTCGAGAAGTTGAACGCGGACGTGAGGTCGCCGCACACCGCGCGGCGCCACGGCGTCACGTTCGGCGCGCGCACCGAATAGCGGTCGTTGAAGCGCGCTTCGATGAATTGCAGCAGCGACGTGTGATCGAACGTCTGCGAGCAGACCCAGCCGCCCTTCGTCCACGGCGACACGACGAGCATCGGCACGCGCGGCCCGAGCCCGTAGGGCCCGGCCATGTGCTTCGCGTCGCCCGGGAAGATCTCGCCCGCGGTCGACACCGTCGACAGCCCGTTGTCGCGCGATTGCGGCGCGAACGGCGGCGCGACGTGATCGAAGAAACCGTCGTTTTCGTCGTACGTGATGAAGAGCGCGGTCTTGCTCCACACGTCCGGGTTCGACGTCAGCACCTTCAATACCTGCTCGACGTACCACGCGCCGTAATTCGCCGGCCAGTTCGGATGCTCGGAATACGCTTCCGGCGCGCAGATCCACGACACCTGCGGCAGCGTGCCGTTCTTCACGTCCTGCTGCAGCACGTCGAAGAGGGTGCCGCCCGCGCTCACGTTCGTGCCCGTGCGCGCCTTGTCGTACAGCGGGCTGCCCGGCTGCGCGTTGCGGTACTGGTTGAAGTAGAGAAGCGAGTTGTCGCCGTAGTTACCGATGTACGGATTCTGCGTCCAGCCCCACGCGCCCGCGGCGTCGAGGCCCGTGCCGATGTCCTGATAGATCTTCCACGATACGCCCGCCTGTTCGAGCGTCTCCGGATACGTGCTCCAGCCGTAGCCGGCTTCTTCGTTGCCGAGCACGGGGCCGCCGCCCGCGCCGTCGTTGCCGACGTAGCCCGTCCACATGTAGTAGCGGTTCGGATCGGTCGAGCTCGGGATCGAGCAATGGTATGCGTCGCAGATCGTGAACGCGTCGGCGAGCTGGTAGTGGAACGGGATATCGTTGCGTTCGAGGTACGCCATCGTCGTCGTTCCCTTGTTCGCGATCCAGCGGTCGCAGCGGCCCTTGTTCCAGGCGCCGTGCGTGTCCTGCCAGCCGTGCGGCAGGTCCTGCAGGAACTGCATGCCGAGATTGGACGCGTCCGGATGGAACGGCAGCAGCTCGGCCGGACCGAGGAGCACCGGCTGATGGAACACCGACTTGCCGTTCTGCATCGCGAGCGGGCGCGGATCGCCGAAGCCGCGCACGCCGCGCAGCTTGCCGAAGTAATGGTCGAACGAGCGGTTTTCCTGCATCAGGATCACGACGTGCTCGATGTCGCGGATCGTGCCGGTGCGGCGGTTCGCGGGAATCGCGAGCGCTTCGCGGATCACGGGCGGAAAGAGCTGCAAGGCGGCGGCACCCGCCGTGCCGGCGGCGAGGCGCAGAAAGTCGCGGCGATTCTGATTGGTCATGTTGTCGCTTCCTTGTCTGGAGTGGGGCAAGACCGCCGGAGCGGCAGCGGCCGAATGGAAGTTGGTCGCGATGCGTGATGCCGTCTTGCGCGGCAGCGCCGCCGCGCAACGCCGCCGGGAGGATATCGGGGAAACGGTGTCATTCGGATGAACGCGCGCCGATGCGCGTACGGATGCCGGATCGCGCGCTCGACTGCGACGACGCGCGCCGGATCGACGCGGCGGATGCGGCGACCGGCGGCGAGCGGTTCGGCGGCGTGGCGCGAGCGGGCCGGCGACGAGCATGGCCGAGGCCGTGAGGGTGGCGAGGGAGGCGATTGCGGCGGCGGCCGCGACGATGGTGAGGATTGCGGGGACAGCGAGAACTGCGAGAACTGCGAGAACGCTCCCCGCCGCCGCGGTCGAGGGAGAAGCGCGCGAAAGCGCGTGCGAATCAACACGCGGACGGGCGCGCGCGCCGCATCAATCCGCGCCCGTGACCCAGGCGCCGAACCACTCGCTCGGCTGCGCGATCTCGTCCTGCGCGGCGACGAGCTCGAGCTCGTAGCGGCGCGCGTCGTAGGTCGCCTTGACGACCGCGTGCACGGCGGCGAGCGTGTGCTCAAACGCGGCGCGCACGCTGTCGCCGCGCAGTCGCCGCGCGACGAAGACCGCGCTCGTCAGGTCGCCGACGCCGACCGGATGCCGCGGAAACGCATACAGCGGACGCTGGCCGATCCACGCTTCGGTCTCGGTGACGACGAGCATGTTGAAACGGTCGGCGGGGCTGTTGCGGTCGTGCAGGTGCTTGACGAGGATCACCTGCGGGCCGCGGCGGATGATCGAGCGGCATGCTTCGACGGCCTCGGCGACCGTCTCGATGCGCTGCCCCGCGAGCTTCTGCAGCTCGCCGTGATTGGGCGCCATGCCGTCCGCTAGCTCGGGCAGCTCGGCGACGATGAACTCTTCGACGCCGGGCTCGGGCCGGATGCCGCCCGTCTGTCCCATCGCGGGATCGCAGAAGTACCACGCGTTCGGGTTCGTCGCCTTCACGGTGCGCACGATCTCGACGGCGGCGCGCGCCTGCGCGGGCGAGCCGAGGAAGCCCGAAAGGACCGCGTCGCAGCGCTTCAACGCGCCGATCGCGGCGATGCCGTCGACGAGCTGCTCCATCTTCGCCGCGTCGATCGCGCTGCCCGCCCAATGACCGTACTGCATGTGGTTGGACAACTGCACGGTGTTGAGCGGCCAGACGTTGACGCCGAGCCGTTGCATCGGGAATACCGCGGCGCTGTTGCCCGCATGGCCGTAGATGACGTGCGACTGGATGCTGAGGACGTTTTTCATGATCGAGTGTGCCTGCACGCGGCCGGCTCGTCGGACTAGTCGAAAGATACATGACTTTCCCGCATTAGCGGAAACATCTGGTAATACAGTATCGCGGGTGTCGTCAATCCGTCGAAAGTAAAATTGCGCGCGGCTTGCGCGGATGTCTGGCTTGCCGTTTCCTTCTCTCTTTTCGGCTTCGACGATGTTCCAGATTCGCATAGTGTGGTTCGCGCGGCTCGCCGCGATATTTGCGGCCGCTGTCGCGGCGATGACGATGCCGGAGGCGTCGGCGTTCGCGGGCTCGCCGGGCGCCGCGTCGTCGGTTGCCGTTTCAGTTGCCGCTTCGGGCGCCGCTTCGGCTACCGCCGCGCCGCAGCCGAGCGCTTCGCCCGCCGTCGCCGCGTCGACGGGCGCGGGCGCGGGCGCGAAGGCCGGCGGCCCGGCGTACGGCGCGGAGCTCGAAGGCTTCGCGTACGCGTATCCGGTGCGTCGCTACGCGTTCACGTCGCAGCGGCAGACGCTGCAGATGGCGTACCTCGACGTGCGCCCCGAGCATCCGAACGGCCGTACCGTCGTCCTGCTGCACGGGAAGAACTTCTGCGCGGGCACGTGGGAGCAGACGATCGACGTGCTGACGAAGGCGGGCTACCGCGTCGTCGCGCCGGACCAGATCGGTTTCTGCAAGTCGACGAAGCCCGCGCGCTATCAGTACAGCTTCCAGCAGCTCGCGCACAACACGCACGCGCTCCTCGAATCGATCGGCGTGAAGGACGCGACGATCGTCGGCCATTCGACGGGCGGCATGCTCGCCGCGCGCTACGCGCTGATGTACCCGAAGGACACGCGGCAGCTCGTGCTCGTCAATCCGATCGGCCTCGAGGACTGGAAGGCGCTCGGCGTGCCGTCGCTGCCGGTCGACTACTGGTACGCGCGCGAGCTGAAGACGACCGCGGACGGCATTCGCCGCTACGAGCAGCGCACGTACTACGCGGGCGAGTGGTCGCCCGCGTACGAGCGCTGGGTGCAGATGCTCGCCGGCATGTATCGCGGGCCGGGGCGGGATGTCGTCGCGTGGAATTCGGCGCTCGTCTACGACATGATCTTCACGCAGCCGGTGGTCTACGAGTTCGGCGCGATCAAGGTGCCGACGCTGCTCCTGATCGGCGACAAGGACACGACCGCGATCGGCAAGGACGTCGCGCCGCCCGACGTCCACGCGAAGCTCGGGCGCTATCCGGCGCTCGCGAAGCGCACGCAGGCGGCGATTCCGGGCGCGGTGCTCTACGAATTCCCGTCGCTCGGCCACGCGCCGCAGATCCAGGATCCGGCGACGTTCCACAAGGCGCTGCTCGACGGGCTCGCGAACGTGAAGCCCGCGCACGCGACGCACGCGGCGAGCGAGTAGGCATCGCCGCGGGATGACGCGAGGTTCGGCGGGGCGGGGATGGGGGCGCGTTCCCGGTTCGCGTCCGCGTCCCGACTGTCCGGGCATCGCCGCGCAGTCGTTCGTCGTTCCGATGCGAGGGCATTCACGCGGCGGCGTCCGTATTCCTGCGCGATGTATTTTCGTATCGGTATCGGTATCGGTATCGACGCCGCCGTCATATCGCGCCGCATTCGCGCCGCCGCGGCACGTCAATCCGCCACGCCGCCGCTTCCCCCGTCATCAACCCGCCGCTTCGTCGCGAAGCTCGTCGCGCACCTGCGCGGCGATTTCATACGAACGCAGCCGCGCGCCGTGATCGTGGATCTGCGCGGCGACGATCAGCTCGTCCGCGCCCGTCTGCGCGATCAGCCGCCGCAGCCGCTCGCGTACCGTGTCGCGCGAACCGATCGCCGCGAACGACAGCGCGTGCGCGACGTTGGCGAGCTCCAGCTCGGTCGCGCCGAGCGCGTCGAGCGACTCGACAGGCGGCGGCAGCTGCCCGGGCGTGCCGCGCCGCAGGTTCAGGAACTGCTGCTGCAGCGACGTGAAGAGGCGCCGCGCTTCGTCGTCGGTGTCGGCGGCGAACACGTTCACGCCGACCATCGCATACGGCTTCGCGAGTGCGGCGGACGGCCGGAACTGCGCGCGGTACACGTCGAGCGCGCGCATCAGGTAGTCGGGTGCGAAATGTGACGCGAACGCGAACGGCAGCCCAAGCATCGCGGCGAGCTGCGCGCTGAAGAGGCTCGAGCCGAGCAGCCAGATCGGCACGTCGAGCCCCGCGCCCGGCACCGCGCGCACGCGCTGGCCGGGGACGGGCGCGGCGAAGTAGCGCTGCAGCTCGACGACGTCGTCCGGGAACGAATCCGCGCTGCCGATCAGATCGCGCCGCAGCGCGCGGGCCGTCGTCTGGTCGGTGCCGGGCGCGCGCCCGAGGCCGAGATCGATGCGTCCGGGATAGAGCGACGCGAGCGTGCCGAACTGCTCGGCGATCACGAGCGGCGCGTGGTTCGGCAGCATCACGCCGCCCGAGCCGACGCGGATCGTCTGCGTCGCGCCCGCGACGTGGCCGATCACGACCGCGGTCGCCGCGCTCGCGATGCCGGGCATGTTGTGGTGCTCGGCGAGCCAGTAGCGGCGATAGCCGAGGCGCTCGGCGTGCCGGGCGAGATCGACGGAGTGGCGAAATGCCTGTGCGGCGTCGGCGCCGGCGGGAATCGGCGCGAGGTCGAGGACGGAAAACGGAATCATGGCGACGTGAAGACCGGTGGCATAGGGGACGGAACGCGGGCCGACGCGCATGCGGCGCGGCCTGCCGATGATGCGTGCACGCAACAGACGCCGTCGATTGTGCCAAAGCGTTCCGGATCGCGTCGGCGGCCGAAAGATGTCCCTGCCGGCGACAGGGGCGAGCGCAGGCGTCAACGTGACGCGGCGCGGCGCGAAAGATTGTTCTGTAATAGACTGTAATCACGAGAAATCTGATGAAATCTGCACCGATTTGGCTGGAGTATTTCATCTGGTACAAAAATCCACAGAAACCCTTACGTTTTGGACGGCGTGCGTCCTGCAAAGCGCTTACGCTAATACAAGGGCAATTGCGTGGAAATTGACCGCATCTGCGTGGATCTGCCGTTCAGCAACAGTGCTTTTCGGCACGCGCGGCAAGCGTTGTCCGCGTGTCGCTGCTAAAATTCGCGGCCTACACACCAATCGCGCTCACGGATTCCGTTCTATTCTCCCTGCGCTTGCCGCGAAAAGTCGCACGAGGAGCCTCGGGATAGCGGCCGCACGGCCGGTTCCGGTGCGTTGCGCGTCGTTGAAAGTGCAAGTAAGAGGAGTTGGGATCGTGTTCGAAATCGTCCCCGCCGAAACATCGCGTTCCCGTTTTGTCTGCCGCCCGATCGCTCGGAGGCGCGCGGCATGACGGGATCGCTTTCCATTGTCGAATGGGCGCTGCTCGCGCTCACCTGCGCGTCGTGCGGCTACGCGGTGCTCGCCGCGTTCGCGCCCGCGCCGCGCGTGCCGCGCACGGCCGCCCGCGACGGCTTCGAGCCCGTCAGCGTGCTGAAGCCGCTGTGCGGATCGGAGCCGCATCTGCACGAGAATCTCGCGACCTTCTGCGAGCAGCGGCACCCGCGCTACCAGTTGCTGTTCGGCGTCGCGTCGGCCGCCGATCCGGCCGTCGCCGTCGTGCGCCGGCTGCAGGCCGACTACCCCGACAGCGACATCGAGCTCGTGATCGACGCGCGCGTGTACGGCTCGAACCTGAAGGTCAGCAATCTCGTCAATCTCGCCGAGCGCGCGCGCTACGGCCGCATCGTGATCGCCGACAGCGACATCGCCGTCGAGCCCGATTATCTGACCCGCGTGACGGCGCCGCTCGCCGATCCGTCGGTCGGCGTCGTCACTTGCCTGTATCATGCGCGCAGCGTCGGCGGCTTCTGGACGCGGATCGGCGTGCAATTCGTCGATGCGTGGTTCGCGCCGTCGGTCCGGATTACCCATCTCGGCGGGTCGAGCCGCTTCGGGTTCGGCGCGACGCTCGCGCTGACGCGCGCGACGCTCGACGCGATCGGCGGCTTCAAGGCGCTGAAGGACGAGCTCGCGGACGACTACTGGCTCGCCGAGTTGCCGCGCCGCCTCGGGCTGCGCACGGTGCTCTCCGAGGTGAACGTGGCGACGGACGTCGCGGAGCCGTCGTTCGCGCCGCTGTGGCTGCGCGAGACGCGCTGGCTGCGCACGATCCGCTCGCTGAATCCGGCTGGGTTCGCATTCCTGTTCATCACGTTCACCGCGCCGTGGCTCGCTATCGGCGCGGCGCTCGCCGCGTGGCTCGGCACGACGTCGGCGGCGGGCGCGACGGCCGGCGCGGCGGCCGCGATCGGCACGGTCGCGCGGCTCGCGCTGCATGCACGCGGCTCGGCCGGCTGGCGCGCGTTCTGGCGCGATTTGCCGGTCGTGCCGGTGCGCGACGCGCTGCTCGCACTCGAGTGGCTCGCCGCCGCGTTCGGCACGCAGGTCGTGTGGCGCGGCGCGCGGATGACGGTCGTCGGCGGCGATGCGCGCGCGACGGTCGTGGAGGCGGGCGACGGGCGCTGAAGGGCGCCGGACACATACATGGGATGCGCGGGCGGCGACAGGCGGCCCGCGGTTTTCGAAACGAAACATTTGCACTCGAACGAATTGATATCTATGCAGCAGGCTACCGGAGCATTCATGAAAACGCTGTTCTTGCAGGCCCCGTCGTACGACGGCTTCGACGGCGGCGCGGGCTCCCGCTATCAGGCGAAGCGCGAGATCCGATCCTTCTGGTATCCGACGTGGCTCGCGCAGCCGGCCGCGCTCGTGCCGGGCAGCCGCGTCGTCGACGCGCCGGCCGACGGCCTGTCGGTCGAAGCGACGCTCAAGATCGCGAAGGACTACGATCTCGTGATCATCCACACGAGCACGCCGTCGTTCCCGACCGACGCGATGTTCGCGGAAGACCTGAAGAAGATGAAGCCGTCGATGCTGGTCGGCATGGTCGGCGCGAAGGTGGCGGTCGATCCGCACAACTCGCTGACCGCGACGGAAGCGATCGACTTCGTCTGCCGCGAGGAATTCGACTACACGTGCAAGGACATCGCCGAAGGCAAGCCGTTTTCCGAGATCCTCGGGATGAGCTACCGCGCGAAGGACGGCTCGATCGAGCACAACGGCCCGCGTCCGATGATCGAGAACATGGACGAGCTGCCGTTCGTCGCGCCCGTCTACAAGCGCGATCTCAAGATCGACAACTACTTCATCGGCTACCTGAACTACCCGTACGTGTCGATCTACACGGGCCGCGGCTGCCGCTCGAAGTGCACGTTCTGCCTGTGGCCGCAGACGGTCGGCGGCCATCGCTACCGCACGCGCTCGGTCGAGAGCGTGCTCGCGGAAGTGAAGTGGATCCGCGACAACATGCCGGAAGTGAAGGAGATCATGTTCGACGACGACACGTTCACCGACTTCAAGCCGCGCGTCGAGGAGATCGCACGCGGGCTCGGCAAGCTCGGCGTCACGTGGTCGTGCAACGCGAAGGCGAACGTGCCGTACTCGACGCTCAAGATCATGAAGGAAAACGGCCTGCGCCTGTTGCTGGTCGGCTACGAATCGGGCGACGACCAGATCCTCCTGAACATCAAGAAGGGCCTGCGCACCGACATCGCGCGCCGCTTCAACGAGGACTGCCGCAAGCTCGGCATCAAGATCCACGGCACCTTCATCCTCGGCCTGCCGGGCGAGACGAAGGACACGATCAAGAAGACGATCGAGTACGCGAAGGAAATCAATCCGCACACGATCCAGGTGTCGCTCGCCGCGCCGTACCCGGGCACGCGCCTCTACGAGCAGGCGATCGAGAACGGCTGGCTCGCGGAGAACAAGACGATCAACCTCGTCAGCAAGGAAGGCGTGCAGCTCGCCGCGATCGGCTATCCGCACCTGTCGCGCGAGGAGATCTACCACCACCTCGAGCACTTCTATCGCGAGTTCTATTTCCGGCCGTCGAAGATCTGGGAAATCGTCCGCGAAATGCTGACGAGCTGGGAGATGATGAAGCGCCGTCTGCGCGAAGGCGTCGAATTCTTCCGTTTCCTGCGCGCGCATGAGGCTTGAACGGTGGCGGGTCCCGACGCGGCGCCGCGCGCGCTGATCTTCACGGCGGACGATTTCGGCCTGCATCCGCGGGTCAATGCGGCCGTCGAGCGCGCGCACCGGGACGGTGTGCTCGCGGCCGCGAGCCTGATGGTCGGCGCGCCCGCCGCGCGTGATGCGGTCGAGCGCGCGAAGCGCCTGCCGTCGCTCGCGGTCGGCCTGCACGTCGTGCTCGCCGACGGGCCCGCGACGCTGCCCGCAAGCGACATCCCGGCGCTCGTCGGCCCCGACGGCCGCTTCGGCGACGCGATGGCGAAGGACGGTTGCCGCTTCTTCTTCCTGCCGCACGTGCGCGCGCAGCTGCGCCGCGAAATCCGTGCGCAGTTCGAAGCGTTCGCGGCGACCGGGCTCACGCTCGATCACGTGAACACGCACAAGCATTTCCATCTGCATCCGACCGTGCTGTCGATGATCATCGACATCGGCCGCGAATTCGGGCTGCGCGCGGTGCGACTGCCGTACGAGCCGTCGACGCCGTTCTGGCTGAAGCCGTGGATCGGGCTCGTGCGCGCGCGGCTCGATCGCGCGGGGATCGCGCACAACGACTACGTCGTCGGCATCGAGCACACGGGCGCGATGGACGAAGCGGTGCTGCTCGACGCGCTCGCGAAGCTGCCGGGGGGCGTCGGCGAAATCTACTGCCATCCGGCGGAGGCGGGCGACGGGCCGGTCACGCCGTCGATGCGCGACTACCGGCCGGCCGACGAGCTCGCCGCGCTGCTGTCGCCGCGCGTCGCGGCCGCGGTGGAGGCGGCGGGCGTCGCATGCGGCGGCTTCGCCGACGTGTTCGGCGGCGGCGCGCGTGCGCGCATGCCGCGCGGCGCGCGGATCACCGGAGCGCAGCCGTCATGACCCGCTGGATCAAATGGCTCGGCTGGCCGCTCGGGATCGCGATCCTGCTCGCGCTCGTCGTGCACGAGGGTGTCGGCGACGTCGTTCGCGTGATCGGCCAGGCCGGTTTCGCGCTGCTGTGGCTCGTGCCGTTCCACGGGCTGCCGCTGCTGCTCGACGCGCACGCGTGGCGTCTGCTGCTCGACAAGCGCGCGTCGCTGCCGTTCCTCTGGTGGATCGCGACCGTGCGCGAGGCGGTGAACCGGCTGCTGCCCGTCGTTGGCGTCGGCGGCGAGATCGTCGGCATCCGGCTCGCGCGCTGGCGCGTGCCCGACGCGAGCCGCGTGACGGCGTCGGTGATCGTCGAGGTGCTCGTGACGATCGCCGTCCAGTACGCGTTCGCCGCGCTCGGCCTCGTGCTGCTCCTGATCGCGACGCAGGAGAGCGTCGGCGCGAGGACGATCGGCGTCGCGCTCGTGCTGTCGCTGCCGATGCCCGTGCTCGCGTTCGTGCTGATGCGCCGCGGCGGAGTCTTCCATGCGATCGAGCGCTTCGCGAGCCGGCTGCTCGGCGATTCGCACCGGCTGCTGCAAGGCGTCGACGGCAAGCGCCTCGACGCCGACATCGACGCGCTGATGTCGCGCGCGGGCCTGCTGTTCCGCGCGTTCTTCTGGCAGCTGGCGGGCTATGTTGTCGGCGCGCTCGAGATCTACTGGGCGCTCGCGCTGCTCGGCCATCCGGTGTCGATCGGCGGCGCGGTCGCGATCGAGGCGATGACGCAGGCGGTGCGCCACGCGGCGTTCATGGTGCCGGGCGGCCTGGGCGTCCAGGAGGCGACCGTCGTGCTGCTCGCGCAGATGTTCGGCGTCGACCGCGAGACGGCGCTGTCGCTCGCGCTCGTCAAGCGCGCGCGCGAGCTGCTGTTCGGCGCGCTTGCGCTCGGCTCGTGGCAGCTCGTCGAGTTGTCGCGCACGCGGCGGCGGATTCGCAACCATGCGCGGCGCGCGGCCCGCGTGGCGGCCGCCGGTGCACAGCGCGAGCGCGAGGTCGAATCGTTGCCATGACGGCGCGGTTGAGCGGCGGGGCGCTTTTTCTTCGGGATGTTGGCTCGCCGATCTAATGATTCGCTGATCTGGCGGCTCGAAGGCTCGAAGGCTCGAAGGCTCGAAGAGGCCGACCGCGGGCCGCTGCGCGCCGAGCGCCGCGCCGCACGAGGCGGCGACACGGCGCGCATGCTTCGAGCGCTGCGTCGAGTCCCGCTTCGGCGCACGACAGCCGCAGTGCGGTATGCTTGCGCGCGTGTTCGATGTTGCGCGCAAGCCGCGCCGTTTCCCGATGACGATGTTCCGATTCCGTATCCTTCCTGTCGCGTTGCTCGGCGCGGCGCTCGCGCTCGCCGGCTGCGACGATCAGCAAAGCGAGCAGACCGTGCAGCGATTCAAGGATTTCTTCAACGCGATCAAACCCGCGCCGCTGTTCCTCAAGGGGCTCACGCCCGGCGTGACGACCGAGGCCGAGATCCGCAGCCAGATGGGGCGTCCCGAGACCGAGCGGGTCTATACGGACGGCTCGAAGCGGCTCGAATATCCGCGCGGCCCGATGGGCAACGAGACCTACATGGTCGACATCGACGCGAACGGCCGCTTCACCGCGGCGACGCAAGTGCTGACGGCCGCGAACTTCGCGAAGATCCGGCCGGGCATGACGGAGGACGAGGTGCGGCGGCTGCTCGGCAAGCCGACCGAGGTCGCGCGCTATCCGCTCAAGCCGGAGACGGTGTGGAGCTGGCGCTGGCTCGAGGATGGCGTCAATCAGGATGCGTTCTTCAACGTTCATTTCGGGCCGGACGGGATCGTCTATACGACCTCGCGCTCGGACATTCTGAAGGGGCACTGAGCGACGCAGCGAAGCGGGGCTCCGAAGGACGGTTCACCGCGGTCGGCGCTTTATTCCGCGGCGCATTGGTGCATCGGTGTACATCCGTCGCGCCTGCGAGCGCCCAGACGCGTGCGCAAGTGCGTGCCGCGGCTCGCCGGTTCCGCTGCGTGCAACGCCCCGGCGGCTGACGCGTGAAGATCTCTGCTCGTCGCTGGCGCTCGCAAGCGCTCTCGAACGGCGTGTCGGCGCTCGGCGTTACTCGTCGCCGGGCGCAATCGGCCTGTCAGTGGACCGGCGGCGCTTGCAGGCTCGGGCCTTCATCTTTCCGCTTGGTCTTCGCGCAGCCGCGTTCCTCGCCTACGGCCGCGCTACGCGGCCACCGACCGTCGAAGCTGTTCCCGGCCATTCCCCGCCATCGTGCGCCGCCGCGAAACGCCCGCTGCCGCCGCTTGCCCGCCGCCCATCGTCTCTATCGCAAAAGCGACTCGAAACTTGCAAAAAAGCGGCGCACGGCGCGCGGCCGGCAACGTCCGGAACCGATGTTTACCCCGCTAAAACAGTGCTGTGCGCACGCTCCGCGTCGGCGCCGGCGTGATATTGCAACGCAGCATTCCGCGCGACCGCCATTTGAGCCGTTTTTTTTCGCTTGCGACTATCCGCGTCAAACCGGCGCAGCCGTCCGTGCGCCATTCCCATCACGATCACGGAGACAAGCGTGTTCCTATACGGCTTCGGTCCGCTCATCTGGGCCGGCACCGTGCAGACGATCGAGCTGTCGGTGCTGTCGCTCGCGGCCGCGATCGCGCTCGGCCTCATCGGCGCGGTGGCGAAGCTCTCGCACAATCGCGTGCTGCGCGCGATCGCGACGGGCTACACGACGCTCATCCGCTCAGTGCCCGATCTCGTGCTGATGCTGTTGCTCTTCTACAGCATCCAGATCTGGCTCAACCAGTTCACCGACCTGATGAGCTGGGATCAGATCGACATCGATCCGTTCGTCGCGGGCGTGCTCACGCTCGGCTTCATCTACGGCGCGTACTTCACCGAGACGTTTCGCGGCGCGTTCCTGTCGGTGCCGCGCGGCCAGCTCGAAGCGGGCAGCGCGTACGGCATGAGCGGGATGCGCGTGTTCGCGCGGATCATGTTTCCTCAGATGATGCGCTTCGCGCTGCCCGGCATCGGCAACAACTGGCAGGTGCTCGTGAAGGCGACCGCGCTCGTGTCGATCATCGGCTTGGCCGACGTCGTGAAGGCCGCGCAGGACGCGGGCAAGAGCACGTTCAACATGTTCTTCTTCATCCTCATCGCGGCGCTCATTTATCTCGCGATCACGACGGTCTCCAATCTCGTGCTCAAGCAGCTCGAGAAGCGTTATTCCATCGGCGTGAGGCACGCGGAACTATGATCGAGATTCTCCAGGAATTCGGGCGCGCGTTCTTCTACTGGGACGGCCAGCGCATGTCGGGGCTTGCGGTCACGCTGTGGCTGCTCGTCGCGTCGCTCGCGATCGGCTTTCTCTGCGCGGTGCCGCTCGCGGTCGCGCGGGTGTCGAAGAATCGCTGGCTGTCGACGCCCGTGCGCTTCTACACGTACGTGTTCCGCGGCACGCCGCTCTACGTGCAACTGCTCCTCATCTACACGGGGATGTACAGCCTCGCGTTCGTTCGCGATCATGCGTTCCTCGATGCGTTCTTCCGAAGCGGCTTCAACTGCGCGATCCTCGCGTTCGCGCTCAACACCTGTGCGTACACGACCGAGATCTTCGCGGGCGCGATCCGCGCGATTCCGCACGGCGAAGTCGAGGCGGCGCGCGCGTACGGGATGAGCCCGTTCACGATGTACCGCCGGGTGATCCTGCCGTCTTCGCTGCGTCGCGCGTTGCCGCTTTACAGCAACGAGGTGATCCTGATGCTGCACGCGACGACGGTCGCGTTCACGGCGACCGTGCCCGACATCCTGAAAGTCGCGCGCGACGCGAATTCGGCGACGTACATGGCGTTCCAGTCGTTCGGAATCGCCGCGCTCATCTATCTTGCGGTATCGTTCGCACTCGTCGCGGCCTTTCGCCGGGCGGAGCGCCACTGGCTCGCGTATCTCGCGGCCGGCCGTCATTGATTTCATTCCAGGGAGAGCCAGTTGGCAGAGACCACGACCACGAACGCCGCGTGCAAGCTCGAGGCGCGGGACATCCACAAGCGCTACGGCGACAACGAGGTGCTGAAGGGCGTGTCGCTGAACGCGAAGGCGGGTGACGTCATCAGCATCATCGGCGCGAGCGGTTCGGGCAAGAGCACGTTTCTGCGCTGCATCAACTTCCTCGAGCGGCCGAACGCGGGTCAGATCGTCGTCGATGGCGAGACGGTGCGCACGAAGGCCGATCGCGCGGGCAATCTCGAAGTCGCCGACCACAAGCAGTTGCAGCGGATCCGCACGAAGCTCGCGATGGTGTTCCAGCACTTCAATCTGTGGGCGCACATGAACGTGCTCGAGAACGTGATGGAAGCGCCCGTGCATGTGCTCGGGCTGTCGCGGCGCGAGGCCGAGGAGCGCGCGCGCGAATACCTCGAGAAAGTGGGGCTGGCGCCGCGCGTCGAGAAGCAGTATCCGTCGCACCTGTCGGGCGGCCAGCAGCAGC
Source organism: Burkholderia oklahomensis C6786 (assembly GCF_000959365.1). Classification (NCBI taxonomy): domain Bacteria; kingdom Pseudomonadati; phylum Pseudomonadota; class Betaproteobacteria; order Burkholderiales; family Burkholderiaceae; genus Burkholderia; species Burkholderia oklahomensis. Next base: position 2,971,462 of record NZ_CP009555.1, read on the forward strand.
GCGTCGCGATCGCGCGCGCGCTGGCGATGCATCCCGACGTGATGCTGTTCGACGAGCCGACGTCGGCGCTCGACCCGGAACTCGTCGGCGAAGTGCTGAAGGTGATGCAAAAGCTCGCCGAAGAAGGCCGGACGATGATCGTCGTTACGCACGAGATGGGTTTCGCGCGCAACGTGTCGAACCATGTGATGTTCCTGCACCAGGGGCGCACCGAGGAAGAGGGCGATCCGGCCGACGTGCTCGCGCGCCCGCGTAGCGAGCGCCTGAAGCAGTTCCTGTCCGGCAGCCTCAAGTAACGGCCGACGCGGCAGGTCGTGACGTCCGTGAATCGTCCAGCCAGTCCCGCCCGCACGATACAGGTGGCGATTGTCGCGTTGCCGCCCGTGTCGATGTCGGGCGTGGGGCCGATCGTCGACGCGTTGAATCTCGCGAACGAGATCGACGGGCGCCTCCTGTACCGCTGGCAGGTGTGCTCGTGGGACGGCCGCGCGGTGCCGCTCGCGGGCGGCGCGCAATGGCACGCGGACGCCGCGTTCAACGACGCGATCGTCTGCGACTGGCTGATCGTCGTCAGCGAGCGGTTCCAGCAGTTCGCCGACTACCGGCTCTTTCTCGCGAGCCTGTCGCGCGTCGGCCAGCGCACGCCGGTCGTGACGGGCATCCATCACGGCGTGTGGTGGCTCGCGATGGCGGGGCAACTGTCGGGCTACCGGGTGAGCGTGAACTGGGAGACGTACCAGCAGTTCGCCGAGCAGTTCGAGCGCTCGATCGTCACGCAGCAGATCTTCGAAATCGACCGCGATCGCGCGACGTGCGCGGGCGGCCAGGCGACCGTCGACTTCATGCTCGCGATGATCGGCCGCGACCACGGGCCGGAGCTGGCGGAGCGGATCGCGGACGCGCTTGGCACGGGGTCGCTTCGGAGCGGCGAGGAGCGCCAGCGGATTCCGTTCGTGACGGCGCCGGGCGAGCGGCACCCGCGGCTGAACGATGCGCTGTTGCTGATGGAGGCGAACATCGAGGATCCGCTGACGACGGACGAGATCGCGGGGTTCGTCGGCGTGTCGAGGCGGCAGCTCGAGCGACTCTTCAGGCAGTATCTCGGTGCGATGCCGTCGAAGTACTACCTGAATCTGCGCTTGTTGAAGGCGCGCACGCAGTTGCAGCGGACGAGCAAGTCCGTCGTGCAGGTCAGTCTCGCTTGCGGGTTTTCTTCGGCGGCGCATTTTTCGAATGCGTATCGGGAGAGGTTCGGTGTCACGCCGCGTGAGGATCGGCGGGCGTGGCTCGAGAAGCAGCATGGAGGCGTCGAGCCGCCTCGGGCGGGGGCGATGGTCGAGAGGCCCTCCGGGCGGGGATGAGTGGTTTCTTTTGGGCTTTTTTTGTCTGTTTTTTTCGGGTGTTTTTTTTCGTGAATGGCCTGTGATGTTAGCGGTCGGTTAGCGTCGCCCCTCCCCGGGGCGGGGGTCACTTTTCTTTGTCTTGCCAAAGAAAAGTAACCAAAAGAAAGGCGCTTTTTCAGCCCCGGCTTACGTCGGCATGCTCGCCCGCGTTGGCACAGCCCCTAACGTGTCGCATCGGAATGGAACACGGAGCGGATCGCGCAGGATCCGTGCCGCCGCACCACCCGCCGGAGCGGTATACCTCCCGCCAGCTCCGTCCTCGCTGCGCTCGGACGACGGGCACATCAGGGCGGGGCGCTCAGGTTCGAATGCTTGCCTGGTGATCGGAGGCATGCGCCATGCGAGATGTGCATGACATGAAAGCGTCGTTTGCCGCGAGTCGAGCGGTGAAGCTGGCGAGAAGAGCAAACGTAGCTCCCTTTGCCGTCCGCCTAAGGACGCGCCTTTCTTTTGGTTACTTTTCTTTGGCAAGACAAAGAAAAGTAACCCCCGCCCCGGGGAGGGGCGACGCTAACCGACCGCCAACATTACAGGCCATTCACGAAAAAAACACCCGAACAACCGACAAAGAATCGCCACCCACGGCAAAACGAGCAAAAGAATCCCGTCCGATAAATCCCGTCGCAATTGCGCAAGACGCATCCCGCGGCGTTGCCTAAACTTGAACGTGTTACCTCTTACGAAACGAAAGGAATCGTCATGAAGAGCCCGAACGTGTCCCGTCAGACTTTCGATGAAGTGATGGTGCCGGTGTTCGCCCCCGCGCCGTTCGTGCCTGATCGCGGCGAAGGCTCGCGCGTGTGGGACACGGAAGGCCGCGACTATGTCGACTTCGCGGGCGGCATCGCCGTCACCGCGCTCGGCCACGGCCATCCGGCGCTCCTCAAGGTGCTCGACGAGCAAGGCCGCAAGCTCTGGCACATCGGCAACGGCTACACGAACGAGCCCGTCCTGCGCCTCGCGAAGCGCCTCGAATCGCTCACGTTCGCCGATCGCGCCTTCTTCGCGAACTCCGGCGCCGAAGCGAACGAGGCCGCCCTCAAGCTCGCGCGCCGCGTCGCGTTCGAACGACACGGCGCCGACAAGTACGAGATCGTGTCGTTCCTCCAGTCGTTCCACGGCCGCACGTTCTTCACGGTCAGCGTCGGCGGACAACCGAAGTACTCCGAAGGCTTCGGCCCCGTGCCCGCCGGCATCAAGCATCTGCCGTTCAACGACATCGCCGCCGCCAAGGCCGCAATCGGCCCGAAGACCTGCGCCGTGATCGTCGAGCCGATCCAGGGCGAAGGCGGCGTCATTCCCGCCGATCCCGCCTTCCTGAAGGCGCTGCGCGAAGCGTGCGACGCGCACGACGCACTGCTGATCTTCGACGAAGTGCAGACGGGCGTCGGCCGCACCGGCCACTTCTACGCGTACATGGACACGGGCGTCACGCCCGACATCCTGACGACCGCGAAGGCGCTCGGCAACGGCTTCCCGATCGGCGCGATGCTCACCACGAAAGCACTCGCCGCGCACTTCAAGGTCGGCGTGCACGGCACGACGTACGGCGGCAATCCGCTCGCGTCGGCGATCGCCGAGAAGGTCGTCGAGCTCGTCAGCGATCCCGCGCTCCTCGAGGGCGTCAACGAACGCAGCGCGCGGCTGAAGGCCGCGCTCGACAGGATCAATGCGCGCTTCAAGCTCTTCAAGGAAGTCCGCGGCAAGGGGCTGCTGATCGGCGTCGAGCTCGTCGACGCGTTCGACGGCCGCGCGAAGGACTTCGTGTCGGCCGCGGCCGAGCACGGCGTCATCATGCTGATCGCGGGCCCGAACGTGCTGCGCTTCGCGCCGTCGCTCGTGATCCCGCTCGACGTGCTCGACGAAGGTCTCGCGCGCTTCGAGAAGGCGGTCGAGCAAGTGCTCGCCGCGCAAGCCGAGGCGGCCTCGCGCTAAGCCGCCCGTATCGCTGACGTAGACAGGAACGACGATGCTCTTCGTACGCCCCGGCAGACTCGCCGATCTCGACGCGCTCGCGCAGATGGCGCGCACCGCGCAACCCGTGCTGCATTCGCTGCCGCACGACCGCGCGGCGCTTGAAGCGCGCGTCGCGCTTTCCGAGGACTCGTTTCGCGCGGAAGTCGACTTCCCCGGCGAGGAGTTCTATCTGTTCGTGCTCGAGGACGGCGCGACGGGCAAGCTGCTCGGCACCGCGAGCATCGTCGCCGCGGCCGGCTACTCGGAGCCGTTCTACGCGTTTCGCAACGACGCGCTGATCCACGCGTCGCGCGAGCTGCACGTGAACCGCAAGATCCACGCGCTCACGATGTCGCACGAATTGACGGGCAAGAGCCGGCTCGCCGGCTTCTACGTCGATCCGTCGCTGCGCGGCGACGCCGCCGCGCACCTGATCTCGCGCGCACGGATGATGTACGTCGCCGCGAACCGCAACCGCTTCACGCCCGAGGTGTTCTCGCTGCTGCTCGGCGTCACCGACGAAACGGGCGCGTCGCCGTTCTGGGAGGCGGTCGGCCGCAAGTTCTTCGGCCGCGATTTCGCCGCGGTCGAGATCGAATCGGGCGGCAGAAGCCGCACGTTCATCGCCGAAGTGATGCCGACCTATCCGCTCTACGTGCCGCTCCTGCCCGAAGCCGCGCAGCGCGTGCTCGGCGAGCCGAACGAACACGCGCTCCTCGCGTACGACATCCATCTCGAAGAAGGCTTCGAGCCGGACCGCTACGTCGACATCTTCGACGCCGGCCCGGTGCTGACCGCGCAGGTCGACCGCACCGCGTGCGTGACGAAGAACGCGCCGCGCACGGTGCGCGAGGCGGCGCGCGCGCGCGGCGACACCACGTATCTGCTGTCGAGCGGGCGCGGCGACGCGTTCCGCTGCGTGCTCGCGGACCTGCCCGCCGACAGCGCCGACGCGCCGCTGCCCGCCGACGTGCGCGCGGCGCTCGACGTCGCCGACGGCGACACGGTGCGCTGCGTGCCGCTGCATCAGCGCGACGGCCAACCGACGGACCAACCAGGAGACGCAGCATGATCGTCGTTCGGGTCGTTCAAACGGGCGACGTGGATGCGCTCGTCTCGCTCGCCCAGGAAACGGGGCCGGGCCTCACCACGTTCAAGCCGGACCGCGACGCGCTTGCCGCGCGGATCGAGCGCGCGCGGCGCACGCTCGAGAATTGCGCGACGCCCGCCGAGGCCGGCTACTTCTTCGTGATGGAAGATTCGCAATCGGGCGACATCGCCGGCGTGTGCGGCATCGAGACCGAAGTGGGTCTCACGCAGCCGTTCTACAACTATCGCGTGAGCACGGTCGTCCACGCGAGCCAGGATCTCGGCGTGTGGACGAAGATGTCGCTGCTGAACATCTCGCACGACCTGACGGGCTATGCGGAAGTGTGCTCGCTGTTCCTGAGCCCGCGCTACCGGACGGGCGGCTTCGGCGGCCTGTTGTCGCGCTCGCGCTTCATGTTCATCGCGCAGTTCCGCGAACGGTTTCCGGAGCGCATCTGCGCGGAGCTGCGCGGCCACTTCGACGAAGACGGCACGTCGCCGTTCTGGCGCGCGGTCGGTTCGCACTTCTATCAGATCGATTTCAACGCCGCCGACTACCTGAGCTCGCACGGCCGCAAGTCGTTCCTCGCGGAACTGATGCCGCGCTTTCCGGTCTACGTCGATCTGCTGCCGCAGGATGCTCAGGACTGCATCGGCGTCACGCATCGCGACACGCTGCCCGCGCGCAAGATGCTCGAAGCGGAAGGGCTGCGCTATCAGAACCACGTCGACATCTTCGACGCGGGCCCCGTGCTCGAATGCCATATCTCGGATCTGCGCACGGTGCGCGAGAGCGTCGTCGTGCCGGTCGAGATCGGCACGCCCGCCGCGCCCGCCGCGCCCGCCGACGCGCCGCGCTCGCTCGTGTCGAACACGTCGCTGTCCGATTTCCGCGTCGGCGTCGCGCCGGGGCTCGTCGAGAACGGCGCGTTCACGCTGTCGGCCGACGACGCCGCCGCGCTGCGCATGAGCGAGGGCGACTTCGTGCGCGTGCTGCCGCTCAAACCCAAACACGGATAACGAACATGACTGAACTCTTCATCGACGGCGCCTGGGTCGACGGCGCGGGCCCCGTCTTCTCGTCGCGCAACCCGGGCACGAACGAGCGCGTGTGGGAAGGCGCGAGCGCGTCGGCGGGCGACGTCGACCGCGCGGTCGCGAGCGCGCGGCGCGCGTTCGCCGGCTGGTCGGCGCTCGATCTCGACGCGCGCTGCGCGATCGTCAAGCGCTTCGCCGCGCTTCTCGTCGAGCGCAAGGAAGCGCTCGCGACGATGATCGGCCGCGAAACCGGCAAGCCGCTGTGGGAAGCGCGCACCGAGGTCGCGTCGATGGCGGCGAAGGTCGACCTCTCGATCACCGCCTATCACGAGCGCACGGGCGAAAAGCGCGCGCCGATGGCCGACGGCGTCGCGGTGCTGCGGCACCGTCCGCACGGCGTCGTCGCGGTGTTCGGCCCGTACAACTTCCCGGGCCATTTGCCGAACGGGCACATCGTGCCGGCGCTCATCGCAGGCAACACGGTCGTGTTCAAGCCGTCGGAGCTCGCGCCCGGCGTCGCGCGCGCGACCGTCGAGATCTGGCGCGACGCGGGACTGCCCGCGGGCGTGCTGAACCTCGTGCAAGGCGAGAAGGACACGGGTGTCGCGCTCGCGAACCATCGGCAGATCGACGGGCTCTTCTTCACCGGCAGCTCGGACACGGGCACGCTGCTGCACAGGCAGTTCGGCGGCCGGCCCGAGATCGTGCTCGCGCTCGAGATGGGCGGCAACAATCCGCTCGTCGTCGCGGACGTCGCCGACGTCGATGCGGCCGTCCATCACGCGATCCAGTCGGCGTTCCTGTCGGCGGGGCAGCGCTGCACGTGCGCGCGCCGCATCCTCGTGCCGCAAGGCGCGTTCGGCGATCGCTTCCTCGCGCGCTTCGCGGACGTCACGTCGAAGATCACGGCCGATGTCTACGACGCCGATCCGCAGCCGTTCATGGGCGCGGTAATTTCGGCGCGCGCGGCCGCGCGTCTCGTCGCCGCGCAGGCGCGGCTCGTCGAGCTGGGCGCCGTGCCGATCGTCGAGATGAAGCAGCGCGACCCGGCGCTCGGCTTCGTGAACGCGTCGATCGTCGACGTGACCGGCGTGCGCGATTTGCCCGACGAGGAACACTTCGGCCCGCTCGCGCAGATCGTCCGCTACACGGATCTCGACGACGCGATCGCGCGCGCGAACGACACCGCGTTCGGCCTGTCGGCGGGGCTCCTCGCCGACGACGAGCAAGCCTGGGACACGTTCCGCCGCGCGATTCGCGCCGGCATCGTGAACTGGAACCGGCCGACCAACGGCGCGTCGTCGGCGGCGCCGTTCGGCGGCGCGGGCCGCTCGGGCAATCATCGCCCGAGCGCGTACTACGCGGCCGATTACTGCGCGTACCCGATGGCGTCGGTCGAAAGCGCGCAATTGCAGATGCCCGCGAGCCTGTCGCCGGGCCTTCATTTCTGAGCAGGATGCGACGATGAACGCTAAAGAAGCCAATTTCGACGGGCTCGTCGGCCCGACCCATAACTACGCGGGGCTGTCGTTCGGCAACGTCGCGTCGCTGTCGAACGAGAAGTCCGACGCGAATCCGAAGGCGGCCGCGAAGCAGGGGCTGCGCAAGATGAAGCAGCTCGCGGACCTCGGCTTCGCGCAGGGCGTGCTGCCGCCGCAGGAGCGGCCGTCGCTGCGCCTGCTGCGCGAGCTCGGCTTTTCCGGCAAGGACGCCGACGTGATCGCGAAGGCGGCGAAGCAGGCGCCCGAGATCCTCGCGGCCGCGAGCTCCGCGTCCGCGATGTGGACCGCGAACGCGGCGACGGTGAGCCCGTCCGCGGACACGAGCGACGGCCGCGTGCACTTCACGCCGGCGAACCTGTGCAGCAAGCTGCATCGCGCGATCGAGCACGAGTCGACGCGCCGCACGCTCGCCGCGATCTTCGCGGACGAGTCGCGCTTCGCGGTGCACGACGCGCTGCCCGGCACGCCCGCGCTCGGCGACGAAGGCGCGGCGAACCACACGCGGTTTTGCGCGGAGTACGGCGCGCCCGGCGTCGAGTTCTTCGTGTACGGCCGCTCCGAATACCGGCGCGGGCCGGAGCCGACGCGCTTCCCGGCGCGCCAGACGTTCGAGGCGAGCCGCGCGGTCGCGCACCGCCACGGCCTGCGCGAAGAGGCGACGATCTATGCGCAGCAGAGCCCGGACGTGGTCGATGCGGGCGTGTTCCACAACGACGTGATCGCGGTCGGCAATCGCGACACGCTGTTCTGCCACGAGCGCGCGTTCGTCGGCAAGCAGGCGATCTACGATGCGCTGGCCGCGTCGCTCGGCGCGCTCGGCGCGAAGCTGAACGTGATCGAGGTGCCGGATCGCGCGGTGAGCGTCGCCGATGCGGTCGGCTCGTATCTGTTCAACAGCCAGCTGCTGACGCGCGAAGACGGCGCGCAGATGCTCGTCGTGCCGCAGGAATGCCGCGAGAATGCGAACGTGTCGGCGTATCTCGACGAGCTCGTCGCCAGCAGCGGGCCGATTCGCGACGTGCGCGTGTTCGATCTGCGCGAGAGCATGAAGAACGGCGGCGGGCCCGCGTGCCTGCGGCTGCGCGTCGTGCTGAGCGACGCGGAGCGCGCGGCGGTGAAGCCGAACGTGTGGATCGACGACACGCTGTTCGCGTCGCTCGACGCGTGGATCGACACGCACTATCGCGACCGGCTGTCGTCCGTGGATCTCGCCGATCCGGCGCTGCTCGACGAATCGCGCACCGCGCTCGACGAACTGACGCGGATCCTCGGCCTCGGCTCGCTCTATGACTTCCAGCGCTGATCGCGGCAGCGACGCCGTCTGGCTCGGCGACTTCCTCGCGCTGACGCTCGCGGGCGACACGCCGCGCGCGGACGCGGGCGAATGCGCGTCGCGCGCGGTGCGCTGGCGCTGGCTCGGCGACGGCCTGCTGCAACTCGAGCCGGCCGACGCGGCGCTGCGGATGCAGAGCGTGCTCGTGTCGGCGGGCGTGCACGGCGACGAGACGGCGCCGATCGAGCTGCTGTCGATGCTCGTGCGCGATCTCGCGCGCGGCGCGCTGCCGCTGCGCTGTCGGCTGCTCGTCGCGCTCGGCAATCCGGGCGCGATGCGCGCGGGCGAGCGCTATCTCGACGACGATCTGAACCGCCTGTTCAGCGGCCTTCATGCGCAGCGCGCGACGAGTCGCGAGGCGCCGCGCGCCGCGGAGCTGGAAGCGGCCGCGGCGCGCTTTTTCGCGACGGCGGGCCGCGCGCGCGGCGCGCGCTGGCACATCGACATGCACACGGCGATCCGCGCGTCGGTGTTCGAGCAGTTCGCGCTCTTGCCGTACACGGGCGAGCCGCCGACGCGCACGATGTTCGAGTGGCTCGGCGCAGCGAGGATCGCGGCGGTGCTGCTGCATACGGTGAAGGGCAGCACGTTCTCGCATTTCACGGCGGAGTCCTGCGGCGCGCTCGCGTGCACGCTCGAGCTCGGCAAGGTGATGCCGTTCGGCGAGAACGACCTCGCGCGTTTCGCGGGCGCCGACGCGGCCGTGCGCGGCCTCGTGTCCGGCCGCCGCGACGCGTCGCGCGGGCCGCTGCCGCGCGTGTTCACGGTCGTCGACCAGATCACGAAGCAAAGCGACGCGCTCGAGCTGTTCGTCGCGAAGGACGTGCCGAACTTCACGCCGTTCGCGCAAGGCACGCTGCTCGCGCGCGACGGCGACTACCGCTATGCGGTGCGTCACGCGGAGGAGCGTATCGTGTTTCCGAATCCGTCCGTGAAGCCCGGCTTGCGGGCGGGGCTGCTCGTCGTCGAGACGACGGACGACACGCACGCCGCGCTCGCGTGAGCCGCGCGCGGCGTGCGTCGGTGGAGCAGGGCTACTGCGCGAGCCCTTCGGCGACGAGCGCTTCGCGCACCTTCGGCCGTGCGGCGACGCGCTCCATGAACGCGCGCACGCGCGGATACGCATCGAGCGGCAACTGCAGGAAGTTCGACCAGTTGACGATCGTAAACAGATAAATGTCGGCGACCGTGAAGCGGCCGATCAGATAATCGCGGCCTTCGAGATGCGCGTCGACGTCCTTCAGGCGCGTGTCGATCCGCGCGACGCAGGCCTGCCGCGTCGAATCGGCGGTGTCCTTGCGCCATAGCCATCCATAGCTCTTGTGCAGCTCGGTCGCGACGAAGGACAGCCATTCGATCGTGTCGTAGCGCTCGGCGGTGCCGTGCACGGGAATCAGCGCGCCCGCGTTCACGAGATCGCCGATCCGCTGCAGCAGCGCGGCGGCTTCGGTGTGGCGCGAGCCGTCGTCGAATTCGACGAGCGGCACGTAGCCGCGCGGCGAGATCGCGTAATAGTCGCTGCCGTCCGCGAGTTCGTGCTTCTGCAGATCGACCTTGACGCCTTCGAACGGAATGCCGCCTTCCGTCAGCGCGATGCGCACGGCGAGCGAGCATGCGCCGGGTGAGTAATAAAGCTTCATCGGTTGACGCCTCCTCTGGAAAGATCCGGGGGCCGATTGGCCGGGACGCGCCGAAGCGGCCGGCGCGCATCGTTAAAATAGCACCGCCTCGCGCGGGCGGCATGCGGGCGCGCAATTGCGGCGCGTGACGGGGCCTTCGCGATCGTCGCGGCGCGGCTTCTCGCGTATCGAGCCGCCTCGTGCGCGGATGCGACATCGTCTTGCGCTTTTCGCGCGCTGACGCGTTGCGAGCCGCAATGACCACCGTTCACCCCGTTTCGGCCGCGCGCGCCCGCGCGGGGCGGTACAATCGCGCGGTTGCGGCTGTTGCGCCGCATCAAGAGCGGTCCGTGCATTTGTCCGGACGACCCGGCGCTGCGAAGATGCGCCGGTACGAGTAGCGTGTTGAGTCCATTTGATCGTATCGAGGAGATCTCCCTGATGAAGTTGACGTGGCAAAAGACGGCCGCCTGCGCGCTCGCAGCGGCCGCAGCCTTTGCGACGAGCGGCGCGTTCGCCGCTGACCTGAAGGAAATCCGCTTCGGCGTCGAGGCGTCGTATGCGCCGTTCGAATACAAGACGCCGGACGGCAAGCTGGCGGGCTTCGACGTCGACATCGGCAACGCCGTGTGCGCGAAGCTGAAGGTGAAGTGCGTATGGGTCGAGAACGCGTTCGACGGACTGATTCCGGCGCTGCAGGCCCGGAAGTTCGACGCGATCAACTCCGACATGACGATCACCGACCAGCGTCGCCGGGCGATCGATTTCACCGACCCGATCTACACGATCCCGAACCAGTTGATCGCGAAGAAGGGCAGCGGGCTGCTGCCGACGACCGCGTCGCTGAAGGGCAAGCGCATCGGCGTGCTGCAGGGCACGATCCAGGAGGTGTACGCGAAGAAGCGCTGGGCGCCGGCGGGTGTCGAAGTCGTGCCGTACCAGACGCAGGATCTCGCGTACGAAGACCTGAAGTCGGGCCGTCTCGACGCGACGTTCCAGGATTCGGAAGCGGGGGCGAAGGGCTTCCTGTCGAAGCCGCAAGGCGCGGGCTTCGCGTTCGCGGGCGGCCATGTGAGCGATGCCGAGATCCTCGGCGCGGGTGTCGGCTTCGGTCTGCGCAAGAACGATGCTCAGCTGAAGACCGCGGTCAACCAGGCACTGAAGGAACTGAAGGCCGACGGCACGATCGACGGCCTCGCGAAGAAGTACTTCAGCGTGCCCGTGACGCTCAAGTAACGCATTCGACGGGCGGCTCGCCGCCGCGTCTCGATGCTCGATCCGGCCGGCCGCGCAAGCGGCCGGTTTCGTTTCGGCGCGCGGCTTGCCCGCTAGAGGCCGTCGTGTCAGCCGATGCGCCTTCGTCGCGGCAAGCGCGGGGACGCGATCGGCCGCGCGGCGGCGCGCATCATGCGCCGTGCGGCGCGTCGATCGGACGCTGCTCCGCCATCGGCGCATCCGCGCGAAGATGCGCGTCGCTCGTCGGACGGCCGAGATAGTCGGTCCAGCACTTGCGCTCGATGTCGTAGAGCTTGCAGCGCCGCGCCGTATCGAAATACCAGCGCCAGCTGAAGCGCTGCACGACGATCCGCCCCGGCAGCATCGCTTCGAGCTTCGCCTGCGCGTCCTTGAGCCCGTACAGCGGGATGCTCATGTCGACGTGGTGCGCGGTGTGCTCCATGATGTGATGCAACAGGCCGCCGATGCCGAACGGGAACGTCAGATGCAGCGTCGTCGACACGAACGGCGCCGTGCGCGACCATTCGGTGCGGTTCGCGTGCCACGAGATCCGTGGATCGGTGTGGTGGACGTAGACGACGAAGCCGATCATCGAGCACCAGAACAGGAACGGAACGACGACGCCCGCGACGAGCAGCAGGAGCGTCGATTGATGCGTCGCCGCGGCGATCCGGACGACCGCGCCGATCCAGATCGCGGCGAAGCCGGTAACGAGCAGGCAGTCGCGCCGGAACACGGGCCGCGATGCGCCGAGGTAAGTCTTTGCCGGAAAGTACATCCGCAGCCACCAGATCTCGACGAGATAGTAGAGCCCGGGCGCCCAGCCGCTGCGATAGAGGCGGTCGAGGAAGCGCCGCGTCGGCGACAGCGCGGCGAACTCGTCGGGCGTATGCGGCGCCCATACGAAGTCGAAGCCTTTCAGGTTCGTGTAGCCGTGATGGACGACGTTGTGGCCGACTTCCCACAGGCTGTACGGCGTCAGCGACGGCAGGAACGCGATGCGGCCGAGCCACCGGTTGAGCCGGTGATTCGGCGTGAGGCTCTGGTGGCACGCGTCGTGGCCGATGATGAACAGGCGCCCGGTGACGAAGCCGGCCGCCATGCCGCAGACGATTTTCACGATGCTCGACGGCGCGAGCAGCGCGCCTGCGAACGCGGCGAAGAGCAGCAGGTAGTCGACGACGAGCAGCACGATCGAGCGCGCGATCACGCGCTGGCCGAACGGGGTGATCCACGAGCGGATGACCTTGCGATGCGGCATCGGCTCGTCGACATGAACCGGGGTGAAAGAGTCGTTCATAAGATCGGCACCACAAAAAGACTTCGAAGCGCCGACGCCCATGCTCCGCGATGCGCCGACCGAACGGCGTCGACGGGCGGGGGAGGGCGGCGGCGCGCACATCGGTCGCCGGATCGCAGACGGAACGCGTGCCGCGCGCGGCATCGCGATCCTGACCGTGCCGGCGAGCGCGATCGGCGATCGCATCGGCGGAGGATTCGGCGAGCGAATCGGAAACGGCTCGCGCGCGACATCGGCGAATCCAATATTGCGTTCACGCCGGGCAAACGGTCCGGCCGACGCACGCATTCCGCCGACACGATTCGGCGACGACAAAAGCAATGTCGCCCCGCGCGGGACGGCATCGACGAAAGGCAAGGCAACGGCTATCGCGACATCATGTTCATGTTGACGTTGTGCATGACCCAGAGCGTGCCGAAGATCAGGATCAGCGCGGTCAGCACCGTGTAGCTGAACGCCATCACGTTCCAGCGCTGGCTCGACGACGTGTTCATGTGCAGGAAGTACACGAGGTGCACGACGATCTGCACGCCCGCGAGCACGGCGAGCGACACGAGCGCCTCGCGCGGCGGCAGCACGCCGCCCATCACGAGGCCGAACGATGCGGCCGTCAGCAGCACCGACAGCATGAAGCCCGCGATGTAGCCGCCTACGGTGCCGTGCGCTTCATCGCCGTGAGAATGATGCGTATGTGCCATTTAGATCACGCTCGCAAGATAGACAAAGGAAAACACGCAGATCCAGACGATATCGAGGAAGTGCCAGAAGAGACTGAGGCACGTGAGCCGGCGCACGTCACGCTCGGTCAGCTCGGGGCGGCGCAGCGCCTGCAGCGCGAGCACGACCATCCACACGAGGCCGGCCGTCACATGCAGCCCGTGCGTGCCGACGAGCGTGAAGAACGACGACAGGAACGCGCTGCGCTGCGGTCCCGCGCCTTCGGCGATCAGATGCGAGAACTCGCGCAACTCCATCGCGAGGAACGCCGCGCCGAGCACGAACGTCACCGCGAGCCAGCCGAACACCGCGCCGCGCCGCCGCTTGTGCGCCCCGATCATCGCGAAGCCGTACGTGATGCTGGAGAGCAGCAGCGCGGCGGTTTCGAGCGCGACGCCGGGAATGTCGAACAGGTCCTTGCCGGTCGGGCCGCCCGCGAACTGGTTGCCGAGCACCGCGAACGTGGCGAACAGCGCCGCGAAAACGATGCAGTCGGTCATCAGGTACAGCCAGAAGCCGAACACCGAATGCGACGGCGGATGATCGTGCGATGCCGCGTGATCGAGCATCATCGTGTTGTGCGACATCAGTTGACCTCCAGTTCGACTTCCGCCGGCCGTGCCGGAATGCGCGTGCCGCCGCGCTTTTCTTCGATCTTGCGGACCGTTTCGGCCGGAATGTAATAGCCGTCGTTATCGCGCGCGCTGTACAGGATCACCGTCGCGACGATGCCGGCGAGCGCCGCGATCGCGAGCCACCAGATGTGCCACACGAGCGCGAAGCCGAGGATCAGGCTGAGCGCGCCGATGACAAGGCCCGCACTCGTGTTCGACGGCATGTGGATGTCCTGATAGACGATCTTCTTGCCGGTGCCGAGACCGAGGCCGTGTTCCTTGCGGTACGCGAATTCGTCGAGCGCGTGCACGGTCGGGATCACCGCGAAGTTGTAGACGGGCGGCGGCGACGTCGTCGCCCATTCGAGCGTGCGGCCGTTCCACGGATCGCCCGTCGCGTCGCGGTATTCGGGCTGGTTGCGGTTGCGCACCGCGACCCACACCTGCGCGACCTGATGCAGCACGCCGACCGCGATCAACGCGACGCCGCATGCGGCGACGATGAGCCACGGATGCCACGCCGGATTGTCGTAATGGTTCAGACGCCGCGTCATCCCCATGAAGCCGAGCACGTAGAGCGGCACGAACGACACGTAGAAGCCGACGAACCAGCACCAGAACGCGCGCTTGCCGAGCTTCTCGTCGAGCTTGAAGCCGAACGCCTTCGGGAACCAGTAATGGAAGCCCGCGAAATAGCCGAACACGACGCCGCCGATGATCGCGTTATGGAAGTGCGCGATCAGGAACAGGCTGTTGTGCAGCACGAAGTCCGCGCCGGGAATCGCCATCATCACGCCCGTCATCCCGCCGAGCGTGAACGTCACCATGAAGCCGATCGTCCACAGCACGGGCGCGGTGAACTCGATGCGGCCGCGGTACATCGTGAACAGCCAGTTGAAGATCTTCACGCCGGTCGGAATCGCGATGACCATCGTCATGATGCCGAAAAACGCGTTGACGTTCGCGCCCGAGCCCATCGTGAAGAAGTGGTGCAGCCACACGAGGAACGCGAGCACCATGATCACGCACGACGCGTAGACCATCGTCTTGTAGCCGAAGAGCGGCTTCTTCGCGAACGTCGAGATCACTTCCGAGTAGATGCCGAACGCGGGCAGCACGAGGATGTACACCTCCGGATGGCCCCAGGCCCAGATCAGGTTCAGGTAGATCATCGCGTTGCCGCCGGCGTCGTTCGTGAAGAAGTGCATGCCGAGATAGCGGTCGAGGCCGAGGAGGGCGAGCGCGACGGTCAGGATCGGGAACGTCGCCATGATGAGGACGTTCGAGCAGAGCGCGGTCCACGTGAACACCGGCATCTTCATCAGCGTCATGCCGGGCGCGCGCATCCGGATGATCGTCACGAAGAAGTTGATCGCGGTGATCAGCGTGCCGACGCCGGATATCTGCAGCGCCCACAGATAGTAGTCGACGCCGACGCCCGGACTGAACTGCAGCTCCGACAGCGGCGGATACGCGAGCCAGCCCGTCTGCGCGAATTCGCCGACGACGAGCGAGACGTTCATCAGCAGCGCGGCGACGGCCGTCATCCAGAAGCTCAGTGAGTTGAGGAACGGGAACGCGACGTCGCGCGCGCCGATCTGCAGCGGCACGATCAGGTTGAAGAGGCCGACGAGCAGCGCCATCGCCATGAAGAAGATCATGATGACGCCGTGCGCGGTGAAGATCTGGTCGTAATGGTGCGGCGGCAGATAACCGGGACCGTTGTACGCGAACGCGAGCTGCAGGCGCATCATCACGGCATCCGCGAAGCCGCGCAGCAGCATCAGCACCGCGACGACGAGATACATCACGCCGATCTTCTTGTGGTCGACCGACGTGAGCCACTCGGTCCACAGCCATTTCCAGCGCTTCGTATAGGTCAGCGTGCCGACGACCGAGAGCGCGACGAGCGCCATGAGCGCGGCCGCGCCCATGACGATCGGCTGATCGAACGGGATGGCCGAAAGCGTCAATTTACCGAACATGCGTTACCCCTTCGTCCGACAAGCGGCGTCCGTCAGATCGAGGACGTGGCCGTTGTTGTATTTCGCGATGATGTTGTGAAAAAGGCGCGGGTCGACCGTCGAGTAGTAGCGCACCGGCTGTTTTTCGCTAGGCTGCGCGAGCCGGGCATACGCGGTCATGTCGAGCCGCTCCGACGACGCGCGCACCTTCGCGACCCACGCGTCGAACGCGTCGCGCGGCGTCGCGAGCGTGCGGAACTTCATGTCGGAGAAGCCGCGGCCGCTGTAATTCGCGGAGATTCCGGCGAAGTCGCCCGGCTCGTCGGCGATCAGGTGCAGGCGCGTCTGCATGCCGGCCATCGCGTAGACCTGCGTGCCGAGCTGCGGAATGAAGAACGAATTCATCACCGAATCGGACGTGATCCGGAAATTGATCGGCGTGCCGACCGGCACCGCAAGTTGGTTTACCGAAGCAATGCCGAGGTCCGGATAGACGAACAGCCATTTCCAGTCGAGCGCGACGACCTCGACGTCGATCGGCTTCACCGACGATTCGAGCGGCCGATACGGATCGAGCTCGTGCGTCGTCTTCCACGTGAGAATGCCGAGGAACAGGATGATCAGCGACGGGACGGTCCAGATGACGATCTCGATCGCGGTCGAGTGCGCCCACTTCGGCGCGTAGGTCGCGTTGCGGTTCGAGGCGCGGTAGCGCCATGCGAACAGCAGCGTCAGGAAGATCACCGGCACGACGACGATCAGCATCGCCCACGTCGACGTCGCGATCAGCGATTTCTCCGCGGCGCCGACCGCGCCTTTCGGATCGAGCACGTGCAGCTCGCTGCATCCGGAAAGACCTGCGACGAGTCCTAATCGCAAGATCGCGGACGTTCTACTCGTAATTCTTCGGACCATTACATTCGCCTGAGTGTGTGATGAAGCGGGCTTGCGAGACGTCGAAACGCCATCGTCGAACTTGATGCGACAACCAGTCGCTTTGGCGGCGGAATGTAGCGGAATTTCGCGCGGCTCATGTTGACGATTCGCAAACAACAAACGGGGCGAGGTCTTGATGTTTGTTCAGACGGACTCAACGCGTGGCGAAAAAGCGCGCATGAAAGGCGGCTCGAACGGAAAAAGCCGACGCGGCGCGCGCTCGCGCCGACCGCCGCAGACGGCCGCGCACGGCCCGAAAAGCTTGTGCTGAATCAACGGGAACGAAGATCGGCGAGCGAAAGGCCCGAGCGGCATGTACCTTCGAAGACGCGAGCCGTCAGGTCGCCCTCGAGTCACAAACCACTTCCGTTCTTCGATGCAATATCTCTCACCCGAGCTGAAACTCGACGATCCGTTCGTCGACGCCGTTCATACGGAATTCGTCCAGCTGCTCGATGCGGCCGCGCGTGCGGACGACGCGCATTTCCTGCAGGCGTTCGACGCCTGGGCCGATCACTGCCGGCAGCACTTCGAACGAGAAGAGCGCTGGATGGCGAGCACGAAATTCGGGCCGCAGTATTGCCATGCGGCCGATCACGACGAAGTGCTGAAGGTGGCGGCCGCGGTGCGCGAGAAGGTCGCGCGCGACGCGCAGTTCGAACTGGGCCGCCGGCTGCTGGTCGAGGTATCGGAATGGTTCGATCATCACGTCCGGACGATGGATTCGATGATGGTCGCGCACCTGAAGATGCTCAATTTCGCGATGACGGACGAGCAGACCGAAGTCTGACGCGGCTCCGCCGATCGTGGAGCGGCGGTGCGAAGACGGCGAACGGAGCAGGGCGCGGCTGCGGCTGGCTCAGTTGCGCAACGATCGGGCATCGCGTTCGTTCGAGCGCGATGCGTGTTGCACGTCCGCCTTCGAACATGCGAGCGTCATCGCGTTCGCGCGGCTCCCTTCGCCGGCATCGCGATCGCGAACTCATGCAGCTTTTCGGCCGCGCTCAATCCGTTCTTCGCCGGCGGACCGACGAGATCGGCGAGCGTCGCGCCGTCCAGCTCCTTGAAGTACGCGCGCAGTGCGCTGTCGAGCAGCCGCTCGAGCCGGCATTTCGCCGCGAGCATGCAAGTGTTCGTGTGCCGGTCGAAGCACTCGACGAGACGAAAATCGGTTTCGGATGCGCGGATCACGTCTCCGATGCCGATGCGCCCGGGCGGCAGCGCAAGACGCACGCCGCCGCCGCGACCGCGCGTCGTCTCGAGCGTGCCCTGGCGCGCGAGGCTGTTGACGATTTTCGTCAGGTGATTCTTGGACACGTTGTGGCGCTCGGCGAGTTCGGCGATCGTGATGAGTCGGTCCGGATTCGACGCGCAGTACATCAGCACGCGCAACGTGTAGTCCGTGTATTCAGAGAGTCGCATACGTGGCAAAAAGAGGCATGTCTTATGTTGCTGTCGAGGAGGGGGCGATATAACATGCTCAATACATGCACGTTATATCGCTAACCGATGCATGTTGCAAGCCAGGTGATCGCCGACGGCATTTCCCCGCAGGTGGCGAGCGTTCCACACCGGCCGCGCGCCGCATCTCTCTCCCTTTTCAAGAGCCATGTCATGACCGAGCAGTACGCATCCATCATCGACGTTCGCAGGATTCCTCATCACAAGCGCCACGCGCTGATCTTCGGCACCTTCGACGCATTGCCCGGCGGCGAAGCATTGCAGCTCATCAACGATCACGATCCGAAGCCGCTTTATTACCAGCTCGAGGAGCGCGCGTCCGATTCGTTCGAATGGACCTATCTGGAGGCCGGGCCGTCGCAGTGGCGTGTGCAGATCGCGAAGCGCGACGGCGCATTCGGCCACGATGCGGGCGATAGCTGCTGCTCGGGCGGCGGCTGCGGCGGTTGAGTCGCGTGATGCGGCGTCCGGCCTGCGTGTCGCGTCGCATCGCTGCGGCGAGCCGGGGCGGGCGTCGGTGTGTCGTGCGGCGCGTCATGCTCCCGCACGGACAAGCATCGTTTCTCCCGGCCTCGAAGCTGTCGAACCCGATCGAGAAAACGCCCGCGAGCGCGGGCGGCAAAGATGCGATCGATCGGCTTCAGCGTGTCGTCATTTCATTGCTACGGCGCTTTCGCGTCAGAGACCGAGCGTCAGCATCGCCGTCTCCGACATTCGCGAGCGATCCCACGGCGGATCGAACGCCATGTCGACGTTGACCTCGCCGACGAACGGCAGCGCGAGCACCTTGTCGGCAACTTCGTCGGCGAGCGCTTCGCCCATTCCGCAGCCGGGCGCCGTCAACGTCATCCTGATCGACACGCGCAGCCGATCGTGCTCGGCGGGCTCGATCGTGCACGCGTAGATGAGGCCGAGCTCGACGATGTCGACCGGAATCTCCGGGTCGTAGCAGGTCTTCAGCGTCTGCCAGATGAACGCTTCGGCCTCGTCCGGCGAGACGTCGTCCGGCACGTCGATGGTCTCGGGCGGAACCCGGCCGATCGCGTCCGCATCCGCGCCGCGCAGCCGCACCATCTGGCCGCCGACGACGAGCGTGAAGTTCGTGCCGAGCGCCTGCGTGACTTCGGCGATCGTGCCCGCCGGAATGTCGAGCGGCGCGCCGGACGGCACGCATTCGACCGCGACTGCTCGCTGCACGACGACAGTTTCTTTCGGTCGTCTCATGATGTTCTCGACTCCTGATCGAACGAAGCGGCCGCGGGCGTGTCGAGCGCGTGCGCGAGCGCATGCCAGCCGAGCAGCGCGCATTTGATGCGGCTCGGATAGCGCCGCACGGCGACGAGGCTCGCGAGCTTGCCGAGATACGCTTCGTCGGGCTCGGCCTGGCCCGTCAGCACCGCGCGGAATCGCTGCTGCAGCTGTCGCGCGGCTTCGACGTCGCGGCCGATCACGGCCTCCGTCATCATCGACGCGGACGCGATGCAGATCGCGCAGCCGTGGCCGTCGAAGCGGATGTCGCCGACCCGACCGCCTTCGATGCGCAACTGCACCTTCAGATCGTCGCCGCATTGCGGATTGTGCCCACGCGCTTCGTGCGTCGGATCGCCGAGCTTGCCGAAGTGACGCGGCGCGCGCTTGTGCTCGACGATGAGCTCCTGATAGAGCGTGCTTTGCGCGTCGGTGGGCGCAGCGAGGGAGGAAGTCGGATTCATCGCAATACCTTCAGTGCTCGCGCGACGCCGGCCACGAGACGTTCGACCTCGTCGTGCGTGTTGTAGAGCGCGAACGACGCGCGCGTCGTCGGCCCGCAGCCGAGCCGCTCGAGAAGCGGCTGCGCACAGTGGTAGCCCGTGCGCACCGCGATGCCGCGCTCGTCGAGCAAGGTGCCGATGTCGTGCGGATGCGCGCCGTCGGCGGCGAACGACACGATCGCCGACGATGCGCGCTCGGCGAGCACGGTCACGCCGTCGATCGCCGCGAGGCCCGCGGCCGCGTGATCGCGCAGCGCGCGCACGTGCGCGTCGATCGTCGCACGGCCGATTTCGTCGATGTAGTCGGCGGCCGCCGCCATCCCGACGACGCCCGCGACATTCGGCGTGCCGCCTTCGAGCCGCGCCGGCAATGCGTCGAATGTCGCGTCCGCTTCGCTGACCCAGCTCACCATGTCGCCGCCGAAGCGCAGCGGGACGAGCCGCTCGAGCGCGTCACGGCGGCCGGCGAGCGCGCCCGTTCCCATCGGTCCGTACATCTTGTGGCCGGAGAACGCGACGAAGTCGCACGCGAGCGTCGACAGTTCCGGCACTTCGTGGCCGACCGCCTGCGCCGCGTCGAGCACCGTCAGCGCGCCCGCCGCGCGCGCGGCCGCGAGCAGCGCTTCGTACGGCGGCCGCTCGCCCGTCGCGTTCGAGCAGGCCGTTACCGCGAACACGCGGGTGCGCGGCGTCAGCAATCGTTCGAGGTCCTTCACATGCAGACGGCCTTGCGGATCGGGATGGAGGATCCGCAATCGCGCACCGCAGCGGCGCGCGGCCATTTGCCACGGCACGAGGTTCGCGTGGTGCTCGAGCGCGCTGACGACGATCTCGTCGCCTTCGCGCAGCACCGCGGGCGCGTGTCCCGGAAGCGACAGGCCTTGCGCGACGAGATTCAGCGCGTCGGTCGTGCCGGACGTGAAGACGAGCAGGTGATCGGCGCCTGCGCCGACGAAGCGCGTCAGCGTATCGCGCGCACGCTCGTACGCGTCGGTCGCGCGCTGGCTCAGCGTATGGACGCCGCGATGAATGTTCGCGCGATCGCACTCGTCGAAGCGGCGCATCGCGGCAAGGACGGACTGCGGCATCTGCGTCGTCGCCGCGTTGTCGAGATAGGCGAGCGGCACGCCGTTGATGCGCTGCGCGAGCGCCGGAAACGCGCTCGCCATCGCGGCGGAGCGCAGCGTGTCACCCATGACGGCTCTCCGGTTGTTCGGCGAGGTGCCGTGCGACTTCGCGTGCGAGCAGCGCGTCGCCGCCGAGCGTCTCCAGCATGCCGGGCGTGTCGATGCCGCGTGCGAGCGCCGCGTGCGCCATCCCGGTGACGATCATCGCCAGCGCGTCGCGCCGATCGAGACCGCGCTGGCAGGCGTAGAAGAGCGCGTCGTCGGGCAATGCGCCCCACGTCGCGCCGTGCGCCGCCTGCACGTCGTCGTGATGGATCTCGAGATGCGGTCGCAGCACGACGCGCGGCTCGCCGCTCGTCGGAATGCCGCTCAGACGCTGCCGAAGATCGGCGCCCGCCGCGCCCGCCGCGATCGACGAAAACGCGTTCGCGACGACCTGAGCATCGCCGCTCGCGAGCGCGAGCGTATCGATCGAGCTTTGCGTGTGCGCCGCGGCGTGCGCCGCGCGCACTTGCTGCTCGAGCTTCGCATGTGCCGATGCGAACAGCACGCCGGACGCGCGTGCGAGCGCGCGTTCGCCGCGCAGGTCGAGCACGGTGCGCTGCAAGTGGTAGTCGCTGCCCGTGCCGAGCAGCGATTGCCGGTATTGCGCGTCGCGCTCGAGCCGCACGTGCACGTGATGCGCGATCCGGTCGTGCGTGCCGGGTGTCGCGATGCGCAGATGCTCGAGCGACGCGCCGGCGCCGAGCCGCACGTACGCATGCAGATTCTGCGTGACCGGGCGGCTCCGGCCCGCGAGATCGTGCCCGTGCGACTCGATCAGCACGCAGTGCGCGCCGGGCTGCACGTCGATGACGACGAGCGGCGCTTCGACGCTCGCATGCGGCTGCAGTCGAAGCTGCAGCATCGCGGGCGCGCGGCGCGTCGGGCCGCTGCCGATGCGCAGACGCAGGCCCGCTTCGCACAGCGCGCGATGCGCCCAGAAAAACGGTGCGGCGTCGTCGCCGGGTTGCGTCGGCAGATCCGCGAATAGCGCGGCGCGCTCGGCGGGATCGGCGGCGCTCAGCCAGCACGCATCGACATGCTCGAGCGAGCCGGAACCGACGGGCGCGAGCATCCAGCCGGCGCGCGCGGCGGGCAGGTCGATCGCGTGTGCGCCGCGAACGTCGTCGCCGAGCCACGCATCGGCCGCGGGCGGCGGCAGATGACGGAACGATTCGGCGCGGCGGGAGATCCAGCCGTGTTCCGCCAATTGGCGGCGGGCGGCGAGCCTTTCGGCGATCCTGTCGGTGTCTGTTGTCGTCATCGCGTCAGGCCTCCACGAGCGCGCCGGTGCGAGCGAAACCCTTTGCGGAGATCTCGCGCGCAAGGCCGAGATCGCCGGATTCGACGATCCGACCGCGATCGAGCAGCAGCACGGCGTCGGGCGCGAGCGACTCGATCATCTGCAGGTAATGCGACACGATCACGAACGTGGTGCCTTGCTCGCGCAACTGACCGATGAGATCGATCGCCGCGCGCACGCCGTCGACATCCATCCCCGAGTCGATCTCGTCGAGCATCGCGAGCCGCGGCCGCAGCAGCGCGAGCTGCAGCAGCTCGTTGCGCTTGCGCTCGCCGCCCGAGAAACCTTCGTTCATCGAACGATTGAGCATTGCCTCGGACAGGCCGATGCGCGCGGCGGCCGCGCGCGCGTCGCCGAGAAAATCGACCGCATCGAGCGCGCCATCGCCGCGCGCCTCGCGCACCGCGTTGAGCGCGGTACGGATGAAGTGACTGTTCCTTACGCCGGGAACGTCGGGCGGCGCCTGGAATGACAGGAACAGGCCGGCGCGCGCGCGGTCCTGCACGTTCATCGCGAGCAGATCCTGCCCGGCGAATCGCGCGCGGCCGTGCGCGACGCGATACGCCGGATGGCCCGCGAGCGTCATGCCGAGCGTGCTCTTGCCGCTGCCGTTCGCGCCCATCAGCACGACGAGCGTGCCCGCCGGCACGTCGAGCGACACCGATTGCAGCACGCGGCGCTCGGCGACGTCGACGCTCAGGTCGAATACCTGCAGCAAGGGTTCGGATTGGCTCATGGTTCTTCCTCGGTTCGTCACGTTTGGGGATCAGCCGACGGCGCCTTCGAGCGACACCGCGAGCAACGCCTTCGCTTCGAGTGCGAATTCCATCGGCAGCGCTTCGAGCACGGCCTGGCAGAAGCCGCCGACGATGAGCGCCGTCGCTTCCTGCGGATCGATGCCGCGCTGCCGGCAATAGAAGAGGCGGTCTTCGGAGATGCGGGTCGTCGTCGCCTCGTGTTCGACGACGGCGTCGCGGCGTGCGCTCTCGACGTACGGGAACGTGTGCGCGCCGCACTGCGGGCCGATCAGCAGCGAGTCGCACTGCGTGTGGTTGCGCGCGCCCGCGGCGCCGCGCGCGACGCGCACGAGGCCGCGATAGCTGTTCTGAGCGCGGCCGGCGCTGATTCCCTTCGACACGATCCGGCTGCGCGTATTGCGGCCGAGATGGATCATCTTCGTGCCGGTATCGGCCTGCTGGCAGTGGTTCGACACGGCGATCGAATGGAATTCGCCGCTCGATTCGTCGCCGCGCAGCACGACGCTCGGATACTTCCACGTGATCGCGGATCCCGTTTCGATCTGCGTCCACGCGATGCGCGAGCGCGCGCCCGCGCAGAGTCCGCGCTTCGTCACGAAGTTGTAGATGCCGCCGACGCCGCGCGCGTCGCCCGGATACCAGTTCTGCACGGTCGAATACTTGATGTGCGCGTCGTCGTGCGCGACGAGCTCGACGACGGCCGCATGCAGCTGATGCTCGTCGCGCTGCGGCGCGGTGCAGCCTTCGAGATAGCTGACGTGGCTGCCGGGCTCGGCGATGATCAGCGTCCGTTCGAACTGGCCGGTGTTCTGCGCGTTGATCCGGAAGTACGACGACAGCTCCATCGGACAGCGCACGCCCTCCGGCACGTAGACGAACGAGCCGTCGGAGAACACGGCGGAGTTCAGCGCCGCGTAGAAATTGTCGGTGGGCGGCACGACGGTGCCGAGATAGCGCTCGATCAGCTCGGGATGGTGTTCGACCGCGTGCGAGAACGAGCAGAAGATCACGCCCGCTTCGGCGAGCTGCTCGCGAAACGTCGTGCCGACCGACACCGAGTCGAACACCGCGTCGACCGCGACGCCGGCGAGCCGCGCACGCTCGTGCAGCGGCACGTTGAGCTTCTCGTAGGTTTCGAGCAGCTTCGGGTCGACGTCGTCGAGACGCTTCGGCCGGTCCTTCAGCGATTTCGGCGCCGAATAGTACGACTGCGCCTGGAAGTCGATCGGCGCGATGCGCAGCTTGCCCCAATCGGGCGGCGACATCGTCAGCCAGTGCTCGAACGCGGCGAGCCGCCACTTCAGCAGGAATTCCGGTTCGCGCTTGCGGCGCGAAATCTCGCGGACGACGTTCTCGTCGAGACCGGGCGGCAGCGAGTCGGATTCGATGTCGGTCACGAATCCGTGCCGATACGATTGTTCGAGCGCTCGTGCGAGCGGCGTGGCTTGGTCGACGTTGAGCATGGGCGAATCCGTGTAGAGCAGGGCGGTCGCGATGATGCGGTTCGGAACGGAACGCGGGGCGCGACTCGATTCGATCTGGAATCTAATTGCTGTATATGTTATGCATCTATTTGGCGAGCCGCAAGCGATCGAGCGGAGACCCTGCTTCGAGTCGTGTCTTTACGATCTGAATGCGAGATGCGATGCGGGGCCGGATTGCACGCGCGATGAGCCGTGTCCCGTCAACGTGCAGTCACGCAGCACGGCGAGATACGCGCGGGATACCTGTTCGCGCGACCCGGTTTTTCGCAGGGCGTCGGGGTCGAGTTGGGCCGGATCGGAAAACGTTCGGAGTCCGTTTCGATTGGAGCGCGTGCCTCTCGTCGTTCGATCGATGCGCGGCATTCGACGCCCGCGCTGTTGCGGCGGAACCGCGCGGATGTCACGAGCCGGGCCGCGACGAATCGACGGTTCAACCCGCCTTGCCGTCGATGCGCGACGAAGTCAGGTAGCCGGTGTAGCGCAGCCCGTACGCGGCGAACGCCGCCACCCAGCATGCGCCTGCCAGATCCACCCAGACGCTCGTCGCGCCGGGCGCGAGCCACGGCCCGAACACGCGCACGAGCGCGGCCGCGATCAGCAGCCAGTAGCACACGATCTCGGCCGGCCCGGCGCGCAGCGGCCGGCCCGTATGCCCGAGCGCGGTGCGCGTGATCATCGCGACGATCGCGCAGCCGATCACGCCGACCGTCAGCGCATGAATCGCGAGCGAGTGCGGCACGACATCGAGTGCGGCAAGCGCGAGCATCGCGAAGCCGGCCGGCACCCACGCATACGCGACATGCAGGATCCACAGGATCGGCCGCGCGCCGACGCGCCACGGGCGCCAGCCGACGACGCGCATCGCGTGCAGCGCGGCCGCCGCGAACGCGATCGCGGCGACGAGCGCGGCGGGCAGGTCAGTCGCGTCCGCGCAGAGCGCGACCACGGTGACGGGCGCGGCCAACGTCTCGACGAACTTCCAGCGCTTCACCGTGAAGCCGGGAATCGCGTTCATCGTGAACATCGGGACGACGCGCCCCGCGATCACGACGACGAACAGCATGATGAAGCCGACGGCCGCATACGCGGCCTGCAGCGCGAGATCGAAGCGTCCATGCGCGGCCCACCAGTGAAAGAACATGTTCAGCACGCCGAACAGGAAGAGCGCGACGGTCAGGAACACGTTGCGATGGTTGCGCGCGGCGAGCAGCACGCGCAACAGGATGACTGCGGTGATCGGCAGGAATGCGGAGTCGACGACGGCGGCGAGCAGTTCGGGACCCGCCCAGACGAGAAGGCGTCCGGCCGCCCACAGCAGCCACAGCGCGGCGAGCTGCGCGCCATGCGGCGTATCGCGCGACGTCCACGCGCGGATTGCCGTGAGCAGAAAGCCGACGATGATCGCGGTCGAGAAGCCGAACACCATTTCGTGCACATGCCACACGAGGCCGCTCATGCCGGGCGACCGGCCGGCGACCGGATAGCCGTGCAGCGATGCGAGCCAGAGCGCGATCGAGACGACCCCGAAATACGCGCCGCCGAGATAGAACGGCCGGAACCCGAGCCGCAGCACCGGCAGGCCGGTGGGTTGTCGAGTCGGTTGATGGGTCGCGAGGGGGATCTTCACGTTGGCGCTCCATTTAAGATGCATTTATGATGTATCTTAATGTGCGAATCGATGCAGGTCCAACGTTTGTGCGCGGCGACGGGTCGCGATGTCGCGGTCGTCGCGAGCGATGCGGGCAGCCGAACACGGCTGGATTTGAACTGCGCGACCCCGGCCGTGCGCGACGCGTCAGTGGCGCTCCGGCGTTCTTCTGCGCCGCATGTTGCCGGCATCCGACATCGAACGCCGTTTTTGATCTGCATCAAACGATGATCAGGAAAACCGAGCATTAGCGCATTCGCGACGTAGCGACGCATGGCGCGGCCGGCGTCGCGCCGGATGCGCGCAAATGACGCGGCGTGCACAAAGTTTCGAAGCATGTGCGCGCCGCCGACGTGCTTCGCGCCGCCGACAACGATAGTTGGCGCGCGCCGCGCAATTTGTACGATGCGGAGAAAATTTCGATGTCGATGTCCGATGATTGATTTTATTCAAGTCTCGGGCCGATCGATCCGTATACAGCACTGAGACCGAAACGGTCGTCTCATCACATCGAAAAGGGGCAGGAATGAGCAAGCAACTATTTGGACCTGGAATGCGCGTGATGGCGCACTTGAAATTGCCCAGGAAGCTCGCGATTCTCGCCGTGCTGTTCCTGGTGCCGCTCGTCGCGGCGCTCTATGCGACGCTCGCCACCGCGCTTCACGCGTATGCGACGACGCAGAGCGAACGCGACGGCATCTCGATCCTCGAAACGACGCAGGATCTGCTGAAAGCGGTGCAGGTGCGGCGCGGCGCGGGTGCGTCGGTGCTCGCGGGCAACGACGCGATGCGAGCGAAGTTCGATGCAGCGAACGCAACCGCGGATCGCTTCGTGTCGACCTTGAAGCAGCAGGTGCGCGACACCGGCAGATTCGACGTCGTCGCGCCGGTCGACGCGCTCGCGAGCCAATATGCGAACGCGGCGACGGGCGGACTCGGCATGCCCGTCGCCGCGCTGTTCAATTCGCATACCGAAGTCATTCACTCGATCTTCCTGTTCGAGAAGGACCTCGCGGTCGCGTCGCAGCTCGGCGTCGATCCGGATGCATCGAACTATCACCTGATCGACTCGGTGCTGTTCGTGCTGCCGGGCACCGCCGAGACTGTCGGCGTGCTGCGCGGCAAGGGTTCGGCCGCGTTGAGCGGCGGCTCGTTCGGCGACGCCGACAAGCGTGAACTCGCGGTGCGCGCGGCCGGCCTCGCCGAGCAGATGAACGTGATCCGCCATCATCTCGAGCGGGTGAAAGCGGGGCTCGGCGGCAGCGGCGGCGCGCAGGCGCCGGACGGCGCCGATCTCGGCGCGGTCGCGGCATTTCAGCGCACCGTGGCGTCGCTCGCGAGCGGCGACGTGTCGATCGATGCGAAAACCTACTTCCAGCAAGGCACCGACGCGATCGACGCGCTATACCGCACGCACGGTGCGCTCGCGCAGCAATTGCGCGAGCGGCTCGCCGAGCGCGCGCACGCGGAGCAGACGAAGGTGGTCGCCGTCATGGCGTTGAGCGTCGCGCTCGTCGCGTGCGCGCTGTATCTCTTCGTCGCGTTCGCGATGTCGACGCACGACGACGTCGCGCAATTGTCCGGCTGCATGCGCGCGGTCGGCGACGGCGATCTGCGCGCGCGCCTCGAGGTGCGCGGGAGCGACGAGTTCGCGTTCATCAAGGACGGCTTCAACGCGTTGCTCGACGTCTGGGCGCAGACGCTGACCGAGACGCGGCGCGTCGCGGATTCCGTGATGGTCGGCAGCCAGCAGATCGCGGCCGGCAATCTCGATCTGTCGGGCCGCACCGAGACGCAAGCGGCATCGCTCGAGGAGACGGCCGCGAGCATGGAGGAGCTGACGTCGACGGTGCGCCACAACGCGTCGAACGCGTCGCATGCGAGCTCGCTGAGCGCCGAGGCGTCCGAGCGCGCGGCGGACACCAGCCGGATCGTGGGCCATGCGGTGTCGCTGATGACGAAGATTCACGACAGCTCGAACAAGATGGCGGAGATCGTGTCGGTGATCGAGGGCATCGCGTTCCAGACCAACATCCTCGCGCTGAACGCGGCCGTCGAGGCGGCGCGCGCGGGCGAGCAGGGCAAGGGCTTCGCGGTCGTCGCGGGCGAGGTGCGCGCGCTCGCGCATCGCAGCGCAACCGCAGCGAAGGACGTGAAGGCGCTGATCCACGAGTCGATCAGGCACGTGACCGACGGCGCGTCGCTGTTCAAGCGCGCGGACGATGCGATCCGCAGCGTGAACGCGTCGATCCGCAGCGTCGACACCGTGGTCAGCGAAATCGCGAAGGCGTCCGAGCAGCAGAGCGACGGGATCGAGCAGGTCAATGCGGCGATCACGCAGATGGACGAAGTGACGCAGCGCAACGCGGCGCTCGTCGAGGAATCGGCGGCCGCGAGCGCGTCGCTGCGCGAACAGGCCGAGCACATGGGCCAACTCGTCGGGCGCTTCGTGCTCGCGTAGCGGACGGACAGCCTTTCAGCGTACACGCGCGCCGCACCGCAAGCGGCGCGCGTGCAACGTCGGAGGTTGATATGCGTCAAGTCCGTCCGTGCCGCTCGCCCGACAATGGAACGCCGGCGTTTCGCGCGGCATGCCAGGGTACAAGCAGATGGACATCACGACGCATTCGAACGACGGCACGGATACGACCGCGCCCCTTCCCCATCACGACGTGTCCGCGTTCGCGGACGTTCAGATTTCCGAAGCGCTGATTCGGCGCTTCGATCGCCAAGGGCCGCGCTACACGTCGTATCCGACGGCCGACCGGTTTTCCGACACATTCGACGAGAACGCGTATCGCGAGCATCTGGCGCGCCGCGCGGCGGCCGAGCGCAATCCGCCGTTGTCGGTCTATCTGCACCTGCCGTTCTGCGAGTCGCTCTGCTATTTCTGCGCGTGCAACAAGATCATCACGCAGGACCATGGCCGGACGAGCGCTTACGTCGACTACCTGATCCGCGAAATGGAGCTCGTCGCGCCGCATCTCGGCCGCGACCGCGTGACGACGCAACTGCATCTCGGCGGCGGCACGCCGACGTTCTTCGCGATCGACGAGCTCGCGCGCCTGATGCGCGCGCTGCGCAGCCACTTCGATTTCGCGCCGCACGCGGAGCTCGGCGTCGAGATCGATCCGCGCACGGTCGACGCGCACACGCTGCAGGCGCTCGCGGAGCTCGGCTTCAACCGGACGAGCTTCGGCGTTCAGGATTTCGATCCGTCCGTTCAGGAGGCGGTGCATCGCATCCAGCCGCTGCCGATGGTCGAGCACGCGCTCGCCGCGAGCCGCGCGTCCGGCTTCGAGTCGATCAACATCGATCTGATCTACGGACTGCCGCGGCAGACGCCCGAGAGCTTCTCGCGCACGCTCGACGAGGTGATCCGGCTGTCGCCCGATCGCATCGCGGTCTACAACTACGCGCATCTGCCGAGCCGCTTCAAGGCGCAGCGCCTGATCGACGAGTCGGCGCTGCCGCTCGCCGAGGATCGGCTGCGCATCTTCATCGAATCGACGCGGCGGCTGCTCGATGCGGGATACGTGTACATCGGGCTCGATCATTTCGCGAAGCCGACCGACGAGCTGAGCAAGGCGTTGCGCGAACGCAGTCTTCATCGCAATTTCCAGGGCTATACGACGCAGGCCGAATGCGATCTGATCGGCTTCGGCATCTCGGCGATCGGCAAGGTCGGCGCATCGTACAGCCAGTCGACGCGTTCGCTGAAGACGTACTACCGTCATCTCGACGCCGGGCGCCTGCCGATCGAGCGCGGCTTCGCGCTGACGCCCGACGATCTGCTGCGGCGCGAAATCATCATGACGGTGATGTGCAGCACGCCGCTCGATTTCGCCGTGATCGGCCGCAAGCACGGCATCGACTTCGCACGGCATTTCGCGGCCGAGCTCGCGCAGCTCGAGCCGTATCGCGAAGCGGGCCTGCTGACGATCGACGCAAACCGAATCGCCATTACGCCGAAGGGGCGCATGTTCGTGCGTGCGATCGGCATGGTGTTCGACGGCTATCTCGGCCGGCCCGCCTCGGCGTCCTATTCGAAGCTGATCTAGTCAGGGGCCGTGATGAAAGAAAGCAAGATTCCCGTGCAGGACTTCCTCGCGCGATTGCCGCTCTTCAGCGCGCTTTCGCGCGGGGAGCTCGACAATCTCGCGCGCGGCACGATGCGCGTGCAGGCGCCGCGCGGGCAGACGGTGTTCAGCCGCGGCGATCCGTGCGGCGGCTTTCACATGATCGTCTACGGCCAGATCAAGCTGAGTTCGTTCTCGCCGCTCGGGATCGAGAAGATCGTGCGTCTGCTCGGGCCGGGCGACAGTTTCGGCGAGGCGGTGATGTTCATGGACAAGCCGTATGCGGTGACGGCGAAGACGCTCACCGACACGCTGCTGCTGCACGTGACGAAGACCGCCGTGATCGAGGAGCTCGATCACAATCCGGTGTTCGCGCGCAGGATGCTCGCGAGCCTCAGCATGCGGCTGCATCAGTTGGTCGTCGACGTCGAGACGTATTCGCTGCGCTCGGGAACGCAGCGCGTGATCAGCTATCTGCTCGAACAGACCGACGCGCCTGCGGAATCCGGCCTGCAGATTCGCCTCGAGACGGGCAAGAAGGCGATCGCGTCGCGGCTGAACCTCACGCCGGAGCATTTCTCGCGCGTGCTGCGCGATCTGTGCACGCGCGAGCTCGTCGTCGTCAACGGTCGCGACATCTTCATTCCCGACGTGAGCCGGTTACGCTCGGAGATGCAGTACTGACGCGCTTCGTCGCCGGATTTGCACGTAGCGCCGCAGTGCGCCGAGCATGTTGACGGCGAGCCAGCCGGCCGACACGCCGAGCGCGACGGCGGCCGGCCGCGCGAACGCGCCGGGCGCGACGCTCGCGGCGACGAGCAGCAGCAGCGCCACGACATGCGCGAAGAATTGCTTGCGGGCGACGCGGTCCGGCAGCATGTCCTTGACCTTCGGCATCGCGGGAATGGCGTTCGCACTCGACTTCTGCGCGTGATGCCACAGCAGGAACGGGATGATCTTGTAGAGCATGCCGTTGATCGCCGACCATGCGCCGCCCATCATCAGCAGCACGCCGGTCGTGACCGCGACGTCGCGGCCGCCGATGCCCGCATTCGCGATCCAGAGCAGACCGCCGCATCCGACGCTTGCCGTCGCAGTGCGCCAGAACAGCGTCGTCGTATCGGCGTCGGGACGCTTGCGGGTCCACAGCAGATGAAACGTCAGCGCCGCGAATGCCGCGTACGCCGCATATAGCGCGATTCGAACCGCATCGGCGGCGAAGCCGATGCGATTGGCAAAACCGAATGCGGTGATCGATGCCGCGCCAAGCAGCGCGAACACACATGGGCCGAGCCAGCGCGTGACGATGCGCGGATAGGGTTCGGTCACCTGGAACATCGGGATGAGCTGATACGAGATGCCGATCGTCAGCAGCCCGACCCATCCGGCGAGCCCCCAGGTCGCGTGCAGATCGACGAGCGCGATCGAGAAGAAGGGCAGACGCCAGCCGAGCGCGAGCCCGAGCGATACGCCGAGCGCGACGGTCGCCGCGAGCGCGATCAATGCGAGGCGCACGGTGCGCAGCACGCTCGCGGCGCCGGCCGGCATGCGCCGCCAGTGGCGCGCGAAGCCGATCCCGCATGCGATCGCGAACCAGAGGAACGCCGCGCCGAGCATGAACGCGGCGGGCGCGAACAACGCAGGCGCCGCGCATGCGAACGCCGCCGCGAGCAGCAGCGTGCCGAGCGTCAGGCACGCATGAATCGCGGTCGCGCTCGCGACGGGTGATGCGATCCGGATGCCGGCTGCGACGGACATGATCTGGATCATCGTCGTCGCGAGCATGCCGAGCGCGCACAGATGCGCGACCGCCAGCGCATGCGGCGACCAGCGCGACGCGAACGCCTCCGGTCCCGCCCACAGCAGCAGGCCCGCCGCGACGATCGCGAAGAGCGGCGCGCTGACGAAGAAGCGCAGCGGCGCGCTCAGTGCGGGGGAATGGTCGAGTTCGAGTTTGCGCTGCATGACGGGGAAGGTGCGGGCCGAGCGCGGCGTCGAGAACGCGCGCGGCGGCCGTTGCGCACAGCCGCGACACGAACGCGCGGCGACGCAACGCAGCCATGTTTCGGTATTCTGATCATAACCCCGGTCAGGGCTACGACCCGGACAGAGATCTTGACGCGGATTAAGGCGGCGGAAGCGGTTTCGGCCGCACACTTACGCACCGGGCGTAAGCCGCCCCTTTCAGGAATTCGCCGTGTCCGCCGTCAAAACCGCAATCGAAAATCTCGTGATCAAGGGCAGGCCGTTGCTGCCGATTGTGCAAGGCGGGATGGGCGTCGGCGTGTCCGCGCATCGCCTTGCCGGCACCGTCGCGTCGCTCGGCGCATGCGGCACGATCTCGAGCGTCGATCTGCGTCGACATCACCCCGACCTGATGGCGCGCACCGGCCGCTCGCGCGACCGCGCGCTCATCGACGCGGCGAATCGCGAAGCGCTGGATCGCGAGATCCATGCGGCGAAGTCGCTCGCGAACGGCCGCGGACTCGTCGCCGTCAACGTGATGCGCGCGTTGTCCGAATATGCGTCGTACGTGCGCCAGTCGTGCGAAAGCGGCGCGCATGCGGTCGTCGTCGGCGCGGGCCTGCCGCTCGACTTGCCGGAGCTGACCGCTGATTTTCCCGACGTCGCGCTGATTCCGATCCTGTCGGATGCACGTGGGATCGGACTCGTGCTGAAGAAGTGGATGCGCAAGAACCGTTTGCCCGACGCCGTCGTCATCGAGAATCCGCGCTACGCGGCGGGCCACCTCGGCGCGCCGACGACGGACAGCCTGAACAATCCGAATTTCGCCTTTCGCGCCGTGCTCGAAGGCACGTTCGAACTGTTCAAGGCACTCGGCATCGAGCGTGAACGCATTCCGCTCATCGCGGCGGGCGGCATCCACAGCCATGAGCAGGTGCGACAGCTGTTCGCGCTCGGCGCGAGCGCGGTGCAGCTCGGCACGCCGTTCGCCGTGACGCAAGAGGGCGATGCGCATCCGAACTTCAAGAAGGTGCTCGTCGAAGCGGGGCCCGACGACATCGTCACGTTCATGAGCGTCGCGGGCTTGCCCGCGCGCGCGGTGCGCACCCCGTGGCTCACGAATTATCTGGAACGGGAGAAGAAGCTGCAGCGCGCGGCGAAGCCGCGCAAGTGCGTCGTCGGCTTCGACTGCCTGCAGCAGTGCGGGCTGCGCGACGGCATCGCGAAGCACGGCCAGTTCTGCATCGATACGCGGCTCGCGTTCGCGCTCGCGGGCGACATCAAGCGCGGCCTGTTCTTCCGCGGCTCGGAAACGCTGCCGTTCGGTCACGAGATCCGTTCCGCGCGCGAGCTGATCGACTATCTGCTGACGGGCGCGAAGCCCGCGATCGCCGTAGCCGAAACGCCCAAGCCGGCTCAAGTGCCGCTGCCCGCGCTGGGCTGACGGCGCTTCGACGCGGGCGATGTCCATCCCTGCCGCTCGACGGCGTGCCGCGAGCGGTTTCTCCTCTCTTTGATGGAGACGTCATGCTATGACGCAAAGCAGTCACTCCGCGGCCGACGCCGCGCAAATCGAACTGGTGTGTCCCGCGGGCAGCCTGCCCGCGCTGAAGGCCGCGGTCGACAACGGCGCGGACTGCGTGTATCTCGGCTTTCGCGACGCGACGAACGCACGCAATTTCGCGGGCCTGAACTTCGATGCGCAGGCGATCGACACGGGCATCCGCTACGCGCACGATCGCGGCTGCAAGGTGCTCGTCGCGCTCAACACGTATCCGCAGCCCGACGGCTGGACGGCCTGGCAGGAGGCGGTCGGTCGCGCGGCGGACGCGGGCGTCGACGCGATCATCGTCGCCGATCCGGGGCTCATGCGCTTCGCGCACCGGCGCTATCCGGAGCTGCGGCTGCATCTGTCGGTGCAGGGCTCCGCGACGAACCACGAGGCGATCAACTTCTATCACGAGCATTTCGGCATCGCGCGCGCGGTGCTGCCGCGCGTGCTGTCGCTCGCGCAGGTCGAGCAGGTCGCCGAGAACACGCCGGTCGAGATCGAGGTGTTCGGCTTCGGCAGCCTGTGCGTGATGGTCGAGGGGCGTTGCGCGCTGTCGTCGTACGCGACGGGCGAATCGCCGAACACGCGGGGCGTGTGCTCGCCCGCGAAGTCCGTGCGCTGGCAGAAGACGCCGGACGGCCTCGAATCGCGGCTGAACGGCGTGCTGATCGACCGTTACGCGGACGGCGAGAATGCCGGCTATCCGACGCTCTGCAAAGGGCGCTTCACGGTCGAGGACGAAAGCTATTACGCGATCGAGGAGCCGACGAGCCTGAACACGCTGGAGTTGCTGCCGAAGCTGATGCGGATCGGCGTGCGCGCGATCAAGATCGAAGGGCGGCAGCGCAGTCCCGCGTATGTCGCCCAAGTGACGCGCGTGTGGCGCGACGCGATCGATCAGTGTGCGGCGAATCTCGCGCGCTACTACGTGAAGCCCGCCTGGATGACGGAATTGAACAAGGTCGCGGAAGGGCAGCAGCATACGCTCGGCGCCTACCACCGGCCGTGGAAATGAAACGCACGACGGCGCATGCCTGATTGCGGGAGCGAGGATCATGAAAATTGCTTTGGGGCCGGTACAGTACTACTGGCCGCGCGTCGCGACGATGCAGTTCTATCAGGCGATGTCGGAGACGCCCGTCGACATCGTCTATCTCGGCGAGACGGTCTGTTCGCGCCGTCACGAATTGCGCTTCGCGGACTGGCTCGAGATCGCCGACATGCTGGCCGCGGCCGGCAAGGAAGTCGTGCTGTCGACACAAGTGCTGCTCGAATCGGGCCGCGATCTGAAGACGATGCGCGAGATCGCCGAGAACGGCCGCTATCTGGTCGAGGCGAACGACATGGGCGCCGTGCGCTGCAGCGCGCCGCGCGCATTCGTCGCAGGCCCGTGGCTCAACGTCTACAACCCGCCGACGCTCGCGCTGCTCGCGGAGCTCGGCGCGCGCCGCTGGGTGATGCCGCCCGAGATGAGCGAAGCGGGCCTCGCGAGGATGCAGGCCGAGCGGCCGGAGCATCTGCAGACCGAAGTGTTCGCCTACGGGCGCATTCCGCTCGCGTTCTCCGCACGCTGCTTCACCGCGCGGAATCGCAATTTCCCGAAGGACAACTGCCAGTACGTGTGCATGGAGCATCCGGACGGCTTGCCGCTGCATACGCGCGAAGGCGAGTCGTTCCTCGTGCTCAACGGCATCTCGACGCAGTCCGCGCGCGTCTACAACCTGATCGGCGAGATCGACGCGCTGCGTGCGCGGAACGTCGACGTCTTGAGGTTGAGCCCGCAATCGCAGCACATGGCCGACGTGATCGACGCGTTCCACGGCATCCTGAACGGCCGCACGAGCGCGCACGACGCGCTCGCGGCGCTGCACGAACGGATGCCGGAGACGTCGTGCAACGGCTACTGGCACGGCAAGCCGGGCCTCGAGCGCGTCGCACATTGAAACCGCGGCGCGGCGTGCGCCGCGCCGCTTCCGATTGGTTTGTGAGGAATCCGCGATGAATGCCCCGATCTTTCAATTGCCGCCCGCGCTCGGCAAGCTGCTGTCGAAATTGCCCGCGTATCCGGGATCGTTGCTGCTCGCGGGCGGGATCAATCTCGTGCTGCGCAAGCACTTGCCCGCGGAAACGCTTGCGTTGCTCGAAAATCGTCCGCTGCGCATCCAGGTGAAGGATGCGGGTATCGCATTCGATTTCGTCTGCCGGCGCGGCGCGTTCTCGCCGCTGCCCGGCCGAGGCGACGTCGACCTGACGATCGGCGCGACCGCCTACGATTTCTATTTGCTGTCGCAGCGCCGCGAAGATCCGGATACATTGTTCTTCAGCCGGCGTCTGACGATGGAAGGCGATACCGAACTCGGACTGCTCGTGAAGAACTCGCTCGACGCGATCGATCTGTCCGTGTTTGCGCTCGAACAATGGCTGCCGGCGCGGCTGTTCCGCCAGCGGCCGATCGAGCGCGGCGGGATGTCCGGCTGACATACGCGCGCGAACCGAGCGGCCAGTCGATCAGGAGACCGGAATGAAGAACGAAACGAAAGCGCTGCCGCTCGTCTATTCCTGCTCGGGATGTTCGAATGTCGCGCAGCTCGCGAATCACGTTGCGGTGCGGCTCGACCGCGGCGGCGACGCGGAGATGTCGTGCATCGCGGGCGTCGGCGGCGACGTGCCGTCGCTGTTGAAGGTCGCGCATTCGGGCCGGCCGATGCTCGCGATCGACGGTTGCCCGCTCGTGTGCGCGAAGAGGAGCCTCGAGCGGCACGGGATCGTTCCGGATGCGCATTTGCAGCTCGGCGAACATGGCGTCAGGAAGCGTTTTCACGAGGATTTCGATCCGGACGATGCGAAGCGCATTCTTTCGCTTGCGCGGAGCGAGGCATTGAAGCTTGCGCAAGACGAGCCCGAGCCGGCGCGCGTCGATATGGACGCCGACGCCGAACTGCACGACGAGGTCTGATCGACGCCGAGCGAGGCGCGATCGGCTCGTCGGCTATCCGGGTCGATCGGTAATCGATCGGCGGCGAAGCATCGCTATTGCCACTGGGCGCGCGCCGGCCGATTCAACCGCGGCGAATCGAGAAATTCGCAAACAGACGATCGAGCCGCTCGAGCAGCGCATCGCTCGGATAGCCGGCGCGCGACGCCGCATTTAGCGTATCGTCGTCGCATCCTTGCGTGCGGAACACTTGCAGCACGTAATTCTCGACACCGAGATCCGCGAGCTCGTGCGCGATGCGCAGCAGCGCCGGCTCGGGCAGCAGGCCGGGATGCGCGGTCGTCCGGCATTCGTACGCAACGCGGCTTGCGAGCACCGCTTCGAGGCTTTGCCGCGCATGGCCGCCGCTCGCGCGCACGCGCGTCGTGCGCGCGTAGTCGTCGAACGGTGCCTTCACGTCGAGCCCGATCCAGTCGAGCGACGGCAGCAGATGCGCGAGCCGCCGCGGATGCGTGCCCGCGCTATGCATGCCGACCTTGAAGCCGAGCCGCTTGACGTCGTCGATCGACGCGGCGAGCGCGGGATCGATCGACGGCTCGCCGCCGCTGAACACGACTGCGTCGATCAGGCCGATCCGGCGCGCGAGGAACGCGAGCAGGGCGTTCCACTCGATCTCGGCCGGTTGCGAGCGCGCCTGCAGGTGCGGATTGTGGCAATACCCGCAGCGCCACGGGCAGCCCTGCACGAACACGACCGCAGCGAACTGGCCGGGATAATCGGTCGCGGTGAACGGGACGAGCCCGCCCACCTTGAGCGGATGACGCCGGGCGAGAGCGAGATTCATCGCGCGAGCGGTGCGTTTACGCCGCGGCGCGCATCGCGACTTCGCCGGACTCGCGCTCGCGGAAATACCGGCGCTCGTGGAACTCGCCTTTCTTGCCGACGTTGAACGACGACACGGGACGGTGGTAGCCCATCACGCGGGTCCAGATCTCGCACGGTTGACGCTCGTCGTCGGACAGCGAGATCGCAGCGAGGGCGCTTGGGTTCTTGGCTTGCAGTATCGTCATGATGTTCAGGCTTCCATCGGTTGGGGTTGAGACAATTTGCGATGCAGCAGCGCTTCGTCGCACTTCGGGCAAAACTTGTGGCTGCCGGCGAGATAGCCGTGCGTCGGGCAGATCGAGAACGTCGGCGTGACGGTCAGATACGGCAGCGAGAAGCGGGTGAGCGCGCGCCTGACGAGCGTCCGGCACGCATCGGCGGACGACAGCGCCTCGGTCATGTAGAGGTGCAGCACCGTGCCGCCCGTGTACTTGCGCTGCAGATCGTCCTGGCGCTCGAGCGCCTCGAACGGATCGTCGGTGAAGCCCACCGGGAGCTGCGACGAGTTCGTGTAGTACGGCATCTGCGGCGTGCCTGCCTGCAGGATGTCC
Source organism: Burkholderia oklahomensis C6786 (assembly GCF_000959365.1). NCBI lineage: Bacteria > Pseudomonadati > Pseudomonadota > Betaproteobacteria > Burkholderiales > Burkholderiaceae > Burkholderia > Burkholderia oklahomensis. Next base: position 3,009,710 of record NZ_CP009555.1, read on the forward strand.
GGATAGCGGCGGCGGTCTTCCTTCGCGAAGCGATATGTCGTGCCTTCGGCGGGCGTCGCTTCGAGGTTGTACATGTGGCCGGTCTCTTCCTGATATTCGACGATGCGCGCGCGCACGTGGTCGAGCAGCCGCAGCGCGAACGCGTGGCCCCAGTCGGTCGTCATGTCGTGCTCGTCGTGCGTGAAGTTGCGGATCATCTCGTTGACGCCGTTGACGCCGAGTGTCGAGAAATGATTGCGCAGCGTGCCGAGATAACGCTTCGTGTACGGGAAGAGCCCGTTGTCCATGTGATGCTGGATCACGTCGCGCTTGATCTCGAGACTGGCCTTGCCATGGTCGAGCAGCGTGTCGAGCCGCGCGAACAGCGCGCGCTCGTCGCCCGCGTGCAGATAGCCGAGTCGCGCGCAATTCACGGTGACGACGCCGATCGACCCCGTCTGCTCGGCCGAGCCGAAGAGCCCGTTGCCGCGCTTCATCAGCTCGCGCAGGTCGAGCTGAAGCCGGCAGCACATCGAGCGGATCATGTTCGGCTTCAGCTCCGAATTGATGAAATTCTGGAAGTACGGCAGCCCGTAGCGTGCGGTCATCTCGAACAGGCGCTCGGCGTTCGGACTGTGCCAGTCGAAATCGGCCGTGATGTTGTACGTCGGGATCGGGAACGTGAACGCGCGGCCCGCCGCGTCGCCCGCCTGCATCACTTCGATGTACGCCTGGTTGATCATGTCCATTTCGGCCTGCAGATCGCCGTACGTGAACGGCATCTCGTCGCCGGCGATCACGGGCACCTGCTCGCGCAGATCGTCGGGGCAGATCCAGTCGAACGTCAGGTTCGTGAACGGCGTCTGCGTGCCCCAGCGCGACGGCACGTTCAGGTTGTAGATCAGTTCCTGGACATACTGCCGGACTTCGGCGTAGGTGAGCGCGTCGCGGCGCACGAACGGCGCCATGTACGTATCGAACGAACTGAACGCCTGCGCGCCCGCCCACTCGTTCTGCAGCGTGCCGAGGAAATTCACGATCTGGCCGACCGCGCTCGACATGTGCTTCGGCGGCCCCGACTCGACCTTGCCGGGCACGCCGTTCAGTCCTTCGGCGAGCAGCGTGCGCAGCGACCAGCCCGCGCAGTAGCCGGACAGCATGTCGAGATCGTGGATGTGCAGATCCGCGTCGCGATGCGCTTCGCCGATTTCGCTCGGATAGACGTGGCTCAGCCAGTAATTCGCGATCACCTTGCCGGACACGTTCAGGATCAGGCCGCCGAGCGAGTAGCCCTGGTTCGCGTTCGCGTTGACGCGCCAGTCCTGCCGGTCCAGGTATTCGTTGATCGACGTCTCGACGTCGATCAACGGCTTGTCGCGCGACGCCGGGTTCGACGCGGCGGAAGGGAGCGTGGTCTCGGACAACGTGGGCCTCTTTCGTTGATGGCACAAAATATTGTGACGAGGTGAATGCTAAATACCAGATGTTGTATGGGTCAACGGCGATCCGGCGAAGTTTGGCGCGCGCTTGACGGCGATTAAGGCGCGGCGAATTAGGGCTGCGACATCGGCGACCGGGTTGCGCGGATCGGAGGGGCGAGGGAGGAGCGGATGGCCGAGTTTGTCGCGCTGCCTCGGCAGGACGACTTCGGCGCGCGTCGAACGGACGCTTGTCGGCGCGTGCGCGTTGCCGATGCACGAGCGTCCGACATCCGAACGCGAGCGAAGCATGAACAACGAATCGAGGGCGCGCTTCGCACGCATGCGATGTCATGCAGGCCGATTTTCCGTCGACGATGAGTGGCCTAGGGTCGGGCACGTTCGCGCATCATGCTGTCGGTGATGAACGAGCGAAGAGACCGGCTCGCCGCGGCCGCAGCCGCGCGACGAACGACGAGCGATGAACGACGAACGACGAACGACGAACGATCCGCCTTCGATGAACGGCGGGCGCCCCGCGTTCGGCGCAACGACGAGCGAGGTTGTCGAAAGTGAGCGAGCGTGCCGCGCGCAACCGTCGCGCGGCACGCTTACTTGCCGGGTTTCGCGTCCGAACCGGATGGAATCATGCCGGGCGACGTCAGGCGGCCGGCATAGCGCGCCAGATAGACGACCAGCGCGGCGGACCACCCGATGCCGGCGACGACGAGCCATTGGGCGGTCGCGGCGGGGGCGAGCCACGGCCCGAGTATGCGCGCGAGCGTGGCGACGATCAGGAGCCCGTAGCAGACGCGTTCGGCGGCTCGTGCGACCTGTTCGCGTCCCGTGTGCTCGAGCGCAGTGCGCGTGATCATGCCGACGATCGCGCAGCCGATCGCGCCCGTCGTGAACGTGTGCAGCGCGAGCGAATGCGCGACGAGCCCATACGCGCTCAAGCCGATCAGTGCGAAGCCGGCCGCGATCGACGCATACGCGACGTGCAGGATCGACAGCATCGGCCGCCGCCCGACCGCCCAGAAGCGCCAGCCGACGAGCCGCGCCGCGTGCAGCGCGGCGGCCGTCCACGCGAGCGCGGCGATCGCCCAGGCGGGTGCGCCGGCCGCATCGACCACGAGCGCCGCCAACGTGACCGACATCACCGACGATTCGACGATCCGCCACTGCTTCACCGGCAACCGGGGCAGCGCGGCGGCCGTGATCGACGGGATGATGCGGCCGCCGATGATGACGATGAAGAGCACGAGGAAACCCGCGGCAAGATCGGCGCAGCGCAGCGCCCATGCGGCGTGTCCTTGCCGGACCCACAAGTGAAATAGCGCGTTGAGCACGGCGAGCATGCCGAGCGCGACGGGCAGGAAGATCCCGTGGCGATTCTTCGCGCCGACCAGCGCGCGGACGAGCGCATAGGCGACCGCAGGCAGGAACGCGATGTCGACGGCCGCCGCGATCCATCCGGGGCCCGTCCACATCAGCACGCGGCCCGCGAGCCACAGCAGCCACAGCGCGACGAGCGACGGGCCTTGCGCGGGATTCGTCGACGTCCACGTGCGCACCGACGTCAGCAGGAAGCCGGACACGATCGCACCGGCGAAGCCGAAGATCATTTCGTGTGCGTGCCAGAAAAGGCCGCTCATCGGTGGCGCGTGGCCTGCCCAGTCGCGGCCCGCGAGCGCGCCGAGCCATGCGAGCATCGCGATCGCGCCGAAGCATGCGCCGCCGAGATAGAAGGGCCGGAAGCCGGTCGACCACAGCGCGCTGCGGCGGCCGTCAGGCTGCGCGAGCGCGTTGCGGTCCGTCGAGCGGGCGAGCAGCATGACGTTCCCCTTTTCGATATGTTGCTTTATAAATGCATCATATAGAACAAACGCGCGCAAGCCTTGCGACAAGATTGCACGGCCGCGGCCTTGTTCGAGCGCAAGGCCGCCGTGTCGGACCGTTGACGTCGCGTAGGCGGTGATCTAAAGGGGACGTTTGCCGATGTCTCGGCGCGTCTTCGCTTGACGCGCGAGCCCGATGCCGATCGCGAGCGTCACGGCGAAGCTCGCGATCGCGACGGCGGCGGCTTCGCCGCCCGCGCGCCGCAGCGTGAACGCGTCGAGGAGGCCGCCCGCGACGCGCAGCGCGACGGCCGCATGCAGCAGCGCGAGCGGCGCATAGAAGAACGGCCGATATGCGACGCGCAACCGTGCGATGGCCGGCACGATGATCGGCGTGTGCCCGAGGATCATCGAGAACACGAAGCCGAGCGTGAGCGCGTGCAGGGCGGCGTCGTGCGCCGGATGGCCGGGCGCGAGCGCGCCGTCGAGACCGAGCGCGCCGCTCACGGCGAGCCAGCCATAGCCGGACAGCAGGCAGACGGCGATGAAGCGCGTGAGGCCGCGCTCGCGCACCGTGCGGCGCGCGATGTCGTAGCGGATCAGCCATAGCGCGAGCAGCAACTCGCCCGCGCCGAACAGCCGCAGCGCGGGCAGCGGCTGCCACGGCGCGAGCGTCGCGGCGGCGGGCAGCAGCGACGCAATGCCGCAGAAGAGGGCGCTCGCGCTGCGCGGCAGCGGGCGCACGCGCGTAAGCTCGAGCCGCTCGGCGGCGATCGTCAGGATCACGAACGCGAGCCACCATGGTACGGCTGAAAACGGATCGCCCGTCAGCAGCCAGACGACGTTGCCCGCCCACCAGCACGCGACGCTTGCTGCGAGCACCCACAGAAACAGCGCCGATTGCCGCCGCAGCATCGCGGCGCCGACGACGAGCGCGACGCTCGCCGCGCCGACGAGCAGCGTGGCGGAGAGCGCCGGCGGCGCGCCCGCGAGCAGCGCGATGCCCGCTGCGACGGCCGCGGCCGGCACGAGATACGCTCGGCGCGTGCCGAGCGCGACCGCGCGCTCGATGCCGATCACCGCGCCGAAAAAGACCGGAATCATCAGGACGCCGTGCCAAGCGAGCTTCGACGCGGCGTGCGCGGGCACGGCCGCACCGAGCCGCGCGAGGCCCGTCAACACCGCGCACGCGAGCAGCGCGACGATGATGCCGGCCGCCGCGGCGCGGACGATCGGATGACAGAGGGACGCGGTCGGTCGCATGGCGGTCCGCAAGGGTTGGAAGACGCCTGGCGTGCTATGCGATGGGCCAGCCCATCAGTTCGCGCGCGGCGTCGCTCATCATTTTGGGCGCCCACGGCGGCTCCCAGACGAGATCGACGTCGACGGGCAGCGCATCGGATGCGAGGTCGCCGAGCGTCGCCTGCACGTCGTCGATCACGACGCCCGCCATCGGACAGGCGGGCGACGTCATCGTCATCGTCACGACGATGCGTTCGTCGGTGCGTTCGATCCCGTAGACGAGACCGAGGTCGACGATGTTGACGCCGATCTCCGGATCGATGACCGCTCGAAGCGCGTCGCGCAGCGCGCGCTCGTCCGGCGTTTCGCTTCGGGTTGCTGAAGAAGTGCACATGATTGGCCCCGAACGGAAGGAGGGGAGTAGGCCGGCCGCGCATCGCGCGCGGCCGGCAAGTTCAGGAAAGGTTGCTTACGTGCGTTGCACGGCCTGTCCGACGGCGCGCTCGTCGGGCTGCGACGGCGCGGGCCGACGCAGCAGGCGCAGCGCGAACCAGCCGAGATACAGCACGCCGAACGCGAACACGACGTCGCCCGGCACGCGCAGCCACACGAGCGCGTTCATGATCGGCGCATGCACGATCTCCGGCGAACGCGCATACCAGAGGCCCTTCGTCACGCTGGCGTACGCTTCATAGATGCCCGACGGCAGGATCGACAGGAACACCATCATGAAGAGGCCGACGTTGAGCAGCCAGAACGCGGGCTTGAGCAGGCCGTCGCTCCACGCGCTGCGGGCGGATATGCCGCGCAGGCAGAACAGCATGAGGCCGATGCCGAGCATCCCGTACACGCCGAACAGCGCGGCATGGCCGTGCGCGGGCGTCATGTTGAGGCCCTGCACGTAGTAGAGCGAGATCGGCGGATTGATCGAGAAGCCGAGCAGGCCCGCGCCGACGGTATTCCACACGCCGACCGCGACGAAGCAGAGGATCGCCCACTTGTACGACTGGATCCAGGGCGCGGCGTGCGACTTGCGATACGTCTGCCAGCCTTCGATGCCGACGAGCGCGAGCGGCACCACTTCGCACGCGGAGAACACGGCGCCCACCGCGATGATCGACGTCGTCGTGCCGGTGAAGTACAGATGGTGCAGCGTGCCGAGAATGCCGCCGAACAGGAACACGATCGTTTCCATCACGATCGCGCGATTCGCGCTTTCGAAGCGGATGAGGCCGAGGCGCGCGAAGATGAGGGCGATCACCGCGGTCGCGAACACTTCGAAGAAGCCTTCGACCCACAGGTGCACGAGCCACCATCTCCAGTACTCGATCATCGAGTAGTGCGTGTTTTGCCCCCACGCGAGCGACGATGCGTAGAAGAGCCCGATGCATGCGGCGGACAGGAACACCATGCCGATGAGGCCGCGGCCTTCGGTCGCCCTGTTCTTCAGCGCGGGCATCAGCGCGCGTCCCATCAGGAACAGCCAGAACAGCAGGCCGACGAAGAGCAGGATCTGCCAGACGCGGCCCATGCTCGTATAGGCGAGGCCCTGGTTGCCGATCCAGAACGCATAGTTCGTGCCGAGATGCTTGAGCGTGCCGAGCCAGCCGGTGACGGTCGAGCCGACGACGATGAAGATCAGCGCCCAGAACAGCGCGTCGACGCCGAGCTTCTGCAGGCGCGGTTCGCGGCCCGACAGGAGCGGCGAAATGTAGAGGCCCGTTGCGAGCCATGCGGTCGCGATCCATAGCACGCCGAACTGCGTGTGGATCGTGCGGCTCACGATCCACGGCATCACGTCGGCGAGCGGAATGCCGAAGAAGCTGTGGCCTTCGACCGCATAGTGCGCGGTGATCGCGCCCATCAGGACCTGCGTGAGCAGCAGGCCGATCACGACGTAGAAATACTTCTTCGTCGCGCGCATCGACGGCGTCGGCTTCACGTTGACGAGCGGATCGTTCGTCGGCACGGCGAGCGGCGTGTCGTGCTCGCCGTGCGCGGTGTGATACCAGATCATCCCGGCGATCGCGCCGAGCAGGATGATCACGCTCGCGATCGACCACATGCCGTTCGCGGCCGTCGGCGTGTTGCCGACGAGCGGCTCGTGCGGCCAGTTGTTCGTGTACGTGACGCCCGTTTCGCCCGGACGGTCGGTCGTGGCCGACCATGCGGACCAGAAGAAGAACGACGCGAGCGCCGTGCGGTCGGCCGCGCCCGGCACCGAGCCCGCCGTCATCGCGTATTGATCGCGCAGCGTGTCGAGCGACGAATCGGCGCCGAACAATGCTTCGTAGTGCTCGGCGACTTGCAGCGTCGCGTCGGCACGCGCGTCCGACAGCGTGAGGCGATCGCTTGCGGCGTCGTAGCGGTTCGCGCGCATCTCATGCTTCAGGCGCGCATCGAGCATGCCTTGCTGATCGACCGGCAGCTTCGCGTACGGCGCGCCGAATTGCTGGCGCGCCCACGCTTCGCGCAGTTCGAGCGCTTCGCGATGCAGCCAGTCCGCCGACCAGTCCGGCGCGACGTAGCTGCCGTGGCCCCAGACGGTGCCGAGTTGCTGGCCGCCCGACGCGAGCCACACTTGCTGACCGCGCTTGATCTGGTCGCCAGTGAAAATGACGCGCCCATTTTCGCTGACGACCGTGTTCGGAATCGGCGGTGCGGTGAGATAGATGTCTCTGCCGAGCCATAGCAGGACGGCGAATGACGCGAGGCAGACGAGCCCGAGCCATGTCCATAGACGACGTGTGGAGCGCATGACCTCTCTCCTTTCAAGAGGGTGGGATGTGGAGAAAACGTTCAATGCGACGGCGGCACAACGGACCGTCGATTAAACATGCACAATAAATGTATGTTTGAGTGGATGGTATGAGACGGGTATGCGCTTGTAAAGGCTCGAAGCGGTGCCGGGGCGATGCGACGCGGTTGCGCAGCGCATGCGGCCGGCCGTGAAGGCGCGCCGATATTGGGTCGCGGGGCGTTACGGGAAAGACTGCGTGTCAATTGGTCGCGGGCGGGTATGGCGTCGCGGCGCGGGTTGCCGTGGTGGCCGCGATTGCGCGCGGTGTGTGAGCGCAACGCGGAGCAGACGAGCCGTGCGTCACGTGGCCGGTGATGCGAGAGCGATGAGGCGGGGTGACGTTCAGCGCGAGACGACGGGCACGATGTGGCGGCTGACGTGAACGAACGAGCGGCAGCGGGCTTTAAGCGTGACGGCGCGAAGGCGTGACGACGAGAAAGTGCGGAATACGAAGAGAAGCAAGACAATCAGTCGCCGGATGCGGCGCCGAGCCCGTTCTGAACGACAAGAAAAACCGCGTTGCGCGTCGACCGGGCGCGCACGCGGCTCGTCGTGCGGATCGTCGTGCGGCGAACCGCCGCAGCGCGGCGGCCCGCATCGTCACGTGTTCGCGACGGCCAGATCCGCGAGCACCTTCTGCCGGATCGAAGGCTTGATGTTCGATTGCACCATGTCCGCGCCGTAGTGCGCGACGACGCGCGGATTCATCACCCGGAACCATAGCGGCGGCACATATGCGAGCAGGATCATCGCCGCATAGCCGGCGGGCAATTGAGGCGAATCGTCGAAGTGCCGCAGCGCCTGATACGAGCGCGTCGGATTCGCGTGATGATCGGCGTGGCGCTGCAGCTGATAGAGGAACAGGTTGGTCACCACGTGGTTGCTGTTCCACGAATGCTGCGGCGTGCAGCGCTCGTAGCGCCCGGTCGGCAACTGCTTGCGGCCGAGTCCGTAGTGCTCGACGTAGTTCACGACCTCGAGCAGCGACGCGCCGTACGCCGCCTGGATCAGCAGGAACGGGATCACCTTCGTGCCGCCGAACGCGATCGCGGCGCCCCACAGCGCGACCGTCATCGCCCACGCCTGCAACACTTCGTTGCGCCAAGACACGGCCGAGCGGCCGCTGCGCGCGAGCCGCTGCCGCTCGAGCCGCCACGCGGACGCGACGCTGCCGGTCACGGTGCGCGGCAAGAACGCCCAGAACGATTCGCCGTAGCGCGCGCTCGCGGGATCGTTCGGCGTCGCGACGCGCACGTGATGGCCGCGATTGTGCTCGACGAAGAAGTGACCGTACGCGACGGGCGCGAGCGTGATCTTCGCGAGCCAGCGCTCGAAAGAGCTCGTCTTGTGGCCGAGCTCGTGCGCGGTGTTGATCGAGATGCCGGTCGCCGCGCCGAGCGACAGCGCGAAGCCGACATAGTCGTGCCACGCGAGCGAGTGCGTGCTCACGATCCACATCGCGCCCGCGAACGAGACGTAGACGATGAAGGTCGCGAGATAGACGACGTAGCGGTAGTAGCGGTCGTTTTCGAGCTGAGGCACGACGGAGTCAGGCGGATTCTCGCTGTCGACGCCGATCAGCATGTCGAGAACCGGAATGACGCCGAACGCGAAGAGCGGCCCGAACCACCAGAAGATGTGCCAGCCGGTCGACAGCGCGAGGAACGCGGCCAGGAGCGGCAGCGTGATCGTCAGCGCGCCGAGCAGCCACCAATAGCGCTTTGTGTCGGTCCAGCCCGTCGATGCCGGTTGCTGAGTTGCCATTGTCTCCCTCCATGTTGGGTACCGATTTTGTTGTGCTCCGGTTTATTGCGTACGCAAGCGATTGTCGCTCGCGCCGACGAGTTCATGCCCGTTGCGCTGATTTATACGTGCTTAATCATCGTTCAGCCAAACATTCGGATTAGGGCGCAACCTCCAAACAGCGGAACAGCCGGGCGCGCCGCCATGTCGCTTGCGCCGAGCGACGATTCAAACATCCGTGTATTCCATGATTGCGGAACGAGCAGCATATAAAACCGAGGGTAATTGCGTATATTTAGGGGCGGCGCAAGAAGCATGAAAGCTCGATACTGAGCGTTTTTTTCCTGCATGGCGAGCCTATTCGCCGTTCCTGCGCCGCGTCCGCCTCGATACAGTTCGCATTCGCAATTTTTCGTTTTTCTTTCGCAGAGGTCTACCCCTTGTCAGCCGTTTTCTCGATCGCTCCCGCGGTTGTCTGGTTTCGCGACGATCTGCGCGTATCCGATCATCCCGCGCTCGTGCGTGCCGCCGAGTCGGGACGTCCCGTGATCGGCGCGTACGTGTTCGATGAGTGCGCCGGTGGGCGTCCGCTGGGCGGCGCGGCGCGCTGGTGGCTGCACGGATCGCTGCGTGCGCTCGACGCGGCGCTCGCCGCGCTCGGCAGCCGGCTCGTGCTGCTGAGCGGCGACGAGGCCGACACGATCACGTCGTTCGCCGCGGCGCTCGGCGCGGGCGCGGTGTATTGGAATCGCCGCTATGCGCTCGCGCAGCGCGCGGTCGACAACACGGTGCAGACGGCGCTCGAAGCGCGGGGTATCGACGTCGAGACGTTCAACGCGAGCCTGCTGTTCGAGCCGGGCGATCTCGTCACCGATTCCGGCCGCCCGTATCAGGTATTTACCGCGTACTGGCGCGCGGCGATGCGGCGCGGCGTGCATGCGGCGCCGCTCGCCGCGCCGCGGCGCCTGAAAGGCTGTGAGCTGCCGCCGCGGCTCGCGCAACGGCAGGTCGAGCTCGATGCGCTCGGGCTCGCGCCGGCGCGTCCGGATTGGGCGGGCGGCTTGCGCGAGACGTGGACTTGCGGCGAGGACGCCGCGCACCGCCGGCTGCGCGCGTTCGTCGACAGCCGGCTCGGCGGCTATGCGACCGGGCGCGACCGGCCAGGCGCCGCGTCGACGAGCCGCCTGTCGCCGTTCGTGCGCTTCGGCAACCTGTCGGTGCGGCAGGTCTGGCATGCGGCCGTCGACGCGCACGCGCACGGCGCGGCGACGCAGGCCGACCTCGACACGTTCTGCCGCGAGCTCGGCTGGCGGGAATTCTGCTACGGGCAGCTTTACCGCTTCCCGGACCTGGCGCGCCGCAACCTGCGCCACAACCTCGACGGGATGCCGTGGCGCGACGATCCCGCGGCGCTGGCCGCGTGGCGGCGCGGCGCAACCGGCTATCCGTTCGTCGACGCCGGTATGCGCGAGCTATGGGCGACGGGCTGGATGCACAACCGCGCGCGGATGGTATGCGCATCGTTCCTCGTCAAGCATCTGCTGATCGACTGGCGCGAAGGCGACGCGTGGTTCTGGGATACGCTCGTCGACGCGGACGCCGCGTCGAACGCGGCGAACTGGCAGTGGGTCGCGGGCTGCGGCGCGGATGCCGCGCCGTATTTCCGGATCTTCAATCCGATTGCGCAGGGGAAGAAGTTCGACCCGGACGGCGCGTACGTGCGGCGCTGGGTGCCCGAGCTGGCCGGCTTGCCGGCGAACGCGATCCACGAGCCGTGGGCCGCGCCGGCCGCGCGGCTCGCCGCAGCGGGCGTGCGGCTCGGCGATACCTATCCGCTGCCGATCGTCGCGCACGATGCCGCGCGCAAGCGGGCGCTCGACGCATGGGTGACCGTAAGGTGAATCCTGATCTGGTGCATTTAATCTTTTGTAATTAATATGGCCGAAATATTCCGAAAAGATCGCATTTTTTATCTTTTTCAGTTGTTAAACTCTCGCTTCGTGCTAGGGAGAGTTTGACAGAGGCGAACGCATGGACATGAATGGCGGTTTTCCGCCGGAGGTGATTGCTCCGGTTGTGTGGATGACGGGGCTGCCGGGGGCCGGCAAGACGACGACGGCGAATGCACTGCTGAATCGGCTGCTCGGGAGCGGGGCGAAGGCGATCGTGCTCGACGGCGATACGCTGCGCACCGGCCTGTGCTCCGATCTCGGCTTTTCGGACGCCGACAGGATAGAGAACATTCGCCGCTTCGCGCACGTCGCGAAGCTGTTTCAGCGCGAAGGCTACGTCGTCATCGTCGCGACGATCTCGCCGCTGCGGGCGCATCGCGATCTCGCCCGCGCGATCGTCGGGAAGGGCTTCTTCGAGACCTACGTGTCGACGCCGCTCGAAGTGTGCCGTGCGCGCGATCCGAAGGGGATGTACGCGCGCGCCGAGCAAGGGCGATTGATGCAGTTCACGGGCGTGTCGGGCGCCTATGAGCCGCCTGTTGCCCCCGACATCTCGATCGACACGACGAACTGCAGCGTCGCGTTTTCGCTCGCCGAAATCGTGGCGCAGCTCAACCGGGCGACCGTGCTGCCGGCGCAGCTCGCTGCGGCCGTGTCCGCTCCATTCCCGGCTGTGCCGGCCGCCGGCTGACGATCGTTCGGCAGGAGACGCATCCGGTTGCCGACGCGCGGCAGGCAACGCCCGGCATGCATGGATACCGGGTCCTGTCGTCGCACTTCTTTTCTGCTTTTCAATTCATTGACATGCCTGCATGCCTGCATGCAGGCGCGCCGCTTCGTTTCCCGTGCGTTCGCGCCGCGCCATGTCGCCTGCCGATGACGATGTCGGCGCAGCGCGAAGGGGCCTGCGCGGCTCGCGCGGCCAGCCGCCGACTGCCGATGGTCATCCATCGCCTGCCGCGACGCGCACGGCTCGCATCTTCGGTCGGGCCGATATTGCCGAATACATATTGCGATGCGACGAGCGCGTGCTATTTTTCTTTTAGGCGATGCGATTACGTCAATCGCGAAATTCATCCGGTTTCACTCTAAGGTTAAAAAAAAAGACATCGCGCAAGCTTCGCGCGGCGCGTGTGTCGACGAGCCCGGACGAGACTCGTTGCTCGTTCCGCCGGCGCGCCGGCCGCGGCGTTTTTCGAGATATCCGCAGGGGCGCACGTGAATAATCAATAGAAGCATTGAGCGATCCCGTCGTCTATTCGAGCCGCGTATGGGGCTGTTTTGACGAATGAAAAAATCTCATTTGCCCGAATGAGATCGTGCATGTGTAATTCGAATCGAATTACACGAAAACACGAGCTGAAAAAGCACAATCATAAAAACACGCTGATCATTCGGGCCGGTTGATCTGCCTCGCACTGATACGTTGGACGCGGCGCTTCGCGCCGCCGACGCGCGAGACTTCGGCTTACCCGGACATGGAGAACCGATGAGGGCGGCGATGGGGAATTGGGCAGAAGAACTGCTGGCGGGGCTGGACGGCGCCCGATCCGAGGACGAGGCGTTTCGGAGCATCGAAGCCGCCACTACGGCCCTCGACTTCGAATACTGCGCGTATGCGCTGCGCGTGCCGTGGCCGCTGTCGAGGCCGCGAATCGAGACGCGCAGCAATTTTCCCGAGCAATGGAAGCGGCGCTACGGAGAGGCGGGCTTTCTCGACGTCGATCCGATCCTCGCGCACGGCCGCCGATCGCAGCAGCCGATCGTCCTGACCGAGGCGCTGTTCGCGTCCGCGCACCAGATGTGGGTCGAGGCGCAGTCGTTCGGGCTGCGGTTCGGCTGGGCGCAGTCGAACTTCGACGCATACGGCGGCATGGGCATGCTCGCGCTCGTCCGCTCGAGCGAGCCGATGACGGAGGCGGAGCTCGGCGCGAAGGAGTACCGGATGCGCTGGCTCGTGCGCACCGCGCACGCCGCGCTCGGCCGCATGATGCTGCCGAAGCTGATGGCGGATCCGGAGCGCGGCCTGACCGAGCGCGAGGTCGAGGTGCTCAAGTGGGCCGCGGACGGCAAGACGTCGGGCGAGATCTCGAAGATTCTCGCGATCTCCGTCGATACGGTGAACTTCCACGTGAAGAACGCGATCCTCAAGCTCAGGACCGCGAACAAGACGGCGGCCGTCGTGCGCGCGGCGATGCTCGGGCTGCTGAGTTGAGCGGAGTCGCATCGAGCATGCGTGCGCGGGCCCGGATTCGTGTGTGCCGACGAACGCGTGCGCGATGACGTTGTTTCTCACGTCTTCGCGCACGCGTCCGATCATCGTTTCCGGAACGGCCGGATGTCGACGAATCGACATGCTGCCGCAATGCGGCATCGGACGGCGATCCCGCCGACCTTCGACGCAGTGGCGCTCGTTCAGCGCGAATCGGCGTTCGCACGGCGTCGCTACCGCTTGCTTTGGAGAAGGGCGCATATATTGCAGCGCGTGTTGCTTGCAGCGCGTGTTGCGTCGCGTCGCGCTTCGTGTGCGCCCCGTGTCCCTGTCCCGCGTCCCGCGCCTGCACATCGCGCGATTCCGGCGCCGTACTGCCCGCGCTGCTGCATTTCCGCAAATCGAGTAACGTATCGTTGCTGCTTCCCGAACGTCCGGCCGCACGGCATCACCGGTGCGAACGGCGATGCCGGAAGCGCGCGGCCGCGCGGTGGTCGCCCGGCCGTGTGCGAGGCGGCGAAACGCAGAACCTGAGCAAATGGCGGCTCACGCGCGGCGCACACGCGGGTACGCGCGCTGGTTTCGCGCGCCGATCTCGCGCCGGCGCCGCGCCGCGAAGCCGCCCGATTTCGGCGAGCGAACGCCGGACGTTCGCCCGCCGATCCGTCGAAAACCGAAACAACGGCGGTTGTCGCCGGCCGGCGCTTCGTGCGGCCGCGCGGCGCGCCGTCTCGATACGACCATCATGGGAGACGACATGCCGGATCAGCAGCCCGACGCCATTCCGCCCGAGCCCTTCGTCGCGCCGGCGGCCGACGGCTTTCCCGTGCGCGGCTTCGCGTGGCGGCATCGCGGCCCGGCGGCCGGCAGGCCGGTGACGGTCGTCAATTGCGCGACGTCCGTGCGTTGCCGCTATTACTTCCGTTTCGCCGCCTATCTGTTCAGCCACGGCAGCGACGTGCTCGTCTACGACTATCGCGGCATCGGCGAATCGCGGCCCGCCGCGCTCGCCGGCTTTCGCGCGAGCTGGCTCGACTGGGGGCGTCTCGATTGCGACGCGGTCCTGCAATACGCGTCGCGCACGTTTCCGGGCCAGCCGATCGACGTCGTCGCGCACAGCGTCGGCGGGGTCACGCTCGGGCTCGCCGCGTCGAACGCGCTCGTGCGGCGCGCGTTCACGGTCGGCGCGCAATATGCGTACTGGCGCGATTACAAGGGCTCGCATCGACTGCGGATGCTGATCAAATGGCATCTGCTGATGCCCGTCATCGCGCGTTTGTTCGGCTACGTTCCCGCCAAGCGGCTCGGCTGGATGGAGGACACGCCGCGCGGCGTCGCGCTGTCGTGGTGCCGCAGCCGGCCGCGCTTCGAAGACACGTACGTGCGCGCGCCGATCGCGGAGACGGCCGACGCGCGGCGCGACCTCGTCGAGCGCTTCGCGCGCCTGAGCGCGCCGATGCTCGCCGTCGGGCTGTCGGACGACGAGTTCGGCAGCGTCGAGGCGGTCGAACGCCTGCTCGGCTATTACACGCGCAGCGCGGTCACGCATCTGCGGATCGCGCCCGAGCAGATCGGCGTCGCGTCCATCGGGCATTTCGCGTTCTTTCACGGCCGCTTCGAGCAGACGCTCTGGCCGCTCGCGCTCGGGTGGCTGAAGACGGGCGAGCTCGCGCCCGGCGCGCCGGGCGACATCCACCGGCAGCCGGCCGCGCACGCGCGCGGCCGCGCGGCGCGCGCGGAAGAGGGCGGGCGGACGGCGACCGGTTGAGCGGCGCGGCGGCGGTCGGCGCGATCCGGCGCGCGAAGATCCGTTACCATCGAGCGCTTTCCATTTCATGCACGACGTGCACCGCCGCCGATGCGCCAGCCGACCGACGCCGCTTTGCCGCTCACGTACGACGACGCCTACCGCGTCGTCGAGTTGTCGCCGCCCGCAGCGGCGCAGCGCGCCGGCGTGCGGCTCGTGCGGCTCGATTTCGATCTCGCCGCGGCGCGCAGCACGCGCGCGCTGGAGCTGCTGAGTGACGCCGAGCGCGAGCGCGCCCGCCGTTTCGTTCGCGCGGAGGACACGCTGCGCAGCGCGGCGACGCGCGCCGTGTTGCGCAGCCTGATCGGCGCGGCGCTCGACGTGCCGCCCGCCGAGCTGCGGATCGCCGCCGACGCGTCCGGCCGGCCGCGGCTCGCGCCCGAGCACGCGGCGCTGGCGCCGACGCTCGATTTCAACGTGTCGCACTCCGGCGCGCACGCGATGATCGCGTGGAGCCGCGCGGCGCGCGTCGGCGTCGACATCGAGGAGCGGCGCGCGGGCGTCGACTGGCAGTCGCTCGGCCGCGCGGCGTTCGCGCCCGCCGACGCGGCGGCGATCGACGCGCTGCCCGCCGGCGAGCGCGAAGCGGCGTTCTATCGCGTGTGGGCGGCGAAGGAGGCGTTGCTGAAAGCGCTCGGCACGGGGATCGGCGGCGGCTTGACCGCGTTTTCGGTGCTCGACGGCAGGGCGCCGTCGAGCGGGACGGCCGCGCCCGCCGTCGGCATCGTCGAGCCGACGGCGCCTGCGAGCGGCGCGGCGGCGTTCGATGCCGCCTGGCTCGACGCGCCCGCCGGCTACGCCGCGTGCGTCGCGTGGCGGCGCGCGGGATGCGGCGCGTTCTAGCGGCGATTCGTTTCGCGCGGATTCGTCGAGCGAGTCGGGCGAATCGGGCGACTCGTCGGCAGCTTGAATCGTCCGCCCGCTCGAATCATCCGGGTTGTCCGGATCGTCCGAGTTGCCTCGAGCGTCGGCGCATCGATGCAATCGCCGCATCGCGGCGGCCGGTGCTTCCCGGCTTCGCATGTCGATAGCGATGGCGACGCGTAGCGGCGGCCATCGGAGCAAGCCTCTGCGCCACCGCAACCCGCGTCACCGATCTCGCCATCGAAAGCCTCGCCGCAACCCGCCGGCCATCCCGGCTTTCCCGACGTCAAGCCCGCTCCGGCACGGCCGGCCACTCCGTCCCCGAATCGACCGCGCACTCCGCCGGGCTAGGGGAAACTCCTAGCCCGGATTTTTGAAAAACAAGTTGTCTATACAACATCGAATCACTACACTCATCTCATTCCGAAACTTGTATAGACAGGACCCCTTCATGATCACGCTGACCCCAGGCCGCCTGACTCTCCCGCAACTGCGCCGGATCGCCCGCGAGAACGTGCAGATCGTGCTCGATCCCGCGAGCTTCGCCGCGATCGATCGGGGCGCGCAAGCCGTCGCCGACATCGCCGCGAAGGGCGAGCCGGCCTACGGCATCAATACCGGCTTCGGGCGCCTCGCGAGCACGCACATCCCGCACGACCAGCTCGAGCTGTTGCAGAAGAACCTCGTGCTGTCGCACGCGGTGGGCGTCGGCGAGCCGATGTCGCGTTCCGTCGTGCGCCTCCTGATGGCGCTCAAGCTGTCGAGCCTCGGCCGCGGCCACTCGGGCATCCGCCGCGTGGTGATGGATGCGCTCATCAAGCTGTTCAACGCCGACGTGCTGCCGCTCATCCCGGTCAAGGGCTCGGTCGGCGCGTCGGGCGATCTCGCGCCGCTCGCGCACATGTCCGCGGTGCTGCTCGGCATCGGCGAAGTGTTCATCCGCGGCGAGCGCGCGAGCGCGACGGACGGCCTGCGCGTCGCGGGCCTCGCGCCGCTCACGCTCGAAGCGAAGGAAGGGCTCGCGCTCCTGAACGGCACGCAGGCGTCGACCGCGCTCGCGCTCGACAACCTGTTCGCGATCGAAGACCTGTACCGCACGGCGCTCGTGTCGGGCGCGCTGTCGGTCGACGCGGCGGCGGGCTCGGTGAAGCCGTTCGACGCGCGCATCCACGAGCTGCGCGGCCATCGCGGCCAGATCGACGCGGCGGGCGCGTACCGCTCGCTCCTCGAAGGCTCGGCGATCAACGTGTCGCACCGCGACTGCGGCAAGGTGCAGGACCCGTACAGCCTGCGCTGCCAGCCGCAGGTGATGGGCGCGTGCCTCGACCAGATGCGCCACGCGGCCGGCGTGCTGCTGATCGAAGCGAACGCGGTGTCGGACAACCCGCTGATCTTCCCGGACACGGGCGAAGTGCTGTCGGGCGGCAACTTTCATGCGGAGCCCGTCGCGTTCGCGGCCGACAACCTCGCGCTCGCGGCCGCCGAGATCGGCGCGCTCGCCGAGCGCCGGATCGCGCTCCTCATCGACGCGACGCTGTCGGGCCTGCCGCCTTTCCTCGTCAAGGACGGCGGCGTGAACTCGGGCTTCATGATCGCGCACGTGACGGCCGCCGCGCTCGCGTCGGAGAACAAGACGCTCGCGCATCCGGCCTCGGTCGATTCGCTGCCGACGTCGGCGAACCAGGAAGACCACGTGTCGATGGCGACGTTCGCCGCGCGCAAGCTCGCCGACATCGCGGACAACACCGCGTACATCCTCTCGATCGAGCTGCTCGCCGCCGCGCAGGGCGTCGATCTGCGCGCGCCGCACGAAACGAGCCCGGCGCTGCAAAAGGCGATGGAGACGATCCGCGCGGACGTCGCGCACTACGACCTCGACCACTACTTCGCGCCGGACATCGCGGTGATCGCGCAGCGCGTGCGCGAGCGCGCGTTCGCGAAGCTGAGCCCGCTCGCATTCGAATCGGAACAATAAGACGATGAGCACGCCCGCCTATCAGGAAATCAAGGACTTCATCCTCAATCGCATTCACGCCGGCGAATGGGCGGAAGGCGATCAGGTGCCGTCGGAGAACGAGCTCGCGCGCGAATTCAAGGTCGCGCGGATGACCGTCAACCGCGCGCTGCGCGAGCTGACGGCCGAGCAGGTGCTCACGCGCATCCAGGGGGCGGGCACCTTCGTCGCGCGGCCGAAGTACGAATCGACGCTCGTCGCGATCCGCAGCATCTCCGACGAGATCGCCGCGCGCGGCCACAAGCACCATGCGCGCGTGCTCGACCTCGTCACGATGAAGGCCGACGAAGGGCTCGCCGACGAGATGCAGGTGCCGCTCAACACGAGGCTCTTCCGCTCGGTGATGCTGCACTACGAGAACGACGAGCCCGTGCAGCTCGAAGAGCGCTGGGTGAATCCGGCCGTCGCCGCCGACTACGCGGATCAGGACTTCTCGACGATCACGCCGAACCAGTACCTGATGCGCGTCGCGCCGCTGCAGCGCGTCGAGTACCGGATCGAGGCGGCGATGCCCGATCGCACGATGCGCGAAGAGCTCGAGATGAGCGAGACCGAGCCGTGCCTCGTGCTGCATCGGCGCACATGGTCGCAAGGCGTCGTCGCGTCGGTCGTGAACCTCTGGCATCCGGGCAGCCGCTATCGCTTCACCGGCCATTTCTGAACGTTTAACGAACTCTTACCTTCCTTTCCGGGAGCAGTCGTCATGAATCACCCGAAACACATCGATCCGCGCCTCGATCCGACCCGCGTGATCCGTGCGCCGCGCGGCGGCGAGAAGCGCTGCAAGAACTGGCTCGCCGAAGCCGCATACCGGATGATCCAGAACAATCTCGATCCGGAGGTCGCCGAGCACCCGCACGCGCTCGTCGTCTACGGCGGCATCGGCCGCGCGGCGCGCAACTGGGACTGCTTCGATCAGATCCTCGCGTCGCTCAGGGACCTGAACGACGACGAGACGCTGCTCGTGCAATCGGGCAAGCCGGTCGGCGTGTTCCGCACGCACGAGAACGCGCCGCGCGTGCTGATCGCGAACTCGAACCTCGTCCCGCACTGGGCGACGTGGGATCACTTCAACGAGCTCGATCGCAAGGGCCTGATGATGTACGGCCAGATGACGGCGGGCAGCTGGATCTACATCGGCAGCCAGGGGATCGTGCAGGGCACGTACGAGACGTTCTTCTCGGTCGCGAACCAGCACTTCAACGGCGATCCGAGCGGCCGCTGGATCCTGACGGGCGGTCTCGGCGGGATGGGCGGCGCGCAGCCGCTCGCGGCGACGATGGCGGGCTTCTCGATGATCGCGGTCGAATGCGACGAATCGCGGATCGACTTCCGCCTGAAGACGCGCTACGTCGACAAGAAGGCGAAGACGCTCGACGAAGCGCTCGCGATGATCGACGAGGCGAGGCGCGCGGGCAAGCCGGTGTCGATCGGCCTGCTCGGCAACGCGGCCGACGTGTTCGCGGAGATCGTCGCGCGCGGCATCACGCCGGACTGCGTGACCGACCAGACGAGCGCGCACGATCCGATCAACGGCTACCTGCCGCAGGGCTGGACCGTCGAGCAGTGGCGCGAAGCGCAGAAGGTCGAACCGCAGAGCATCGTGAAGGCGGCGAAGCAGTCGATGGCGGTACAGGTGCGCGCGATGCTGACGCTGCAGGCGCGCGGCGCGGCGACGCTCGACTACGGCAACAACATCCGCCAGATGGCGCTCGAGATGGGCGTCGAGAACGCGTTCGACTTCCCGGGCTTCGTGCCCGCATACATCCGGCCGCTCTTCTGCGAGGGCAAGGGGCCGTTCCGCTGGGTCGCGCTGTCGGGCGATCCCGAGGACATCTACAAGACCGACCAGAAGGTCAAGGAGCTGATCCCCGACGATCCGCACCTGCACAACTGGCTCGACATGGCGCGCGAGCGCATCGCGTTCCAGGGCCTGCCCGCGCGGATCTGCTGGGTCGGCGTGAAGGATCGCTATCGCCTCGGCCAGGCGTTCAACGAGATGGTGAAGAACGGCGAGCTGAAGGCGCCGATCGTGATCGGCCGCGATCACCTCGACACCGGCTCGGTCGCGAGCCCGAACCGCGAAACGGAATCGATGAAGGACGGCTCGGACGCGGTCAGCGACTGGCCGCTCCTCAATGCGCTCCTGAACACCGCGGGCGGCGCGTCGTGGGTGTCGCTGCATCACGGCGGCGGCGTCGGGATGGGCTTCTCGCAGCACGCGGGCGTCGTGATCGTCGCCGACGGCACCGATGCCGCGCACGAGCGCCTCGGCCGCGTGCTGTTCAACGATCCGGCCACGGGCGTGATGCGCCATGCGGATGCCGGCTACGAGCTCGCGCAGCGCACCGCGAAGGAAGCGGGCCTCAAGCTGCCGATGCTCGGACGCTGATGCGGATGGCGTCGTCTACGATGCAAGCGACGCTGATACGCGCGGATTCGCTCGTCGCGTCGCCGTGGAAGAACGGCGGCGGCGTGACGCGCGAGATCGCCGCGCATCCGTCGGGCGAGCGCGCGGCCGGCGCCGCATTCGACACGTTCGCATGGCGCGTGAGCGTCGCGGACGTCGCGCAGCCGGGGCCGTTCTCGCGTTTCGACGGCATCGACCGCACGCTCGTGCTGCTCGCGGGCGCGGGGATGACGCTCGTCGAGCCGGACGGCGCGCGGCACGTGCTGCGTGCGCCGCTCGATCGCGTCGCGTTCGCGGGCGAGACCGCGCTCGCGGCCGAGCTGCACGACGGCCCGACGCGCGACTTCAACTTGATGACGCGGCGCGACGCCGCGCGCGGCAGCGTCGACGCGTGGCGCGGCGGCGGCGCGGCGTATGCGCTGCGCGCGCATGCCGTGCTGCTGTTCTGCGCGAGCGGTGCGCCCGTCGTCGATCTCGGCGATGGCGCGCCCATCGCGCTGAACCCGTTCGACACGCTGCGCCTCGACGATCCCGCGAACGGCGAGCTACGATGTGCGATCCACGGCGACGGCGCGCTGCTCGCGGTCGGCGTGACGCTTCTTCACGACAAGGCTTGAGCGGATGAAATCGATTCTCTGGCACAACCTGAAACTGTGCGCGCACGGCGACCCGAACGACACGATCGCCGACGCCGCGATCGCGGTGAACGGCGACGGCACGATCGCGTGGCTCGGACGCGCGAGCGACGTGCCGGCCGGCTACGTGCACTGGGCGCGCGAGGATTTGCGCGGCGCATGGGTGACGCCCGGCCTCGTCGACTGCCACACGCATCTCGTCTACGGCGGCCAGCGCGCGGACGAGTTCGCGCAGCGCCTCGCCGGCGTGAGCTACGAAGAGATCGCGCGGCGCGGCGGCGGCATCGTGTCGACGGTGCGCGCGACGCGCGACGCGAGCGAGGCGATGCTCTTCGAGCAGGCGGCCGCGCGGCTGCGGCCGCTCCTCGCCGAAGGCGTGACCGCGATCGAGATCAAGTCAGGATACGGGCTCGAGTTCGGGAGCGAGCGCCGGATGCTGCGCGTCGCGCGGCAGTTGGGCGAGCGCTTCCCGGTGAGCGTCTACACGACGTTCCTCGGCGCGCACGCGCTGCCGCCCGAATATGCGGGCCGCGCGGACGAATACGTCGACGAAGTCTGCGACCGGATGCTGCCCGCGCTCGCCGACGAAGGGCTCGTCGACGCGGTCGACGTGTTCTGCGAGCGGATCGGCTTCACGCTCGCGCAGAGCGAGCGGGTGTTCGAGGCGGCCGCGCGGCGCGGACTGCCCGTCAAGATGCATGCGGAGCAGTTGTCGAACAGCGGCGGCACGGCGCTTGCCGCCCGCTATCGCGCGCTGTCCGCCGATCATCTCGAATATCTGGACGAGGCGGGCGTCGCGGCGATGCGCGCATCCGGCACGACGGCCGTGCTGCTGCCGGGCGCCTATTACTTCATCCGCGAGACGAAAATGCCGCCGATCGATCTGCTGCGCCGGCACGGCGTGCCGATCGCGCTCGCGACCGATCACAATCCGGGCACGTCGCCGCTCACGTCGCTGCTGTTGACGATGAACATGGGCTGCACGCTGTTCAAGATGACGGTGCAGGAAGCGCTCCTCGGCGTGACGCGCCACGCGGCGGCGGCGCTCGGCGCAGGCGACCGGCACGGCTCGCTCGCGCCGGGGCGGCAGGCGGACTTCGCGGTGTGGCCGGTCGCGACGCTCGCGGAGCTTGCGTACTGGTTCGGCCGGCCGCTGTGCGAGCGGGTCGTGAAGGGCGGCGCGACGGTGTTCGCGCGCGACGCGCGCTGACCGGAAGACAAGCATGACGAAAATCGATTCGATGTTGTTTGCCGGGCATGCCTATCTGCCCGGCGGCTGGCAGCGCGACGTGCTGCTGCGCTGGGACGCGACGGGCGCGCTCGTCGACGTCCGCGCGAACGCGGCGGCGCCGGCGGGCGTCGCGCGCGCGAACGGGCCGCTCATGCCCGGCATGCCGAACCTGCATTCGCACGCGTTCCAGCGCGCGATGGCGGGGCTCACCGAATATCGCGCGAACCCGTCCGACACGTTCTGGAGCTGGCGCGACCTGATGTACCGCTTCGCGCTGAAGATCACGCCCGACGCGCTCGCCGCGGTCGCGCGCTGGCTCTATGTCGAGATGCTGAAGAGCGGTTATACGTCGGTGTGCGAATTTCATTACGTCCATCACGCGCCGGACGGCGCGCGCTATCCGCGGCGTGCGGAGCTGGCCGCGCGCGTCGTCGGCGCGGCGCAAGACGCGGGCATCGGCATCACGATGCTGCCCGTCGCGTATCAGTACAGCGGCTTCGGCGAACGCGCGCCGCGCGACGACCAGCGCCGCTTCATCAACGCGCCCGACGCGCTGCTCGCGCTCGTCGACGAGTTGCGCGGCGAATTGCCCGAGCACGGCGGGCTGCGCTACGGCATCGCGCCGCATTCGCTGCGCGCGGTGTCGGAAAGCGGCTTGCGCGAATTGCTCGGCGGATTGCCGGCCGGCGCGCCGGTGCACATCCACATCGCCGAGCAGACGGCGGAAGTCGACGACTGCGTGCGCGCGTACGGCGCGCGGCCGGTGCAGTGGCTGCTCGACCGCTTCGACGTGAACGCGCGCTGGTGCCTCGTGCATGCGACGCATCTCGACGCGGCCGAGACGAGCGCGCTCGCGCGCAGCGGTGCGATCGCGGGCCTGTGTCCGACGACCGAGGCGAATCTCGGCGACGGAATTTTCCCGGCGGTCGACTATCTCGCGGCGGGCGGCGCGATCGGCATCGGCTCGGACAGCCATGCGGCCGTCGACTGGCGCGCCGAACTGCGCCTCTTCGAATACGGGCAGCGGCTCGTGCGGCGCGAGCGCAACGTGCTCGCCGATTCGGCGCATACTCACGTGGCGGACCGTCTGTTCGCGGCATCGCTCGCGGGCGGCGCATGCGCGGCCGGCCGGCCGGTCGGCGCGCTCGAAGCGGGCCGGCGCGCCGACTGGATCGTGCTCGATCCCGCCCATCCGTCGATCGCGGAGCACGGCAGCGATGCGTGGCTGTCGGGCGCGGTATTCGCCGAGCACGGCGACACGCCGGTGCTCGACGTGTACGTCGGCGGCGAGCAGGTCGTGAGCGCGCGCCGGCATCGCGACGAGGAATCCGCATACGCCGGGTATCGCGCGGCGCTCGCGCAATTGCTGCGCTGAGTCCGCAATTGGATTGCGCGAACGCGTGATGGTACGAAGGTACGGAAGCGCGGCCGCCGCGCAATGCGGTTAGCATATGTGCCGCATCCGGCATCCGGCATCCGGCGCGAGGGCTGGGCCGCCGCACGCACCGAGACGAAGTGCATGCAAGCCGAGCGCCTCGCGCACGCAGCGCCGCAACCGGCCGCCGCATGCGCGGCGCGCGCCGCGGATCGGCCGGCGCGCCGCGCGAGGCGCCGCATCATCAACGAGGTCGAACGATCATGAACACCGCATCGCATCCGCCGGTATTCACGTTGCATCGCGGCACGCTGCCGCTGCTCGTGTCGATACCGCACGCGGGCACCCACATTCCCGAAGAAATCGCCGCGACGATGACGCTCGTTGCACGCTACGTCGACGACTGCGACTGGCATCTCGAGCGGCTGTACGATTTCGCGAAGGCGCTCGGCGCGTCGGTGCTCGTGCCGTCGCACGCGCGCTACGTCGTCGACCTGAACCGTCCGCCCGACGACGCGAACCTCTATCCGGGCCAGGACACGACGGGCCTCGTGCCCGTCGATACGTTCGACAAGGCGCCGCTGTACGCGGACGGCGACGAGCCGACCGTCACCGAGATCGCGCGCCGTCGCGAGCGGTACTGGACGCCGTATCACGATGCGCTCGCGGGCGAGCTTCAGCGCCTGAAGCGCGAACACGGCCGCGCGCTGCTATGGGAAGCGCATTCGATCCGCTCGCACGTGCCGCGCTTCTTCGACGGCCGGCTGCCGGACTTCAACTTTGGCACGTCGAGCGGCGCGAGCGCGGCGCCGGGGCTCGCCGACAAGCTGGCCGCGCTCGTCGACAAGCACGGCGGCTACACGTCGATCGCGAACGGACGCTTCAAGGGCGGCTACATCACGCGGCACTACGGCGCACCGGAGGACGGCGTGCAATCGGTGCAACTCGAGCTCGTGCAGGCGACCTACATGGAAGAGGTGCGGCCTTATTCGTACGACGAAGCGAAGGCGCGGCGCATCGCGCCGCTGCTCGAGGCGCTCCTGAAGGCCGCGCTCGAGCATCGTTGACATCGTTGCCGCGGCGGTCGCGTTTTCGCGGCACGTTGCTCGGGATGGCGCGCGGCGTGCGGAGCCGCGCCGTTGCACGCGATTCGGGACGAATGCGATCTTCGTTCGCGATTCGCACGCTTGCTGCGCGAAGCGTGCGTGCGAAGCGGCGATGTTTCGGATTCCGATCGGGCAGCGCGGAAATGCCGCGCGATGCGTGCGTTCATCGATACTTGTCGTCGAATATTTTAAGCAGCGCTTCCGACGCATACCAAGGGAAAACCCTGACTTCGTATTTTTGAAACGGAATTGACTGCGTTTCCAGATACGATAAGCTGATTGTCAGCTAGCCGTCACATCGATAACGGCGGCGTTTTCCGACGCCGCCGCCATGCGCGAACGCGCTGCTGCGATGTTCGCGACGATCGACCGGCCTGCCGGGCGGCGGCGCATGCCGAGTCGCATCGCCGCCTGCCGCGTTCAATACTTTAAACAGTCAGTCGAGTGTGATCGTGAGAGTCCAAGGCCCCTTGGTCAGACGGGATCGAAGTCGGCGCGCGAGTCTTCCGCGCGCCGTCGATGCTGCCGACGACGGCTGCGGCAAGTTTCTCGCCAGCCCAAGCCCGTCCATCTTCACCACCGTGTCCCGGCGCTCCATGCGCCGTCACAACGCGGTCGCCGCGCGCGCCTACATGGCGGTTCACGACGACGGCGTCGCATCGCTGTTGCCCTAGCGCCTCTTTTCGTCACTCGCCGGTTCGTCGCTGCTGCGCACCTTCGCGATGTCGCGATGCGTGCGAAGGGACGGTGCGCGCGCCACATCGCGCGAAGTCCGGCCGTCGCGTCGCCGCGCGACGTGCGCATCCGTCGAGTCGACGTTTCATCTCACCGTGCGCTGCGTGCATGTGTGTTCGAGCATGCGCGCCCGTGCGCGACGTCCTTCCCGTTTTTCGCGACGAGCGCGAGGTCGCATCGCACGTTTCGTGCGCGCGTTCG
Source organism: Burkholderia oklahomensis C6786 (assembly GCF_000959365.1). NCBI lineage: Bacteria > Pseudomonadati > Pseudomonadota > Betaproteobacteria > Burkholderiales > Burkholderiaceae > Burkholderia > Burkholderia oklahomensis. The sequence continues at coordinate 3,035,272 of NZ_CP009555.1, forward strand.
CCGCTCGTGTCGAATCGGAGGAAATGCGATGGATGAACGCATCGACACCGCGCCGCGGGCTGTCGTCGGCATCTGTGCGGATCGCAAGACGGTCGGCCTGCATGTCGCGCACGTCGCAGGCGAGAAATACCTGACCGCGGTCGTCGACGGCGCGCTCGCGCTCGCGATCGTGCTGCCCGCGCTCGGCGCGCGGCAGCGCGCGGGCGAACTGCTCGCGCTCGTCGACGGCCTGCTGTTGACGGGCAGCTATTCGAACGTCGAGCCCGCGCGCTACGACGGCCCGGCAAGCGCGCCCGGCACGCTGCACGACGCGGCGCGCGACGCGACCACGCTGCCGCTCGTGCGCGCGGCGATCGACGCCGGCGTGCCCGTGCTCGCGATCTGCCGCGGGATGCAGGAGCTGAACGTCGCGTACGGCGGCACGCTGTATCAGGAAGTGCATGCGATGAGCGGCCATGCCGATCATCGCGAGGACCTGTCCGCGTCGGTCGACGTGCAGTACGGCCCCGCGCATCCGATCCGGCTCGAGCCGGGCGGCCTGCTGCGGCGCCTCGCGCACGGCGCGGAAACCGTCCAAGTCAACTCGCTGCACGCGCAAGGCATCGAACGGCTCGGCGACGGGCTGACCGTCGAGGCGCGCGCGCCGGACGGGCTCGTCGAAGCGATCGGCGTGCGCGATGCGCGTGCGTTCGCGCTCGGCGTGCAATGGCATCCGGAATGGCGGTTCGACGGCAATCCGCTGTCGCGAGAAATTTTTGCGGCGTTCGGCGCGGCGTGCCGCGCCCGAATGCGCAGGACGGCCGAGCGCGCGACACGCGCGTGACGGCCGTCGAAGCTTATCGAAGAGAGGCTCACATGCAAGACATCGATGATTTTCTGAGGCAGCACCGGATCACCGAAGTGGAAGCGATCATCCCCGACATGGCGGGGATCGCACGCGGCAAGATCATCCCGCGCAACAAGTTCGAAACGGGCGAATCGATGCGATTGCCGCAGGCGGTGATGGTGCAGACCGTCACCGGCGACTACCCGGAAGACGGCACGCTGACGGGCGTGACCGATCCCGACATGGTGTGCGTGCCCGACGCGTCGACGATCTGCCTGATTCCGTGGGCGGTCGATCCGACCGCGCAGGTGATTCACGACTGTGTGCATTTCGACGGCTCGCCCGTCGAGATCTCGCCGCGCTTCGTGCTGCGCCGCGTGCTCGATCTGTATCGCGCGAAAGGATGGAAGCCCGTCGTCGCGCCGGAGCTCGAATTCTATCTGGTCGACATGAACAAGGACCCGGATTTGCCGCTGCGGCCGCCCGTCGGGCGCACGGGGCGCGCGGAGACGGGGCGGCAGTCGTACTCGATCGAAGCGGTCAACGAGTTCGATCCGTTGTTCGAAGATATCTACGAATACTGCGAGCTGCAGGGCCTCGACATCGACACGCTGATTCACGAAGTCGGCGCCGCGCAGATGGAGATCAACTTCCTGCACGGCAACGCGCTGTCGCTCGCCGACCAGGTGTTCCTGTTCAAGCGTACGGTGCGCGAGGCGGCGCTGCGCCACAACATGTATGCGACGTTCATGGCGAAACCGATGGAGAACGAGCCCGGCTCGGCGATGCATATTCATCAGAGCATCGTCGACATCGAGACGGGCCGCAATCTCTTCATCGGCGCGAGCGGCGACGCGACGCCGATGTTCCGCAGCTATCTCGCCGGGCTGCAGAAATACACGCCCGCGCTGATGCCGATCTTCGCGCCGTACATCAATTCGTATCGCCGGCTGTCGCGTTTCATGGCCGCGCCGATCAACGTGCAGTGGGGCTACGACAACCGCACGGTCGGCTTCCGGATCCCGCATTCGGCGGCGGCCGCGCGGCGGATCGAGAACCGGATTCCGGGCGTCGACTGCAATCCGTATCTCGCGATCGCGGGCACGCTCGCGGCCGGCTATCTCGGCGTCACGCAGGCGCTCGAGCCGACCCAGCCGCTCGCGAGCGACGGCTACAGCCTGCCGTATCAGCTGCCGCGCAATCTCGAGGAAGGGCTCACGCTGATGAGCGCATGCACGCCGCTCGCCGAGATGCTCGGCGAGAAATTCGTGAAGGCCTATCTCGCGCTGAAGGAAACGGAGTACGAAGCATTTTTCCGCGTGATCAGCTCGTGGGAACGCCGGCACTTGCTGCTGCACGTTTGAGCGCGCGCTCGCGCGCCGCATTCAGGAGATCAAAGTGACGTATCGAACCGAAGACATCGCTCTTGTACAGCCGCTGCGCGCGACCGCGTCGCAGCGCAGCACCGCGCAATACCGCGCGCTCGACGCCGCGCATCACATCCATCCGTTTTCCGACATGGGCGCGCTCAATCGCGCGGGCAGCCGCGTGATCGTGAAGGCCGAGGGCGTCTATCTGTGGGATTCCGACGGCAACAAGATCATCGACGGGATGGCCGGGCTCTGGTGCGTGAACGTCGGCTACGGACGCGAAGAGCTGATCGAGGCGGGCAGCCGCCAGTTGCGCGAGCTGCCGTTCTACAACACGTTCTTCAAGACGACGCATCCGCCGATCATCGAGCTGTCGGCGCTGCTCGCCGACATCGCGCCGCCGTCGTTCAATCACTTCTTCTATTGCAACAGCGGGTCGGAAGGCAACGACACGGTGCTGCGCGTCGTCCATCAATACTGGCGCACGCGGAACCAGCCGCAGAAGAAGGTCGTGATCTCGCGCAGGAACGCCTACCACGGCTCGACGATCGCGGGCGCGACGCTCGGCGGCATGGGCTACATGCACGAGCAGATGCCGTCGAAGGTCGAGCATATCGTCCATATCGATCAGCCGTACTTCTTCGGCGAAGCGGGCGAAGGACAGACACCCGAAGAGTTCGGACTCGAACGCGCGCGGCAGCTCGAAGCGAAGATCGTCGAGCTCGGCGCGGAGAACGTCGCCGCGTTCATCGGCGAGCCGTTCCAGGGCGCGGGCGGCGTGATCTTTCCGCCGTCGACGTACTGGCCCGAGATCGAGCGGATCTGCCGCAAGTACGACGTGCTGCTCGTCGCCGACGAAGTGATCGGCGGGTTCGGGCGCACCGGCGAATGGTTCGCGCATCGGCACGTCGGCTTCGAGCCGGACCTGATGACGCTCGCGAAGGGGCTGACGAGCGGCTACGTGCCGATGGGCGCCGTCGCGCTGTCCGACCGGATCGCCGACGCGCTGATCGCGCACGGCGAGTTCAATCACGGGATGACGTATTCGGGGCACCCGGTCGCGGCGGCCGTCGCGGTCGCGAATCTGAAGGTGCTGCGCGACGAGAAGATCGTCGAGCGCGTGAAGACCGACACCGGCCCGTACTTCCAGCAGAGGCTGCGCGAGACCTTCGCGAATCATCCGATCGTCGGCGAGATCGCGGGCGCGGGGCTCGTCGCGGGCCTTCAGCTCGCGCGCGAGCCGGGCGCGCGCAAGCGCTTCGAGAACGGCGGCGAGGTCGGCACGATCTGCCGCGACTACTGCTTCAACGGCAACCTGGTCATGCGCGCGACGGGCGACCGGATGCTGCTGTCGCCGCCGCTCGTGATCTCGAAGCCGGAGATCGACGAGATCGTCGAGAAGGCGAAGCGGGCGATCGATGCGACGGCGAAGCAACTGGGCATGGCGTCGTAGCTCAGGGCTGGCGGCGCGACGGGCGGCGGCCGTTCCGAATGGCATGCGTTTCGGGCGCAGCGATCCGCCTTCGTTTGCTTGGTGCGTGCGATTGCGAACAGACGATCCGCGAACGTCGCCGCACTGCTTGCGAACGCGATTCCGAGCGGCGTTCTTGCACGGCGGGAGGTGGAAAGAAGGGGCGTCGCGATCGCGCGGAGCCGATCCGCCGCTCGATCGCGATGCGCGCAAAGCGCCGGCTTGACGGGCCGGCGCATTCCACTTCGAGTCGAGACTGCCGCATCCGGCGACCGTGGTCGCGCGCGTCACGCGTCGAGCATCACGGAGAGAACACGCTCTCCGGCCGTCAAGCGAGCGCGGGAACGACCCGAGCGTGCTCAGCTTCCGCGCGCTTCCCTTGCCGAGGATTCCCACTCGTGCGGCAGCGATTCTGGGTCGAGCCAGCGCACACGTTTCAGCGCGCGGTAGATGACGAAATACAGCGGAATCTGCACCACGGCGAATGCGAAGATGATCCACGCGAAGCCCGGATCGACCGGATGAGCGCCGGCCGCCAGGAAAACGCCGAACGCGAGCACGGCGAGCAGCGCCGCCATGCCTGCGTAGGATAGCCAACGAAACAGCCGGACGGCCCGGCGCTTCCCTTTGCCGATGCCGACCACCAGCATGGCCGCCGTGCCCACGACGATCTCTTCGAGCCGGTGGTTTTCCGCCGTAAATCTTGCGACGTCGCCCAGGCAGTCGAAGAGCGCCATGGCCGTCGTGCTGACCGCCACGAAGAACGCCATGCCCGCTGGGATGGCTTGCGGCGATGCGCAGGAGGGGCGATTTCCGGGGCGTTCAGCGATGCGGTGGGCTTGACGCGCAGCCGTCGCGTCAGTCGAATGATCGAAGTTCGTCAATGCGCGGCTCCCGGACGATGGCTGACGCCGACTTGGAATTGCAGAATGGGCGCGGGCGTGCCGGGCTGAGGCGGCGTCATCGGACGATCGGGGACGAGGAGCCGAGCGGGGTGGTCGAGGTCCTGCCGTGTCCCGGTGCCGAGATGCTGCTGCATCCGGTCGGCCCCGTGAGCGACGGCATCCGGCGGATCGATGCCGTACACGCTGGTCCCATAGATGGACGCCATATAGGCGGGGGCTTCGATCGTTCGCATCAGCAGCAGTTCGCGACGAGCCTGCATCAGCTTCTTTTGCGCTTCGCGGACCGCGTCGGCGAAGCGGCTTGCCCGCTCCTCCATCTGCCGCGCCTGTGCCTGGAGCAAGGCCCGATTGGGATTGTCGAGCGACGCGCTCTTGAATGCGTCGATGGCGCTTCGTTGGGCGCTGAGCTGCTTGGTCGCCTGCACGGCTTCTTCGGATCTCTCGCCCACTTTCCGTGCGATTCCGGGCAGCGAAGCCAGCGTGCGCGGGCCGCTCGCGATCAGGTCGGGCAGTATGAGGATCGGGCCCACGGTTTCGATGACTTTGTAATGCCACGCGTTGCCGAGCTGCTTCTTGCGGACCTCGTCGCCCGTCAGCTCGTACTTCACCATCCGGCCGTCTTCGAGCATCAGCAATGCCGAGGTGATGCCGGCTGCCACACCCAGCGCAGGCAGAAGCGTCACGCCGCCGGGAAGTATCACGGCAAACGAGACGACGCCCGCCAGCACGCCGAATGTACCGCCGGCGACGGCCGCGCTGTCGAATGCCGTCCCGTGTTCTTCGATGACGTTGCGAGCCCTCGACAGGCGTTGCCCGAACAGCGACGGGCCGGATTGGGCGCGTCGGGCCGCGGACACTCTTGGGGCCCATTGTCTCGACAACTGGTCGATGGTTTGATGCGTTGCCGAGCTGAGCGGATCGGCCGGCATCATCGGCGGGCGGGACACGGCGATCACCAGATCGAGCGCGTTGCCGTTCGCATCGGGCGTCGCCGATTTCAGCCGCGACGCGCCGACGCCGTCGAAAAATATTACTCCTGCCTTTTGACCGAGCACCTTGCTTGCGAAGTCCGACAGATGGAATTCCGCTTCCGATCGATGGCGATACGGCTCCCATGAGGCAGGTGCGTTCGACATGGCGTTGGGATCGCAAATGATGGAACAGGTTTCAGAACGGTCCGGCAGGGACGGTTGCCGGACGGCCTTCAGGCAACCGTCAATATAATCGGCCGCTTCGTGTAATGCGAGTCTGTCGAACACGGCGCCACCCATCGACTTTCCGCGCGAGCGCACCGGAATTCACCGGCCGGCGTAAGAGTTACCGTTCGATTATGTTCATTTTATGGCGCATGAAATAATTGCCGGGTTTTGTTAAAGAGAATTAGGGCGGGTTTTAAAACGCGAAAAAAGCGCAGTGACTTTCCCGGCTAATGCGCTATATTTTCGACCAGCTATGTCGTCAAAAAGAACGAGGGTGCGCCGGGGGCAATCATGCAATTATCCGATATTGCAGGCTTCTTGAACCTGCAGAACAGTCGTCTGCTGAGCATTCAGACACCGCTTTCCGGTCAGTCCGAACTCGTGATCAGCGATTTCCAGTGCAGCGAGGGGTTGTCCGTCCTGTTCGACATGCGGTTGGGGCTCGCTTCGCGCGATCCGACGATCGAGCTCAAGCAGATGATCGGGCAGCCGGTCACCGTCTCGCTTCAACTGTCGGCCGCGTTGAGCTGCAACTCGGTGCGCCATTTTCACGGTTACGTGACGCAGTTCAGCCATACCGGGACCGATGGCGGCCTCGCGACGTACGCCGCCACGGTTCAACCCTGGATGTGGATGCTGTCGCGGCGCGTCGACTCGCGCATTTTCCAGGACAAGAGCGTTCGCGACATTCTCGACAGCGTGTTCTCGCAGTACGCGAAACTGGCTTCCCATGAGTTCCGGTTGTCCCGGACGCTCAAGCCATATAGCTACTGCACGCAGTATCGCGAGAGCGATCTGAATTTCGCGCTTCGCCTGATGGAGCAGGAAGGGCTGTTCTTCTATTTCGAGCATGCGAAGGACGGCCACAAGCTGATCGTCACGGACGATTCGACTCACGCCAAGCCGATCGACGGTCTGCCGACGCTGCGATATTCGGCCGACGAAGTGCTCGACGACGAGGCGATCGTGTCGCAATTCGCCGCGCATCGGCAATTGACGTCCAGCACCGTCAGCCTCAAGACGTTCGACTACAAGGTGCCGGGTGCCCGGCGCTATGTGTCGGGCGATACGAAAACCGAGCAGGGGAATGTCGACTCGTACGAGGTGTACGACTACGTCGGGCTGCACGGCTTCGATTCGACGGACCGCGGCGAGGAACTCGCGCGGTTCAGGCTCGAAGCGCTGGCGGCGGGCAGCAAGGCGTTCACCGGCGCGGGCAACTGCCGCACGCTCGCGCCCGGCCGCTATTTCGAACTGACCGATCATTACGACCACGGCAGCGCGCGGCCCGAGAACAGGCAGTTCCTGCTGACCGCGGTGCGCCATCATGGCGTGAACAACTATCAGTCGAACGAAGGCGCTGCATCGTATGCGGCGAGCTTCCAGTGCATTCGCAAGAAGATCCCTTTCCGCCCCGCGCTCGCGATGCCGCGCCCCGTCATCGCCGGTCCGCAGACCGCGATCGTGGTCGGTCCGAAGGGCGAGGAAATCTACACCGATTCGCTCGGTCGCGTGAAGGTGCAGTTCCATTGGGACCGTCTCGGGCAACGCAACCAGAGCAGTTCGTGCTGGGTTCGGGTGGGGCAGCCGTGGGCGGGCGGCGGGTTCGGCGGCATGCAGATTCCACGAATCGGCGACGAGGTGGTCGTGTCGTTCCTCGACGGCGATCCGGACCGGCCGATCATCATCTCGCGCGTCTACAACGCGCAGAACATGCCGCCGTGGAAGCTGCCGGAGAACGCGACGCAAAGCGGCATCCTGTCCCGCTCGACGAAAGGGCACGCGGGCACCGCGAATGCGATTCGCTTCGAAGACAAGCAGGGCCAAGAAGAGCTGTGGCTGCAGGCGGAGCGCGACATGCGCACCGAGGTGAAGCACGACGAGCTGCGCGTCGTCGGAAACGACCATCGCTGGGCGGTGGGGCGGAATCACACGCTCAACGTGAAGGCGGATCACGTCTCGAATACCGGCAGCAACCAGACGGTCGGCGTCGGCAGCGCGTTCGCGATGACAGTGGGCGCGCTGCCGGCCGAAGGCGCTGCGCCGCCGCCCGCGGGAACCTACGTGCTCAACGTCACGGAGCGGGTGGTCATCCAGTGCGGCAAGTCGAGCCTCACGATGACGAAGGACGGCCTCATCAAGATCGAGGGCGTGCAGATCGTCGAGAATGCTTCGGATTACTTCCTGATGCAGGGCAAGAAGATCGATCTGAATCCGTGACGCGTGCGCTTGTTCGCGAGAGATTACTTTGCAAACGATCAGAACATGAAATATCTCACGCAAGAATGCAGTTTCGACATCCCGTCGTTGAGCGACGATCGCACGGTCAATGTGCTGACGCTCGTCCATCCCGACACGAGCGCCACGTTTCAGATCGTCGTCAGTCGCGATCAACTGATCGGCGGCGAGGATCTGAGCCGATGCATGCAGCGGCAGATCGGGCTGATGACGCGCCACGTGACGGGCTTCAAGGAGATCTCGCGCCGTCCGCTCGAGATCGGCGAGCAGCGTGCGCCGGCGCTGGAGCTCGAGAGCACGTTTCGCCAGTCCGGCTCGGCGTTTTACCAGATCCAGGCGATGACGGTCGTCGATGCGCCGCGCCTCGTGGTCATCACGTTGTCGAGCCAGACGCCGCTGACCGAGCTGCATCGAACGACGTGGCGGAAACTGCTCGACAGCTATAGCGCCCACGCCTGATGCCCGCGTGTTCGCGCTCGCCGCGGATACAGGCGGTTTGTGCAACGAATCCGGTCGTTTCCAATGAATCAGAATTGATCTCGCCATGTCACTCCTCGCCGCGGCCCGGGTGAACGACACCTTCACCCACACCTCGCTGCTCGCGCAGATGCTGAAAGTCGCGGCCACCGTCGGCGCGGGCTTGCTGGTCGGTGCGGCCATCGGGGCTGCCGCGGCCTTCGTCGTCGGGACGGGCGGGCTGGGGGCGGTGGTGCTGGGGGCCGTCGTCGGTGCGGTGATGTCCCAGGCCGTCAATGCGGCGGCGTCCCATTTTCTCGGCGCCGATTCGCTGGAAGGCTATTTATCGGACAAGGCCGGCGAACTGATCGACAGTTTCATTCCCGGCGACGTGAAGGGCGCCATCGCGACGGGCTCGACCGATGTCTTCGTGAACGGGCGCGGCGCCGCCCGCGCGGCGGGTGTGGCGGCGCCGCCGCTGCCGCCCGGCGTCGAGCCGCAGTCCGTCGCGGATCTGTTCACGCCGGTCGATCAGGATTTCGCCGCATGCTCGAATCACCCGAATCCGACGGGCGAGCATCTCGCGGAAGGCTCGGCGAGCGTCTTCATCAACGGCCGGCCCGCGTCGCGCATCAAGGATGCGACCACGTGCGACGGCAAGATCAACACAGGGTCGACCAACGTCAGCATCGGCGGCGACCGGGTGAGGGTGCGGGAGGTCACGAGCGAGATGCCGCCGTGGCTCGCGACGATCGCGAAATACGCGGGCCTCGCCATCGCGCTTTGCCAGGCCATACGGGGCCAGGGATCGCTTGCCAGCAAGCTCGCCTGCTTCGGCATGAACTTCGCGATCAACATGGCGGCCGACAAGCTCGTCGGCAGCGTGATGTCCGGCCGCGCCGGACACCCGGTCCACATGCCGACCGGCGCAAAGATCCTCGACGGCGAAGAGGACCTGGATTTCGTGCTCGACGCGCCGATCCCGATCGTCTGGCAGCGTTTCTACAGCAGCCTCGATCCGCGTGCGGATCGGCCGCTCGGCCGCGGATGGAACCTGCCGTATGCGGTCGAGCTGCAACTGGGCGTCGGCGGCGAAAATCCGCACCGCTGGATCGACGCGCAAGGACGCCGAACCCCGGTGCCCGATCTGCAGCCGGGGCAGAAGTACTTCAATCGCGGCGAAGGACTGACTTTTGCCTGTACGCCGGGCGGACACTGGATGGTCGAGCAGGACGACGGCCTGTGTTTCGATTTCGGCCTGCCGCGCGTCGGTCGCGCGACGCAAACGCTGCGTCCCGTCGTGTTCGAGGATCGCAACGCGAACCAACTGCACTTTCACTATGACGCGCATGGTCGTTTGGACGAACTGGCGACGATGGCGGGCCACCGCGTGCAGATCGAATATGACGCGTCGCATCGGGAGCGGATGTCGCGCGTGATCCTGTACGCGGGCGGCGCGACCGAGTGCCTGGTGAGTTATGCGTATACCGCCGACGGGCTGCTCGCGAGCGTGTCCGACGGTGAAGGGCGCGAGCGGCGCCGCTTCGGCTACGATCCGGCCGGACGCATGACGATGCATCGGCTGCCGGGCGGCAAGACCGCGCATTACGCGTGGGAAGCGTTCGAGCGCAACGCGCTGGCGGAAGAGAACGGCTTGACGGACCGGGAGGCGCGCGTCGTAGAACACTGGACGGATGACGGCGAGCGCTATCGATTCGCATACGATTTCACACGTCAGGCGACGCGCGTGACGGATCACCTCGGCCGCACGCGGCTGTGCGAATGGAACGCCGACTATCTCGTGACCGCGCATACCGACGCGCTCGGACAGATCTGGCGTTTCGATTGGAGTCCGAATCGCGAGCTCGTCGGGTTCGTGGAGCCTAACGGCGCGACGACGCGGCTTCGCTACGACGACGAACGCGGCCTGCCCACCGAGCTTGTGAACGCGCTCGGCGAGACCACGCAGTTCGCGTGGCATCCGCTATGGATGGCGCTGGAGCAGCAGACGCTCGCCGACGGCCGGCAGTGGCAATACCAGTTCGACATGCGCGGCAATCGGGTCGGCGAAACCGATCCGCTCGGGCAGCGCACCGAGTTCCGTCTCAATCGGCAGGGGCGGCCGGCGGCAATCGTCGACGCGCGCGGCGGGATCACGCAATTCGGATGGGACACGCGCCACCGGCTGATCGCGCGCACGGATTGCTCGGGCATCACGACTCGCTTCGAGCATGACGCGCGCGGCCGGATGACGGCGCGGACCGATGCGCTTGGTCACACCACGCATTATCGCTACGACGGCCGCGATCGGATCGCCGAAGCGCAATTGCCGAACGGCGGCGACGAGCGTTACCGCTGGTCGCTCGCCGACGAGCTGACGGCATTTGTCGACGGCAACGGCCATACGACCGCGTTCGCTTACGATGCGGCGGGGCGCCTGACGACCAGAACCGATGCGAACGGCCATCAGATCGGCCTCGAATACGACGCGGCCGGCAATTTGCGCACGCTCTACAACGAATTGCGCGACAGCTACCGGTTCGCATACGACGCCGCCGACCGCCTGATCGAACAAGTCGGTCCGGACGGCGTGCGCGTCGAATACCAGCGCGATGCGCGCGGCGCGCCCGTCGTGGTGAGGCAGGCGGCGGGCACGCCCGAGCAGATCACGATCGAACTCGAGCGCGATGCGCTGGGGCGTCTCGTTCGCAAGCGCACGCCGGAAACCGTGACGACATACGGCTACGATGCGACGGGCCGGCTCGATCGGGTTGCGCGCACGCATCTCGATGGCCGCCCGATGGATGCCGTGACATTCGCATACGACGAGCTGGATCGGTTGGTCGGCGAGACATCGGAGGTCGTCGGCGACGACGGGCGGATCCGGATGACGCGGCTTGCGCATGAGCACGACGCGCTCGGCAATCGCACCGGCACGACGTTGCCGGACGGCCGCACGCTGAGCTGGCTGTACTACGGCAGCGGTCATCTGCATCGGATCGCGTCGAACGGCGAGACCGTCTGCGATTTCGAGCGCGATCGCCTGCATCGGGAGGTGAGCCGGACGCAGGGGGCGCAGACGCTGGCGACGGCGTACGACAGCCTGTCGCGGAAGGTCGGGCAATGGATCGGCGACGTGCGGCATGGGCCCAGTTCGTGGGCTGCGTTCGGCTCGCGGCAGAGCCAGGACTGGTTGCGCAAGGCGTTCGCGTATGACCGCGGCGGCGAACTGACGGCGCGGATCGATCCGCTGGGCGGCGAGCTGAACTACAGCTATGACCCGGCCGGGCGATTGCTCGGCGGCGCGGTTGCGGGCGCGGCGGGCCGGCCGGATGCCGCGGGCGTGTTGGCGGAGCGATTTGCGTACGATGCGGCGTCGAACCTGCGCCCGGCGGGACAGCCGGGGCGCGTGGAAGGCAACCGGCTGCTGATGAGCGGCGATCGCCGCTATCGATACGATGCGCACGGGCGGCTCGTCGAGAAGCGGACGGGCGGTCACACGATCCAGCATCTGAAGTACGACGTCGAGCATCAGCTCGTCGAAGTGAACACGGTGCGGCGTGGTGTCGAGCAGACCGTGCGCTTCAGCTACGACGCGCTGGGGCGGCGAATTGCGAAGCGCGACGCGTTCGGCACGACGCGATTCGCGTGGGACGGGATGCGACTTGTTCAGGAGCAGCGGGGGCACCAGGCGGTGACCTACCTGTATGAGGGCGACGGATACGTACCGCTCGCGCGGATCGATGCGATCAACGACGACAGCCATTGGCTGTGGCGGTTGTATCACGAGGACGAGCGGGGCGGGCCGGCTGTCGAAGCGAAACCCGAAGCGAAGATCTATTACTTCCATGCGAACGCGAGCGGCGCGCCGGAGGAGTTGACGGACGGCGGCGGGCGAGTGGTGTGGCGGACGCGGTACCGGGCGTGGGGGAATACGGTGCTGCAGGAGTATGCGCCGGAGTTCCAGGCGAATCCGGCGGGGGACGTGATGCAGCCGCTGCCGCAGGCATTGCGGTTGCAGGGGCAGTACGAGGATCTGGAGACGGGGTTCTGCTATAGCACGTTCCGGTACTATGACCCGGACGTGGGGCGGTTCATTACGCCGGATCCGATCGGGTTGGCGGGCGGGTTGAACCAGTATCAGTACGCGCCGAATCCGTTGACGTGGATCGATCCGTGGGGATTGGTTGAAACGCCATTGGATGCTCCGGGCTATTCGACGTACGGCCTGTATCACCCGGGGGCGAGCGAGCCTTACTACGTGGGACATACGGGCCAGTCCTTGAATGATCGTCTTGCCGACCATATTGATACGAAGCGAGCGGTGCGGGGGCAGACTGAAGTTCGACCTCTTGGCGGCCCTGAGGGAACGCTCACATATAGTCAGGCAAAAGGTTATGAACAGGCTTATAGGGAGAAATATAAAACCAAGACTGGATTTCCAGGAAATGTAATCGAGCCTATCAATAAGGGACGCGCGGACGAGCGTGGTCTATCCCATGTCAAGTTTTATGGCGAGATGGCGGAAAAACTTGGGCTCAAGAGCTGCGGGAGTTAATGGAATGGCATTGTTGAAAGTAAATCCTGGTGATGTTGTTGCGGTGCCTGCAGAGAAAAAGGGAGAATGGGGATTTGTCCTGGCTCGAGTGATTCGCTCGGGGGTCGTGACATGGATAGAGGTTTTTGAGGATTTCTACACCGATTTCAACATTGATGAGAAGGCGATTGCGGCGCGGAATTTTTCGGGGGAGGCGCGCTTATTTAATCCTGTCTACGCGGCTTTTGATTTTGGTAAGTACTTTGGTAAGGTGAAGTGGCCGGTGCTCGCAACTGATGCATCGTACACTCCTGATCAATCAAATATCTCAAGTATTGAGTTTGAAGGCGATTCGTACCAGGAATCGGGGATATTTTATAAAAATGGTGTTGAATGTGTCGAGCCGGCTGGGGTTCGTAGGGGATTGGAAAATAGAACAATATATTCTAATCCGCAACTTGTTAGGCGTATAAATTTATACTTGTCCGGTTATTTTGAAAAGGGCGTGCCCTGGAATTCTGAGGTGGTTCGAGCTGTTGTCGAAAAGGAAGGGATGGATTGGTGGGTCGATGGAATAAATGCCTGTAATGATAAGGCGGATGCCGTGGCGCTTAAGTTCAAGGAGGTCAGAAAGAGAGTTAAAAAGTAAGGTGCGTTTCCGGAGCGAGAGAGATGGTGGCGCATCACAATTACATTGTCGTGTACAGCATTGATGCCGAGGTGCTAGAAGTTCTGAACGTGAAGCACGCTCGGCAGCAGTGGCCAGAATGAAGGGAATAGCGAACGAGGGGGCGTCATGGCAATTGAGTGGGGGCCGATTCTCTTGACGGGCGTGACCGCGGCGCTGTTCAACCAAGGCATAACGTGGCTGAAAGATTCGCGACGCGACAAAGCTGTTCATCGTTGTGAGCAGTACAACACGGCTCTAGTTTTGGCGGTGGCGCTAGAGCGATTTGCTATCGATTGTGCCTCCTGTGTTGGAAATGTGCGTACCTCGCGTCGAAAAATAATCGAAGGAGGCAGCGCGAGCTATACGCATTGAAGCGCCTCCGGCCGTACTTCGTGGACAGAGATTTGTGCGCGCTGAAGCGGGCCGATGTGAGGCGGTACATTGCTGTTAGGCAGGCGGACGGTGTGCTTGAATCGACAATACAGCGCGAACTGCGTGTCTTTTCTGCGGCTATCAATTGTGTGCGATTGGAATATGATCGGCCGGATTTGCCGAATCCCGTCATTAGGCTTGCCATGTCGTCCGGGGCGGTTCGGGTTCGTTGGATTAGTCGGCAGGACGCCGATGCGCTGGTGATATGTGCTTCACGTTTCGTACGTCGACCGCATTTGCCAAACTTCTTTCGGCTTGCTTTGCATACCGGTTGCCGCAAAAACGAGCTGTTGAAACTTGAATGGTCGCGAGTGGATTTTGATCGAGCGGTTTTGTCGCTGGAGCCGGGTGATACGAAGAACGGCAAGCGCCGCGTTGTGCCGCTGAACGATGAAGCGATGGCGGCTTTGAGGGATCAGCGCGAATGGGTGCGGGTAACGGAGCCTCGTTCGCCGTGGGTGTTCGCGGTGGCGTCGGGCGGTCGGATGACGACGATTCAGAAGGGTTTCCGTGCTGCGTGCGTTCGTGCGGGGATCGACGATTTCAGGGTGCACGACTTGCGCCACACCTTCGCCTCGTGGCTCGTCATGGCGGGCGTGTCGCTGTACGTCGTGAAGGATTTGCTCGGGCACTCGTCGATCACGGTGACGGAGCGGTACGCGCATCTGGCCCCGCATATGGGGCGCGAGGCGGTGCGGACGCTGCACGCCTAGGCGCGGGGCGGTGACGACTGGAGAGGTTTTACGTCAAATAAAGGGGGCGCAATGCTATTGACTATGGCACGATGTATTATAGATCGTGCTGTTAACTTCTAAAGGTTGTGCTATGAAAACGTTAGATGTGTCCCAGGCTGCCGCCGCCGCACATGCGGGCGGTGTCCTGTCGGCTGTCCTCAAGGCTGAGGGCGGTTCATTTTACGTCGAGCTTGAGACGCGGACGGCCGGAACGGCTGTGCTGGTCACGTCGAACAATCGTCGGCCGCGTGCGTTCCGGAACCCCGTCAAGGCACTTGAGGTGATCCGCGAGCTTGGGTTGCAGTCGGGGCGTTTCTCGCTCGAAGCGTGGCGGCCGGATGAGGTCGAGATCGAACGTTCTAGCCGTCCGGATCGTGCAGCGGCGATGAAGCAGACGCACGCGAATGCGGCGGCCTATGACAAATGGTTGCGCGAGCAGGTGCAGGCGTCGATCGACGATCCGCGCCCGAGCATCGAGCATGAGGACGTAATGAAAAAGGCTCTGGCCCGCGTCGAGGGGATGCGAAAGGGGAAGCGTGCTAAGACTTAAATGGCGGCCATTGGCCGAGGAAGACCTGCTGGGTATCTTGGAGTTTATTGCTGAAGACGATCCGGATGCCGCATTAGCCCTGGTGCATGTGATTCGTGAAAAGGTGGAGGGGCTGAGGGTTCGCCCGAAGCTATACCGAGTGGGGCGTGTATCCGGAACGAGAGAGATGGTGGTGCATCACAACTACATTGTCGTGTACAGCGTTGATACAGAGGTGGTCGAGATCCTGACCGTGAAGCATGCCCGGCAACACTGGCCCGACTGAGGGGAGGCGCGCATGGACAACGACGAGAAATTCGAAAAAGCGTTTGAGGCAATCATGGCCTTCGAGTGTGACGGCCCGCTTCGAGACGAAAGTCCGGATCATGTTTGCTGCTCGGGCTGCTTCACGGACTTCGGCTTGGCTCTGGAGGTTGCGCGCCGTGGCGAACATTCCGACTCGCCATGCCCGAACTGTGGCGAGCGCAGCGGCCGGAAGGTGAATAGAGCGGCGCTGCATGATGCTGCACGGTCATTTTTCAACTGGGGGTCGATTCGCAGGTTGCGCTTCGGAGGCGCACCTACGCTTGCGTTCAACACCAAACAGTCTAGTGTTGTCAGCGTGCCGCCATGGTTCAAGAGTGACTTGTCGCTTTTGGAGAGACTACTCAATATTGGAGTCTTTCCGTACGGGCCGCGCATGTGGATGGTGGGGGAAGTTGAACCACTCAAGGAGATGCAAGATGAACAGCGACGGGGCACGGTCATCCAGCGAATATTGAGCGAGTATCCGAGCAAGGAACTCTCACCGAAGGACATCTTCTTTCGGCTTCGGGTGGGGCCAAGGAGCCCTGAGAATCCCGCCGAATATGATGCGCCGCCGAAGGAGTTTAGTGGCAGGGGGCGGCTGGACTCTCCTGGTCAACCGGTCCTTTATGGTTCAGCGGACTTGCAGGTATGTGTGCATGAGTGCCGTGTTTCCGCTGAGGATGAAACGTATGTGGCGACGCTTGCGCCGCTGCGTCCCCTGAAGCTTCTCGACCTGTCGGGCGTTCTGTGTGAACCCCAAGGCGTGACGGAGTTCGAGAGCCTCGACATGGCAGTGCACATGCTATTCCTCGCAGCGAACCATGCCTACGACATTACGCGATACATATCGCTTATGGCGGCTGGTGCTGGATTCGACGGTATTGTATATCCGTCGTACTTTAGCCTCCTGCGAACCGGGGCAATCCCCTTCGAGACCAGCTACGGACTCTCGCGGCGAGTGATCGCTCGGTACGGCGATGACGCTCGATACGCGGAGCATGAACAATCGAAGATTGTTCCCAACCTCGCATTGTTCGGGTACCCGATTGCGGAGGGAAAGATCGAGGTCAAATGCATTAACCGGCTGCTTGTGACGCGCGTTGAGTACGGCCTGAAGTTTGGTCCGGCTGGGGTGGCTTGAAGCGTGCGGCTGTCCTCGATGGACGAAAAAAAAGCCCTGCGAGTGCAGGGCTTTTTCTTTGCCTAGTGGCTTTGCGCTGGCGCCGGAGAGAACTGCTCGATCCAGCGTTTAACGCGTCGCCACAAGCGGCGAATTCTTTGGTGGGCGGTACTGGGATCGAACCAGTGACCCCTGCCGTGTGAAGGCAGTGCTCTACCGCTGAGCTAACCGCCCAAAGAGCCTTGAATTATGTCAGGGCTTTTTCGTTTCGTAAAGCACTTTTTGAACTTTTGACATAACCCACTTGGCGGGTCCGGACCGCGCATGGCGCGACCCGGCGAGATTCTACCGGCAATCGGGCACTTTTATCCAGAACTTTTTCGACGCGGCGTGCGCCGTCACTTCGCCGCACCGCGAAGCCGTCGAATCTCGTCGTCCAGATACGTGCCGAATCGCTCGGCGACAGGCTCCCGCTCGTCCGCCCGCCGCAGCCGCAACGTGTGCGATTCGAGCGCGCCGCCGTCGAGCGGCAAGTAGCGCAGCCGCTCGCTGCGTACTTGGCGCAGCACGCTCGGCACCAGCGCGACGCCCATCTCGAACTCGACCATCGTCAGCACCGTCTGCCACAAGCGCGCCTCGTGCCGGATCTCCGGGCTGAAGCCGGCGCTCACGCACTGCGCGATGATGAGGTCGTGGTAGTGGGGCGCCGCGTCGCGCGGGAACAGGATGAACGGTTCGTGCGCGAGTGCCGCGAGATCGACGCGTTTGCGCCGCGCAAGCGGGTGCGCGGCAGGCAGGCAGCAAAGGAACGGCTCGGAGAAGATCGTGTCGGCGGCGATCTCGGGCGGGAACGTGCCCCAGTGCGCATAGCCGACGTCGATCTGGGCGCGCAGAATCGCCTGCACCTGCTCGTGCGTGTTCATCTCCTTCAGCACGATCTCGACGTTCGGATAGTCCGTCTCGAAGCGCCGCACCGCGGACGGCAGCCCACGGTACAGCATCGAATTGACGAAGCCGATCCGCAGCCGCCCCGCGAGCCCCGAAGCCGACCGAATCGTCAGACGTTGCGCCTCCTGCGCCTGCAGCAGCAGCCGGCGCGCCTCGCCGAGCAGCACTTCGCCGGCGTTCGTCAGCGCGACCGACTTGCTCGTGCGCGCGAACAGCTGCACGCCGAGCTCGTCCTCGAACTTGCGGATGTCGAAGCTGAGCGCCGGCTGCGAGATGAAGAGCCGTTTCGCGGCTCGGCCGAAATGCAGTTCTTCCGCGACGGCGACGAAGTAGCGCAATTGCTTCAGGTCCATCTCGTCTCCATTCGCGTCGATCGATAAACAAAGCTTATCGTACTGGATAAATCCTGTATTGGACGTTTATCGATCGGAGTTCTACGCTCGTCTGACCAGGAGACAAGCGATGAACATGATGAAAGAAATCGTCGAAGCGAACGCGCCCGCGGCGGGCGCCGCCAACATCCCCGACTCGCGGGGCGTCAACTTCTTCACGAGCGATCCCGATTGCGCGGCGTTGCTGCGGCTGCATCTCGGCGACGCGCGCTATCGAGCGCTCGAGCCCGAATTGCGCGCGCTCGGCCTGCGCGCGTCCGACGAGCTCGACCGCCTCGCGTCGCGCGCCGACAAGAATCCGCCCGTCCTCCATCCGCGCACCCGTCGCGGCGAGCCGCTCGAATCGATCGACAAGCATCCGGACTACGTCGCGCTCGAGCGCGTCGCGTATTCGGAGCTCGGCCTCGCGGCGATGAGCCATCGCGACGATGCGCCGCCGCCGCTCGTCAAATACGCGTTGACGTTCCTGTTCGTCCAGGCCGAGTTCGGCCTTTGCTGTCCCGTCAGCATGACCGATTCGCTGACGCGCACGCTGCGCCGCTTCGGCTCGCGCGAGCTCGTCGAGCGCTTCCTGCCGCGGCTCGCGTCGCGCGATTTCGACGTGCTGCACCAGGGCGCGATGTTCATGACCGAGCAGGCGGCGGGCTCCGACGTCGGCCGGATCGCGACGCGCGCGGTGCGCGAGACGGCCGCCGACGGCGCGACGACGTGGCGCCTGTACGGCGACAAGTGGTTCTGCTCGAACGCGGACGCGGATCTCGCGATGGTGCTCGCGCGGCCCGAAGGCGCGCCCGACGGCGTCAAGGGCCTCGCGTTGTTCCTGTTGCCGAAGACGCTCGCCGACGGCTCGCGCAACCGCTATCGGATCGTGCGTCTGAAGGACAAGCTCGGCAGCCGCTCGATGGCGAGCGGCGAGATCACGCTCGACGGCGCCGAAGCCTATCTGATCGGCGAGATCGGGCGCGGCTTCCATCAGATGGCGGACATGATCAACATGTCGCGGCTGTCGAACGGCGTGCGCGCGGCGGGGCTGATGCGCCGCGCGACGACGGAGGCGCTGCACGTCGCGCGTCATCGCGAAGCATTCGGCCGCAAGCTGATCGACATGCCGTTGATGCGGCGTCAGCTCGTCAAGATGCTCGTGCCGACCGAGCAGGCGAGGTCGCTCTTCATGCAGATCGCGCTGTTGCTCTCGAAGGCCGATGCGGGCGACGAGCAGGCGGCCGGCTGCGTGCGGATCCTGACGCCGCTCATCAAGTTCCGCGCGTGCCGCGATGCGCGCCGCGTCGCCGGCGACGCGATGGAGGTGCGCGGCGGCACGGGCTACATCGAGGAGTGGAGCGACGCGCGCGTGCTGCGCGACGCCCATCTCGGCTCGATCTGGGAGGGCACGAGCAACATCGTCGCGCTCGACGTCGCGCGGGCGGTCAAGCGCGAAGGCGCGCTCGCGCCGCTGCGTGCGTTCCTGCTCGACCTGCTCGATGCGGCGCGGCTGCCCGACGCGAGCGCGACGCGTCTGCGCCGCGCGCTCGATCGTGCGAGCGACGCGCTCGAGCGCGTCGCGCAAGCGGGCGACGACGCGCTCGTGCGGCAGGCGGCGTCCGCGCTCTATCACGCGACGACCGCGATCCTGCTCGCGAGCGAAGGGATGCGGCTTGCGCCCGATCATCGGCGGCTCGCGCTCGCGCATCTCGTGCTGCGCTACAAGCTGTCGCCCGTCGATCCGCTCGCACCCCGGCGTGCCGGTGTCGATGCCGATGCGTTTGCGGCGCTGCTGCACGATCGGCCGGTCGCGCTCGACGACGCGCTGCGGCTGCTCGACGATGCGTCGGGAGACGCGGCATGAGCGGCGACGCGAAGCAATTCCGTGCGGCGCGTGGGGCGCAGACTGGTCCTGCCGCGGCTCGCGTGACCGATCGGGCGCGCACCTCCGGCATTGCCGGTGAGCGGCGGAATACGGCGAACGCATCGCATTCGGCATGCATGTCTCGCGCGCCGCACGTGACGCATGTGTCGAATGAGGCGGATGCCGCAAACACCGCAAACACGCCGAACACGCCGAACACATCGAACACATCGAACACATCGAACACATCGAACACATCGAACACATCGAACACATCGAACACATCGAACACATCGAACACATCGAACACATCGAACACATCGAACACATCGAACACATCGAACACATCGAACACATCGAACACATCGAACCCGAACAGCACGAACAGCACGAACAGCACGAACAGCACGAACAGCACGAACAACGCGACGACGACCGCGTCCCCCCCGTCCGGCGCGCTCGCCGGCCTGAAAATCGTCGACCTGAGCCGCGTCCTCGGCGGCCCCTATTGCACGCAGGCGCTCGCGGACCACGGCGCGCGCGTGATCAAGGTCGAGCCGCCGGCGGGCGACGAAACGCGCGGCTGGGGCCCGCCGTTCTTCGACGACGACGCGTGGTATTTCACCGGCGTGAACCGCAACAAGGAGGGAATCGCGCTCGACCTGTCTCGCGACGAAGGCCGCGCGATCCTCTGGCGCCTGCTCGAAGACGCGGACGTGCTCGTCGAGAATTTCAAGCCGGGCACGCTCGCGCGCTGGGGGATGGACTACGAGCGCGACCTGCGCGAGCGCTTTCCGCGCCTGATCCATTGCGCGATCACGGGCTTCGGCGCCGACGGCCCGCTCGGCGGGCTGCCGGGCTACGACGCGGTGATCCAGGCGATGGCGGGCCTGATGAGCGTCAACGGCGACGCCGACGGCGACGCGACGCGCATCGGCCTGCCGATCGTCGACATGGTGACGGGCCTGAACGCGCTCGCCGGCATCCTGCTCGCGCTCGCCGAGCGCGAAAAAAGCGGCGTCGGCCAATCGATCGACATCGCGCTGTACGACTGCGGCGTGTCGCTCCTGCATCCGCATCTGCCGAACTGGTTCGGCTCCGGACGCACGCCCGCGCGCAGCGGCAACGCGCATCCGAACATCGCGCCGTACGACAGCTATCGCACCGCGACCGCGCCGATCTTTCTCGCGGTCGGCAACGATCGGCAATTCGCGCGGCTATGCGCGCATCTCGGCGCGCCCGCGCTCGCGGGCGATCCGCGTTTCGTCGACAACCGGAGCCGCTGCGCGCATCGCGCCGAGCTGAAGGCGAGCCTCGAAGCGCGGCTCGCGGCTCGCGATTGCGAGACGCTCGCGCGCGAGCTGATGGGCGAGGGCGTGCCTTGCGGCCCGGTGCGCACGGTCGATTCGGTCGCGCGCGATCCGCATACGCTGCATCGCGGGCTCGTCGTCGAGATGGGCCGCTATCGCGGAACGGCGTCGCCGATCAAGCTGTCGCGCACGCCCGCGGCGTACCGCAGCGTGCCGCCGACGCTCGGCCGCGACACGCGCGCGGTGCTCGACGCGCTCGGCATCGATGCGGCGACGCAGGCGCGGCTCGTCGAGGCGGGCGTATTGAAGGAAGGAACGTGAGCGAACAGACGCGGCTGCCGAAGCAAAGCGGCGGCCGCGGCTAGACGGTCGGCGCGGGGCGAGTCCGCGGCCGGGAGACCGAAGGCGATCGCGCCTTCGGCCGAACGGTCCGCGTCGCTCGTCCGGCCCGACCGAACCCGGAGCGATCCGGCCCGAACGGTGAAGGCGCGCGCGAGTCGCGCCACCGATGAGAATCATGGAGACAACGATGACATCCCAGCACGATGACCGCGCCGACCGCGCGCCGGTCGGCCAGCCCGCGCGCGCCGCGCTCGCGGCGTTCGTCGGCACGACGATCGAGTGGTACGACTTCTACATCTACGCGACCGCGTCCGCGCTCATCTTCGGCAAGCTGTTCTTTCCGTCGAGCGAGCCGTTCTTCAGCACGCTCGCGTCGTTCGGCACGTTCGCGGTCGGCTTTTTCGCGCGCCCGTTCGGCGGCCTCGTGTTCGGCCACCTCGGCGACCGGATCGGCCGCAAGAAGGCGCTCGTCGCGACGCTCGTCATCATGGGGCTCGGCACGGTCGGCATCGGTCTCCTGCCCGCCTACGCGCAGGCGGGCGTGGCCGCGCCGATTGCGCTCGTCGTGCTGCGGATCGCGCAAGGCATCGCGATCGGCGGCGAGTGGGGCGGCGCGGTGCTGATGGCGAGCGAGCATGCGAGCGCGGACAAGCGCACGTTCGTCGCATCGTTCGCGCAGCTCGGCAGTCCGGCCGGGCTGATCCTCGCGCTGCTCGCGTTCCGCATCGTCTCCGGGATGGAGCACGATGCGTTCCTGTCGTGGGGCTGGCGGCTGCCGTTTCTCGCGAGCGCGGCGCTTCTCGTCGTCGGCCTCGCGATCCGCGCGGGCGTCGACGAATCGCCGGAGTTCGCGCGCGTGAAAGCGGAGCGGCGCACGGCGGCGCTGCCCGTCGCCGAAGTGGTGCGCAACGCGTGGCGCACGCTGCTGCTTTGCCTCGGCGCGAACGTGATCGGCGTCGCGGGCGCGTGGTTCGTCAACACGTTCATGCTGAACTACACGACGCAGACGCTCGGGCTCGACCGCGCGCTGATCCTCGATTGCCTGTTCGTCGTCGCGTTCATCCAGCTCGGCACGCAGCTCGCGTCCGGCTGGTTCGCGCAGCGCGTCGGCACGGGGCGCTTCCTGAAGACGGCCGCCGCGCTCGCGATCGCGTCGCCGTATCCGATGTTCGCGCTCGTGTCGACGGGCCGGCCGATCGCGATCGTCGTCGGCATCGCGATCGCGGTGATGTGCATGTCGAGCTCGTACGCGGTGATGGCGGGCTTCATGTCGACCGCGTTCGACGTGCGCGTCCGCTACTCGGCGATCTCGCTGTCGTACCAGCTGTGCGCGGCGCTCGCGGGCGGGCTCACGCCGCTCGTCGGCACGCTGCTCGCGCACCGCTTCGCGGGCCAATGGTGGCCGCTCGCCGCGTTCTACAGCGCGCTCGCGGCAGTGTCGCTCGTGTGCATCGCGACGCTCGAGCGCGGCAGGCGGGGCGCCGTCGTGGCGGGGAGCGGGGCGCTCGCGAAGCCTTGAGGGCGATGCGCGAGACGCGCACCGCATCGTGCGTGCCGCAGGAAAAGGCGGAGGCGAGCGCAGCGGCGGCGCGATCGCGTCGCACCGCCGCGATCGCCGGACGCCTGTCGGTGCGCGGACATGTCGATTCGCGGGCGGGCGACGGCGATCCGGCGGGATCGCAACGCCTGCGCGCGATCACGCCGCGTTCGCCGACAAGCACGCCGGCGGAAGCGTCGATTCGCAAGGCGCCGACATGGCGGAATCGCGACGCGACTGCGTGATGAAACAGCGGATGCCCCGGCTTCGCCAATCTTCGGGGCGGACGTCGCGAAATCGCGAAGCCGCGAAAACCACGAGCGCGTGCGGGCGTGCCGGCGTCGCGAAGCCCCGGATGCCCGCCGCGCCGGGCCGAAGCGCCACGCCTTGCGCACGAAGCGTACGCGCAAAAAAGCCTCGGGCAGCGATTGCTGCCCGAGGCTTTCGTCCGACGCGCGGAAATCGGAAGCGGCGTCGCGCGCCGCGCGGGGGCGTATCAGCCCTGCGTCGGCGGCACGTAGCCGGTCGCCTGGTCCGCGCCTTCGCCGAAGAAATACTTCTCGGTCTGCTTCATCAGATACTGACGCGCGCGCGGATCGGCCATGTTCAGCCGGTTCTCGTTGATGAGCATCGTCTGCTGCTTGAGCCAGCCTTGCCACGCTTCCTTCGACACGCTCTCGTAAAGACGCTTGCCGAGCTCGCCGGGCAGCGGCGGGAAGTCGAGTCCTTCGGCTTCCTTGCCGAGCTTCGCGCATTGAATCATACGGGCCATCGTGTACCTCTCCTGTAATCGTATTCCGGGGGAAGGGCGCGCCGCGCCGCTCAGAGCTGCTTCATCAGCACGAGCGACTTGCGCTGCCAGTTATAGAGTTTGCGGCGGTCTTCGGGCAGATCGTCGACGGTCACCTTCACGAAGCCGCGCTTCAGGAACCAGTGCTCGGTGCGGGTCGTCAGCACGAAGATCCGCGTCAAGCCGCGCGCGCGGGCGCGCTGCTCGATCCGCTTCAGGAGCCGCTCGCCGTCGCCCGAGCCTTGCGCCTCGGGCGCGACCGTCAGGCACGCCATCTCGCCGATCTTCTCCGTCGAGTACGGATAGAGCGCCGCGCAGCCGAACAGCACGCCGTCGTGCTCGATGACCGAGAAGTGATCGATGTCGCGCTCGATCTGGTGGCGGCCGCGCCGCACGAGCGTGCCGTCCGATTCGAGCGGCTCGATGAGGGTCAGGATGCCGCCGACGTCGTCCGGCGTCGCCTCGCGCAGGCTCTCGAGGTTCTCGTACGAGATCATCGTGCCGACGCCGTCGTGCAGGAACAGCTCGAGCAGCACGCTGCCGTCGAGCGACTGCGGAATCAGGTGCGCACGCGCGACGCCGCCGCGGCACGCGCGGATCGCGTGCTTCAGGTAGAACGCGTCGTCGCCTTGCAGGTCGCCCGAGTCGAGCAGCTCGGCCGCCGCGTCGAGCGACATCTCGCGCACGAGCTCGCCCGTTTCGTCGACGACGCCGGGCGTTTCGGTCAGGAAGATGATCTTGTCCGCGCGCAGCGCGATCGCGGCGGCCGACGCGACGTCTTCCATCGACAGGTTGAACGCCTCGCCCGTCGGCGAGAAGCCGAGCGGCGACAGCAGCACGAGCTTGCGGCTCGCGAGCGAGTGGCGGATCGACTCGGCGTCGATCTTGCGCACGACGCCCGTGTGCGCGAAGTCGACGCCGTCGAGAATCCCGACCGGCCGCGCGGTGACGAAGTTGCCCGACACGACGCTGATGTGCGCGTGCGCCATCGGCGTGTTCGGCAGGCCCTGGCTGATCGCCGCCTCGATGTCGAGCCGCACTTCGCCCGCCGCTTCCTTCGCCGATTCGAGCGCGCGCGCGTCGGTGATCCGCAGGCCGTGCGAGAACGCCGATTCGACGCCGTGCAGGTTCAGCTGCTCCTCGACCTGCGGCCGCGAGCCGTGCACGAGCACGATCTGGATGCCCATCGCCTGCAGGAGCGCGATGTCGGAGACGAGCGCGTTCAGCAGCCCGCGCTGCACGACCTCGCCGCCGAAGCCGACGACGAACGTGTTGTTGCGGAACCGGTGGATGTAGGGCGCGACGGAGCGCATCCAGTCGACGAACTGCGCGTGGAGGGCGGCTTCGTCGGCGGATTGCTGGGGCGCGACGCCCGGCTGGGCGGCGGGAAGGTCGGTTTGCGAATTCATGGGCGGGATTATAATGCGCCCCCATGTCGAATGTACCTAAAAGTCCCGCGCAAAAACGTGCGGGCACGCCGGGCGAGCCGCGGCCCGCGGGGGCGGGGGCGGGCCGGCCGCCGCGTCCGCCGCGGACGGCGCCCGCGCAGGAGCGCGCGCCGAGCGCCGAGCGCCGCGAATCCGTTCCCCAGGCCGCCCGGCCGCCGCGTGCGCGCGTCGCGCCGAATCCCGTTCCGCCGATCACGTTTCCCGAGAGCCTGCCCGTATCGGGCCGGCGCGACGAGATCGCGCGCGCGATTGCCGATCACCCGGTCGTGATCGTCTGCGGCGAGACGGGCTCGGGCAAGACGACCCAGCTCCCGAAGATCTGCCTCGCGCTCGGCCGCGGCGTCGGCGCGGGCGGCGCGGGCCTGATCGGCCACACGCAGCCGCGGCGGCTCGCGGCGTCGTCGACGGGGCGCCGCATCGCCGAGGAGCTCGGCACGCCGTTCGGCGAAGTGGTCGGCTACAAGGTGCGGTTCACCGACAACCTCGCGCCGGGCGCGTCCGTCAAGCTGATGACGGACGGCATCCTGCTCGCCGAGACGCAGACCGATCCGCTCCTCACGGCGTACGACACGCTGATCATCGACGAGGCGCATGAGCGCAGCCTCAACATCGACTTCCTGCTCGGCTATCTGAAGCAGATCCTGCCGAAGCGGCCGGACCTGAAGCTGATCGTCACGTCGGCGACGATCGACGCCGATCGCTTCGCGCGCCATTTCGGCAGCGACGAGCGGCCCGCGCCCGTGATCGAGGTGAGCGGGCGGCTGTATCCGGTCGAAGTCCGCTACCGGCCGATCGCCGACGACCGGCCGGCCGCCGTGCGGCACGCGGAGGGCGCGGCGTCCGGCCGCGACCGCGCGAAGACCGCGCGCGAGGCGGAGCGCGACCTGATGGACGGCATCGTCGACGCGGTCGACGAGCTGTGCCGCGAAGGCCCGGGCGACGTGCTCGTGTTCCTGGCCGGCGAGCGCGAGATCCGCGACGCGGCCGAGGCGCTGCGCAAGCACCATCCGCCGCACACCGAAATCCTGCCGCTGTTCGCGCGGCTGTCGGCGGCCGAGCAGGAGCGCGTGTTCAAGCCGTCGAACGCGCGCCGGATCGTGCTCGCGACGAACGTCGCCGAGACGTCGCTCACGGTGCCGGGCATCCGCTACGTCGTCGATACGGGCTTGGCGCGCGTGAAGCGCTATTCGTATCGGAACAAGGTCGAGCAGTTGCAGATCGAGTCGATCTCGCAGGCGGCCGCGAACCAGCGCGCGGGCCGCTGCGGCCGCGTCGCCGACGGCATCTGCATCCGTCTCTATGAAGAGAGCGACTTCGCCGCTCGCGTGCGCTTCACCGATCCGGAAATCCTGCGCTCGTCGCTCGCGTCGGTGATCCTGCGGATGAAGTCGCTGCATCTGTCGGCGATCGAGTCGTTTCCGTTCATCGAGCCGCCGCCCGGCCGCGCGATCGCGGACGGCTACCAGTTGCTGAACGAGCTCGGCGCGGTCGACGACGACAACGCGCTCACCCCGCTCGGCCGCGAGCTCGCGCGGCTGCCGCTCGATCCGCGCGTCGGCCGGATGATTCTCGCCGCGCGCGACCAGCAGGCATTGCGGGAAATGCTCGTGATCGCGAGCGCGCTGTCCGTGCAGGACCCGCGCGATCGCCCGCTCGACGCGCAGGAGCAGGCCGACCAGGCGCACCGGCGCTTCGCCGACGAGCGCTCCGAATTCCTCCAGTGGCTGAAGATCTGGGCGTGGTTCGAGGAGGCGGTCGCGCACAAGAAGTCGAACCGGCAGCTCGTCGACGCGTGCCGGCAGAACTTCCTGTCGCATCTGCGGCTGCGCGAATGGCGCGACGTCCACTCGCAGCTTCTGACCGTCGTGCGCGAGCACGGCTGGCGGCTCAACGAGGCCGATGCGACGTTCGAGCAGATCCACCTGTCGCTCTTGACGGGCCTTCTCGGCAACATCGGCTTCAAGGCCGACGACGAGCCGCACTACCTCGGCGCGCGCGGGATCAAGTTCCATCTGTGGCCGGGCTCCGCGCTCGTGAAGAAGGCGGGACGCTGGGTGATGGCGGCCGAGCTCGTCGAGACGAGCCGGCTGTACGCGCGTTGCATCGCGAAGATCGAGCCGGAATGGATCGAGCGGATCGGCGCGCACCTGCTGAAGAAGTCGCTGTCGGAGCCGCACTGGGAGAAGCGCCCCGCGCAGGTTTCCGCGTTCGAGCGCGCGACGCTGTACGGGCTCACCGTCTATCACCGGCGGCGCGTCGCGTTCGGCCGGCAGGATCCGGCGCGGGCGCGCGAGCTGTTCATCCGCGGCGCGCTCGTCGGCGGCGAGTTCGACACGAAGCTCGCGTTCTTCGCGCACAACCGCAAGCTGCTCGCCGACATCGAGCAGCTCGAGCACAAGTCGCGCCGGCAGGACGTGCTCGTCGACGACGAGCTGATCTACGCGTTCTACGATCAGACGGTTCCGGCGGGCATCCACACGGGCGTCGCGTTCGAGCGCTGGTATCGCGACGAGGTGAAGAAGAGCGGCCAGCCGGAAGACAAGCTGCGCCTGCTGTATCTGTCGCGCGACGACCTGATGCGCCACGAGGCGGCCGGCGTGACGACCGACCTGTTCCCGAAGCGCGCGACGATGGCGGGCGTCGAGATGGCGCTGTCCTATCACTTCGAGCCCGGCGCGCCGCGCGACGGCGTGACGCTCGCGGTGCCGCTCTTCGCGCTGAACCAGGTCGACGCGCGCCGCGCCGAGTGGCTCGTGCCGGGGATGCTGAAGGAGAAGGTGCAGCTGTTGCTGAAGTCGCTGCCGCAGAAGCTGCGCCGCCACTGCGTGCCGCTGCCCGAGTATGCGGCGGGCTTCGTCGAGCGCGTGGGCGCCGAGCGCTTCGGCGCGGGCGGCCTCGTCGAGGGGCTGATCGCCGACATCCGCGGAGAGACGCAGATCGCGACGAAGACGTCCGATTTCAAGCTCGAGACGCTGCCCGCGCACCTGTTCATGAACTTCAAGGTGATCGACGAGCACGGCCGGCAGCTCGCGATGGGGCGCAATCTCGCGCAACTGCGTGCGGAGCTGGGCGCGCAGGCGCAGCAGCACTTCCAGAAGATCGCCGCCGCCGCGACGCTGGCGCCGGCGGGCGAGGGCATGGGCATGGCCACGGCGGCGGCGGCGACGGCGACTGCCGGCGCACGGCCGGGCGCGCACGGCGGCGCGTCGCCGCGCGCCGCCGCGCAATCCGCGGCGCAAGCGGGCGCGGGGGCGGCCGAAGCCGGCGCGACCGCGCTCTACGAGAATCTGACGACCTGGAATTTCGGCAAGCTGCCCGAGCTGCTCGAGATCCGCCGGCGCGGCGAGACGCTGTTCGGCTATCCGGCGCTCGTCGATCGCGGCGCGCATTGCGACGTCGAAGTGTTCGATTCGCCCGAGGAAGCGGCGCGGATCCACCGCGCGGGCCTCAGGCGCCTGTTCGCGCTGCAGTTGAAGGAGCCGATCAAGTATCTGGAGAAGAACCTGCCGGGGCTGCGCGAGATGGCGATGCAGTACATGTCGGTCGGCACGCAGGACGAGTTGCGCGACCAGCTGATCGCGACGGCGCTCGACCGCGCATGCCTGCAGGACCCGCTGCCCGCCGACGACGCGAGCTTCCACGCGCGCCGCGACGAGGGCAGGAGCCGCCTCAACCTGCTCGCGCAGGAGATTGCGCGGCTCGTCGGGCAGATCCTCGCCGAATACGCGGGGCTCGCGAAGAAGCTCGCGCAGGCGAAACCGTTTCCGGCCGCGCACGCGGACATGCAGGGCCAGCTCGCGGCGCTCGTCGGCAAGCGCTTCGTCGTCGACACGCCTTACGCGCAGCTTGCGCACTTCCCGCGCTACCTGAAGGGGATCGCGCTGCGGATCGACAAGCTGAAGGCCGATCCCGCGCGCGACGCGCGCCAGTTCGCCGAGCTGCAGCCGCTCGCGCAGCACTATCAGCGGGCGGTCGCGCAGCGCGGCGGCGTCGCGGACGCGCGGCTCGCCGAGTTTCGCTGGCTCCTCGAAGAGCTGCGGATCTCGCTCTTCGCGCAGGAGCTGCGCACGCCGATGCCCGTGTCGGTCAAGCGGCTCTACAAAGTGTGGGAGTCGATGCAGCGCTGAACGCGGTTCAGAGTATGCGGGTTCACACTTGGGCGCGGGACGTCAACCGGAGGCGTTCTCGCGCGTTCTACAATCACGCCAGTCCCACGACGTGAGTCTTCATGCGCAATTTCCTTTCCCTCGGCCGCACGCTCGCGCTTGCCGCCGCCGTGGCGGCGCCCGTCGCCGCCTTCGCGAACAACGTGATCGTGCTGAATTCGGCCGAAGCGACGCTCTCGCTGATCGACGAGAACACCCGCCAGGTCGTCGGTCAGTATCCCACCGGCAAGGAGCCGCACCATCTGATGGCGACGCCCGACAATTCGTCGCTGATCGTCGCGAACTCGGTGTCCAACAGCCTGATGTTCCTCGATCCGAAGACGGGCAAGCCGCAGCGCACGCTCGAGGGGATCGACGATCCGTACCAGCTCGGCTTCTCGCCCGACCGCAAGTGGTTCGTCGCGGCGGGCCTGCGGCTCGACCGCGTCGACATCTACCGCTACGACGGCCGTGACCTGAAGCTCGCCAAGCGCGTGCCGCTCGAGGTGATGCCGAGCCATCTCGCGTTCACGAAGGACGGCAAGACGGTGCTCGTGTCGCTGCAGGTGTCGGGCGAGCTCGCCGCGATCGACCTCGCGACGCAGACGGTCAAGTGGAAGATGAAGGTCGGCAAGGTGCCGGCGGGCCTCTGGCTCACGCCCGGCGACAAGTACGTGCTGATCGGGATGACGGGCGCCGACTACGTCGCCGTCGTCGACTGGCGCAACCAGAAGATCGTGAAGACGATCCAGACCGGCAACGGCGCGCACAACTTCCGCTCGCTCGCGGACGGCACGCACGTCGCCGTGACGAACCGGGTCGCGAACACGATCAGCATCATCGACGAGAACGCGCTGACGAACGTCGGCGACATCACGGGCCTGCTGCCCGGCCCGGACGACATGGAGCTGTCCGCCGACAAGAAGACGCTGTGGGTGACGTTCCGCTTCGCGAAGAAGGTCGGCGTGATCGACCTGCCGAGCCGCAAGCTGATCCAGACGATTTCGGTCGGCCGTTCGCCGCACGGGATCTATTTCTACGATCGGGCGCCGTGGACGGCGCCGAACGGCGCCTGACGCGGCGGGAGAGCGGTTCATGCTGCACATGATCGTCGCCGCGCTCGACGGCTTCGTGTCCGATCTGCAGACCTGGCTGTACGTCGATGTCGTGCAGCCGGTGATGTTCAAGGTCGGCCTGATGGACTACGACGAGGATACGTACGACGCGCTCTACTGGGTGATCGTCGGCGCGCTGCAGGTCGTCGCGATGTACGTGCTGCTGCGCCCGCTCGAGGCGCTGCGTCCCGTCGAGCAATGGGCGAACCGCAAGGAGGCGCGCGTCGACGTGATCTACACGCTGATCGCGAAGCTCGGCATCTTCAACCTGTTCTTCTTCTTCGCGATGCAGCCGCTCTTCGACAACTTCCAGGCGTGGCTGCGCCTCTTCGGGATTTCCAACGTCAATCTCGACTACCTGTGGCCGGGCGTCACGTCGAAGCCGATCGTCGCGTTCGCGATCTATTTGATCGTGCTCGATTTCGCCGGCTACTGGTATCACCGCTGGCAGCACCGGATCGGCGTCTGGTGGGAGCTGCACGCCGTGCATCACAGCCAGCGCCAGATGTCGCTCTGGTGCGACGATCGCAACCATCTGCTCGACGACGTGATCCAGGCGTGCTTCTTCGCGGCGATCGCGCTCGTGATCGGCGTGTCGCCGTCGCAGTTCGTCGTGCTGACCGCGGTCACGAACTTCGTGCAGAGCATCCAGCATACGAACGCGCGGCTGTCGTTCGGCCGGCTCGGCGAGCGGCTCTTCGTCAGCCCGACGTTCCATCGTCGGCATCACGCGGTCGGCTACGGCCACGAGGGCACGAAGTACGGCTGCAACTTCGGCGTGCTGTTCCCGTGGTGGGACATGCTGTTCCGCACCGCGTCGTGGAGCCGTGCGCTGGAGCCGACCGGCATCCGCGAGCAGTACGACGGCGTGTCGTACGGCGACGGCTTCTGGGCGCAGCACGGGCTCGCGTTCATGCGGATCGCGCGGCGGCTCGCGCCGAAGAAGCCGCGCGGCGCGGCTTCGGCGTAAGCGGCGGGCGGCGGGCGCGGGCGGGCGGCGCGTCGTGACGGCTCGGTTGGGGCGGTGCGCGGCGGGGCGCATGTTTTGCGTGCCGTGTCGCGCGTTGCGCTGCGGACGAGGTTTTTCGATTGGCTCGTCGGCGGCGCGAAGTCGGTCGTTTCTCTCTCCCACGCTGCGCCGAGCGGCGATATGCGTTCGTTTCTTGACGGTTTCCGTCGGTGCATTCGCTTTTAGGCGTCGTCTGGCCGTTTTTTGCGCGCGGCGGCGTGCACGCAGCCGCGGTTGTCGTACGGATACGGAATGCCTGGGCGGATCGTTTTCCGCACCGGGTCGCGATGCGGCCGGCGTCGTTTGCCGGCTGCCAGCCGTCGCGTCGTCGATCGCGAGCCGCGGCGATTCCTGCCGCCGCCGTCACCGAGCGCCGCGGAGCGCGCGCGTTTCTCCGGTCCGCATCGCCTCGTCCCGCTACCGCCCCGTTTTGCCGCATGCGCGCCGCGTGGTTTATCCTTGCCGAGCTTCCCCCATCATTCTCGATCGATGATCCGTCCCGCATGAACGACCTGCTGCGCTCCTTCGGCCGGGCGCTCGCGAGTGCGCTGCACCCGCGGATGCTCTGGCTCACCTTCATGCCGTTTATCGTCGCCGCGGTGCTCTGGGGCGTCGTGCTCTGGTTCGCGTGGCAGCCGCTCGTCGACGCCGCGCGCGCGGCGCTCGACGGCTTCGCGCTGACGGCGCTCCTCTACAAGTTCTTCGCCGCGATCGGCGCGTCGCAGCTGCATGCGGTCGTCGCGCCGTTCGTCGTCGTGTCGCTCGCGATCCCGCTCATCGTGCTGACCGTGCTGCTGCTGATCGCGACGCTCTCGATGCCCGCCGTCGTGACCCAATTGTCGAAGCGCCAGTTCGCGTCGCTCGAGATGAAGCGGGGCGGCAGCTGGTTCGGCAGCGTGTTCAATTCGCTGTGGGCCGCGCTCGCGAGCATCGTGCTCCTGATCGTCACGGTGCCGCTGTGGCTGATTCCGCCGTTCTTCGCACTGCTGCCGCCCGTGATCTGGGGCTGGCTCACGTACCGCGTGATGACCTACGACGCGCTCGCGCTGCACGCGAGCGTCGACGAGCGCCGCGCGCTCGTGCGCAAGCATCGCTGGCCGCTCCTCGGCATCGGCGTCGCGAGCGGGCTGCTCGGCACGGTGCCGACCTTCATCTGGGTGTCGTCGATCTGGATGATGGTGCTGTTTCCGTTCGTCGCCGCCGCGATGATCTGGGTCTACGCATTCATCCTGGTGTTCTCGGCGCTGTGGTTCGGCTTCTATTGCCTGCGCGCGCTGCAGGACCAGCGCGCGGCGGCCGCGAGCGCGACATCCATCGAATCGACGAGGCAAGCATGACCATCGGCATCATCATCATCGGCGACGAGATTCTGTCCGGGCGCCGCCAAGACAAGCATCTCGCCAAGGTGATCGAGCTCCTCGGCGCGCGCGGGCTCGCGCTCGGCTGGGCCGAGTACGTCGGCGACGATCCCGCGCGGATCACGGCGACGCTCGAGCGCACGTTCGCGTCGGGCGACATCGTGTTCGTGACGGGCGGGATCGGCGCGACGCCCGATGACCACACGCGCCAGTGCGCGGCCGCGGCGCTCGGCGCGCCGCTCGAGCTGCATCCGGAGGCGAAGGCGCTGATCGAGGAGCGGATCCGCGAAACGCATGCTGATTCGACGAAGCCCGTCGATCTCGATTCGCCCGAGAACCGGCACCGCTTCAACATGGGCGTGTTCCCGCGCGGCGCGACGATCATCCCGAACGGCTACAACCGGATTCCGGGCTTCTCGTGCGGCGATCACCATTTCGTGCCGGGCTTTCCGGTGATGGCGTGGCCGATGATCGAATGGGTGCTCGACACGAAGTACGTGCACCTGCACCATGCGACGCCGCATGCCGAGCGTTCGCTGTATGTGTTCGAGCTGCCGGAATCGACGCTGACGCCGCTGATGGAGAAGATCGAGCGCGATTTCCCGGGCGTGCGGGTGTTCAGCCTGCCGAGCGTCGGCGACGCGGAGAAGGGCGGGATCTACGCGCGCCGGCACATCGATCTCGGCGTGAAGGGCGAGCCGGAAGCGGTCGCGGCCGCGTTCGTGAAGCTGCGCGAAGGCGTGCATCTGCTCGGCGGCGACATCGTCGAGCCGGCCATGCCGCAGCACGGCTGAGCCGGGCGGACGGTCGACGAGCCGGCGGCCGACAAGAAAGAGAAGCAGGCCGGCTGGCGGGATGCGGGCCGGACGCACGGCGTCGCCGACGGGCGTCGCGCCGTGCCGCACCGCGTTGGCGCACGCAGGCCGCGCCGGCGCCGCCCGTCATCGCCGTGTCATCGGCCGGCCCGACGATGGCGGGCGGCGATGCGTGTGACGCGTCATGCGCCGATCCAGGGCAGGCCGCGGTGGCACCAGCCGTCGACGGTCTTCCGGTGCCCTTGCGAGTCTTTCGCACCTTCGAATCCTTCGAGCAGATCGAACGCCTTCGTGAAGCCGGCCTGCGCAGCGGCGACCGCGGCGAGCTTCGAGCGCGCGGCGCTTCGGCACAGGAACAGGACCGGCTGATCGGGCTGCACGACCGTGCGCAGCTGGTCGATGAATTCCGCATTCGGCACGCCGCCCGGATAGCGGGTCCATTCGACGTGCGCGTATTGGCCGTCGCCGACGAGCGGGCGACCGACCCAATCGAGCTCCGCGCGGGTGCGCACGTCGACGAGGCGCGCGGTCCGATCGAGCTGCAGCAGTTCGAAGGCCTCGGCGGGCGAGAGCGCGCCCGCGTAGTTCAGGTTGCCTTGCGCGCGGCGCGTGTCGGCCTGCGCGTAAAGCTGTTCAAGCGTACTCATGGCGGGAGGTCTCCTGCGGATCAAAAAAACATTCTAGCGTGCCGGGCGCGCGGCGACGGCCGGCAATGTCGCCGATGTGCGATCGTCACCAAAAAGGTGCAGAATGCGCTGCAAGCACCAAAAGTGTGATTTTCGAGTGTGCCTAGCTTTGTTTTGCACAATGGAAGTGCGTCTTCGGCAGCGTCCGGGCGCACCGAAGCCCCGAAAGAGCGCGCCCCGGCCCTGACGGGGCGCGGTCTCGCGCGTTTCGCGCCGATCTGGCGCATGCATGGCATGGAAGCTGCTATATAGATCCCGTTCGAATCGGTTGTACGCGGCAAAGAACGCTGCGCTCAGCAGCTCGCTTAACGAGGCGGTCCCAGTCCGCCGGATTTGTTCAATCAGGAGAAGAGGTTATGAGTAAAACCGTCGCCGACGTCATGCAGCTCGTGAAGGACGAGGACGTCAAGTTTGTCGATTTCCGCTTCACGGACACGCGCGGCAAGGAACAGCACGTGTCGGTGCCGGTGTCGGCGTTTGACGAAGACAAGTTCGAAGGCGGTCACGCGTTCGATGGTTCGTCGATCGCGGGCTGGAAGGGCATCGAGGCGTCGGACATGCTGCTCGTGCCGGATCCGGACACCGCCTTCATCGATCCGTTCTATGAAGAGTCGACGCTCGTTCTGACCTGCGACGTCGTCGAGCCGGCGGACGGCAAGGGCTACGAGCGCGATCCGCGCTCGCTCGCGCGGCGCGCTGAAGCGTACCTGAAGAGCTCGGGTCTCGGCGACACCGCGTACTTTGGTCCGGAGCCGGAATTCTTCATTTTCGACTCGGTCCAGTGGAACACGGACATGTCGGGCTGCTTCGTGAAGATCGGCTCGGAAGAAGCGCCGTGGTCGTCGGCGAAGGAATTCGAGGGCGGCAACACGGGCCACCGTCCGGGCGTGAAGGGCGGCTACTTCCCGGTCGCGCCGGTCGATTCGTTCCAGGACATGCGCTCGGAAATGTGCCTGCTGCTCGAGCAGATCGGCATTCCGGTCGAAGTGCACCACCACGAAGTGGCGGGCCAGGGCCAGAACGAAATCGGCACGAAGTTCTCGACGCTGGTGCAGCGCGCCGACTGGACGCAGCAGCTGAAGTACATCGTCCTTAACGTCGCGCACACGTACGGCAAGACGGCGACGTTCATGCCGAAGCCCGTTGTCGGCGACAACGGCTCGGGCATGCACGTGCACCAGTCGATCTGGAAGGACGGCCAGAACCTGTTCGCGGGCAACGGCTACGCCGGCCTGTCCGAATTCGCGCTGTTCTACATCGGCGGCATCATCAAGCACGCGCGCGCGCTGAACGCGATCACGAACCCGACGACGAACTCGTACAAGCGTCTCGTGCCGCACTTCGAAGCGCCCGTGAAGCTCGCGTACTCGGCGCGCAACCGCTCGGCGTCGATCCGCATTCCGCACGTGTCGAACCCGAAGGGCCGCCGCATCGAAACGCGCTTCCCGGACCCGATGGCGAACCCGTACCTGTGCTTCTCGGCGCTGATGATGGCGGGTCTCGACGGCG
This sequence comes from Burkholderia oklahomensis C6786, assembly GCF_000959365.1. Taxonomy (NCBI): domain Bacteria; kingdom Pseudomonadati; phylum Pseudomonadota; class Betaproteobacteria; order Burkholderiales; family Burkholderiaceae; genus Burkholderia; species Burkholderia oklahomensis. Next base: position 3,071,318 of record NZ_CP009555.1, read on the forward strand.
TCCAGAACAAGATCCATCCGGGCGAGGCCGCGGACAAGAACCTGTACGACCTGCCGCCGGAAGAGGATGCAAAGATCCCGACCGTGTGCGCGGGCCTCGACCAGGCGCTCGAAGCACTCGACAAGGACCGCGAGTTCCTCACGCGCGGCGGCGTGTTCACGGACGCGATGATCGATGCGTACCTCGGTCTGAAGGAGCAGGAGCTCGCGAAGTTCCGCATGACGACGCATCCGGTCGAGTTCGAGATGTACTACTCGCTGTAAGCGGCGATGGCGCTTCGTCTCGTCGGCGGACGAAGCGCCGCGGCGCCGACCGGCCTTCGCGCGGCAGCTGTGCGCGCAGGCATCGGACCTTGGAAGGGGACGGCGTGACGCCGTCCCTTTTTTGTTCCGCCCGTCACGGCGGTTTTTGACACGGCATCCACGCAAGATGGTTCTGAAGAATCTGATCAAGGCCAGGGCCGGCCACCCGGAGCGCCTGTCGGACGACGACCGGCTCGTGCGCTCGGGGCTCCTCACGGGGCTGGAAGCGTTGCCGACGGTCGTGCTCGTGCTCGACCGGCGCACGCTCAGGATCGCGTTCGCCAATCCGTCGGCGGAGGCGATGCTCGACATCTCGCGCCGGCAGTTGTCGCAGATGCCGTGGGGCGAGATCTTCCCGAACGCGAGCGAGCTCGCGACGACGATCACCGCGATCGGCGAAGAGCGGTTTCATGCGACCCATCTCGACACCGTGCTCGACCGCCCGGGCCGCGAGCCGCTGCACGTGCACGCGATCGTCGGCTTTCTCGAAGGCGCGCCCGACTTCGTGCTCGTCGAGCTGTTCGAGAACGAGCGGCAGTCGCGCACCGACCGCGAGGAGCGGATCCACGACCTCACGGCCGTCAACAAGCAGTTGATCCGCAATCTCGCGCACGAGATCAAGAACCCGCTCGGCGGGATCCGCGGCGCCGCGCAGCTGCTCGAGTTCGAGCTCGGCGAGCGCGAGCGCGACGAATTGCGCGAGTACACGCAGGTGATCATCAAGGAATCGGACCGGCTGCAGACGCTTGTCGATCGTCTGCTCGAGCCGCATCGCCATCCGCACATCGTCGGCGACGTGAACATCCACGAAGTGTGCGAGCGGGTGCGCGCCGTGATGCTCGCGGAATTCCCGCGCGGCCTCACGATCGAGCGCGACTACGACGTGAGCGTGCCCGATCTGCGCGGCGACAAGGAGCAGCTGATCCAGGCGCTCCTGAACATCGTGCGCAACGCGGCGCAGGCGCTGCGCGAGCGGATCGCGCAGGGCGACGCGCGGATCGAGTTGCGCACGCGCATCGCGCGCAAGGTGACGATCGCGAAGCGCCTGTACAAGCTGGCACTGGACTTGCACGTGATCGACAACGGCCCCGGCATTCCCGACGACATTCGCGACCGGATCTTCTATCCGCTCGTGTCCGGCCGCGACGACGGCAGCGGGCTCGGGCTCACGCTCGCGCAGACGTTCATCCAGCAGCACGACGGGATGATCGAAGTCGACAGCCGGCCGGGCCGCACCGAATTTCAGATTTTGCTGCCGCTCGATCATTGAGCGGCGGCGCAGCGATTCTCCATACCTCTGACCGACCATGAAGCCGATCTGGATAGTAGACGACGACCAATCGATCCGCTGGGTGCTCGAGAAAGCGCTCGCGCGCGAGAGCTTCGCGACGAGGAGCTTCGCGAACGTGCGCGAAGCGCTCGCCGCGCTCGAACAGGAAACGCCGCAGGTGCTCGTATCCGACATCCGGATGCCGGGCGGCTCGGGACTCGAGCTGCTGCAGGCGATGCACGACCGGCTGCCGGGATTGCCCGTCATCATCATGACGGCGTTCTCGGATCTCGACAGCGCGGTCGCGGCGTTTCAGGGCGGCGCGTTCGAATACCTCGCGAAGCCGTTCGACGTCGACAAGGCGGTCGAATTGATCCGGCGGGCGGTCGAAGAGAGCCTGCGCGGCGGCGTGCCCGACGACGACAAGCTCGCCGAAGCGCCCGAGATGCTCGGCCAGGCGCCCGCGATGCAGGACATGTTCCGCGCGATCGGGCGGCTGTCGCATTCGGCCGCGACCGTGCTGATCACGGGCGAGTCGGGCACCGGCAAGGAGCTCGTCGCGCGCGCGCTGCATCGGCACAGCCCGCGTGCGAATGGGCCGTTCATCGCGCTCAACACGGCGGCGATCCCGAAGGACCTGCTGGAGTCCGAACTGTTCGGCCACGAGCGCGGCGCGTTCACGGGCGCGCAGACGACGCGCCAGGGCCGCTTCGAGCAGGCCGAGAACGGCACGCTGTTCCTCGACGAAATCGGCGACATGCCGTTCGATCTGCAGACGCGCCTGCTGCGCGTGCTGTCGGACGGGCAGTTCTATCGCGTCGGCGGCCACAGCCCGCTGCGCGCGAACGTGCGCGTGATCGCGGCGACGCACCAGAATCTCGAGGCGCGCGTGCGGCAGGGCCTGTTCCGCGAGGACTTGTATCACCGGCTGAACGTGATCCGGCTGCGGCTGCCGCCGCTGCGCGAACGCAGCGAGGACATTGCGCTCCTCACGCGCCACTTCCTGCAGAAGAGCGCGCGCGACCTGGGCGTCGAGCCGAAGCGCGTGTCGGACGAGGCACTCGCGTACCTGACGTCGCTGCCGTTTCCGGGCAACGTCCGGCAGCTCGAGAACCTCGCGAACTGGCTGACGGTGATGGCGCCCGCGCAGACGGTCGAGATCAAGGACCTGCCGCCCGATCTCGTCGCGACGCAGACGGCGTCGGGCGGCGTGGCGCCGGCGGACGCCGTGGTGATCGCAAACACGTCCGTCGCCGGCAACGGCGCGGGCGAGCCGCAGGCGGCCAGCGTGGCCGTCGCCGCGCCCGTCGTGGCGAGCGCGCCTGCGGCGGCGGGCATGACCGCCGGACATCCGCTGTGGGAGCACGGGCTGCGCACCGAGGTCGCGCGCTTGCTGCGCGAGAACTCGGCCGACGTGATGGATGCGCTCGCGCGCCGCTTCGAAGCCGCGGTGATCCGCGAGGCGCTCGACTTCACGCGCGGCCGCAAGGTCGAGGCGGCGGAACGGCTCGGCATCGGCCGCAACACGATCACGCGCAAGATCCAGGAGCTGCACCTCGAGTCGTGATCCGATGCGACGCGATGCGGGCCCGCATGCGGCGCCCGCATCGATCGACAAGAGAAAACGGGGCGCCTCGAGCGCCCCGTTTGCGTTGGATGGCGATGCGTTCGCCGATGCGGGCTCGATGATGCGGCGCTCGGCGCACGCGCCGCATCGTCGCGCGCGGCGCCGCCGAGCATCGACGCGCGCGACGATTGCCGTGCGCGAGCTCAGCCGATCTGCGCGACGACGGGCGTGTGATCGGACGGCTGCTCCCACGTGCGCGGCACGCGGTCGACCGTGCAGCTCGTGCAGGTGTCGGCGAGCGCGGGCGACAGCAGGATGTGGTCGATCCGGAGCCCGGCGTTGCGGCGGAACGCGAGCATCCGGTAATCCCACCACGTGAACGTCTTCTCCGGCTGATCGAAGCGGCGGAACGCGTCGACGAAGCCGAGCGCGAGAAGCTGCGCGAAGTGCGCGCGCTCCTGCGGCGACACGAGGTTCTGGCCTTCCCATTTCGCGGGATCGTGCACGTCGCGATCCTCGGGCGCGATGTTGTAGTCGCCCAGCAGCGCGAGCTTCGGGTAGCGCTGCATCTCGTCCTTCAACCACGCCTGCAGCGCGTCGAGCCATTGCATCTTGTAGACGAACTTGTCCGAGTCGGGCGCCTGGCCGTTCGGGAAATACGCGGACACGATCCGCACGCCGTCGATCGTCGCGGCGATCAGGCGCTGCTGCGCGTCTTCGAAGCCGGGGATGTTGCGCACGACGTTCGTCTCGCCGAACGGCAGGCTCGCGCGCGCGAGGATCGCGACGCCGTTGTAGGTCTTCTGGCCCGTGAACCAGCTGCGGTAGCCGGCCGCTTCGAGATCGGCGCGCGGGAATTTCTCGTCGGGGACCTTGAGCTCCTGCAGGCACAGCACGTCGACGTCGCTCTGCGCGAGCCAGTCGAGCACGTGTTGCTTGCGCACGTTCAGGGAGTTGACGTTCCAGGTGGCAATTCTCATGGGCGGATCGGCAGGATGCGTAAGGCCGTCATCTTACCGCGAGCCGCCCGCGGCGACCGGAAAGCGTGGTTGCGTATCGGAGGGAAGGGGCGGGCGGCCGGCGTCGCGGACGGCGGCCGCCTGTCGAGGCAGGGAAGGCGGGGCGATCAGGCGGGCGACGCCATGCGCGCGAGCGCGGCCGCGTTGCCGGCCATCGCGCTGTCGAATTCGGCGCGCTTTTCGTCGGGGACCATGAAGTAGTCCCAGCACACGTAGTCGCAGCCGAACTTCCAGTCTTCGCGCGTCTCGAACGGCGTGAGGAAGATGCTGTACAGCACGTATCCGTGATGCTGCGCGAAATCGAACAGCGTTTCGGCCGTGTTGCCGTATGCGCTGTACGACGGCCGTCCGTATTCGACCGACACGAGCGGACGGAATCGGTTCAGCGTGACCTGCGCGCCGTGCAGGCAGTCGATCTCGCCGCCTTCGATGTCGATCTTCATGAACGCGAGCGACTTGAGATCGGTGGTGTGCGCATCGAGCGTGCTGACGGTGACGTCGATCTGCGTGGGATTCGCGGCGTCGGGCAGATTGAATTGACGCTGGCGCAAGCCGCTTTCTTCCGGCGTGCCCTGCGCATACGTGAACGACGCCGTGCCCGGCTGATTGCTCAGTGCAAGATTGAGCAACTGGACGTTGGGCGTGTTCGCGAATTTCTGGCGCAGGATCTCGTAGGCGAACGGCAGCGGCTCGAAGCCGAGCGCGGTGCCGCTCGGCCCGATGCAGTCGACGAGAGGTCCGAGATGGCGACCGATATGCGCACCAATGTCGATGATCGTGTCGCCTTGCTTCACCCACTTCCGATAGTGGTATTCGAGCAGCGCTTCGAAGTCGAACCTGACGGCCCCGATATCGAGCAATTCGCGAATCTGTATCAGTTTGGCGCGGCTAGCAGAGTTCTCCACCTTGTCCTCGTCCCTATGGTCGTCAAAGATGTTTTTACTTGTCGCCGGGCGATCGTATCACAGGAGTTGTGGCGGTCGATATCGCCGGATTCGCGCATGTTGCATGCCCCTTTCATGGCTTTCGGCAGGCCGTCGCCGGGCGGGCGCGTTCGTTAGGGATGCGCATGGTTGGCGAGGTGAGCGTCTTTCTTTCGGGGGCTTCGGCGCGTGGCGGAGCGGGGCGACGGCCCGCGCGCGTTTTCTCTCGCGGGTGTTTTCTCGTTGTGCGAAAGAAGAACGAGGACCGGTGCGGGCGCGTCGTCGTTCGCGAATGGATGCGGCGCGACGCATCGCTGCGCGGGCGTCACGGCAATGCGCGTTCGCGCGCAGCCGTTTGGCGTCGCGTCATGCCTCGGCCGGATGCGGCGTGGTCAGCCCGCGCTCGACCGCATAGACCGCGATCTGCACGCGGCTCGTCAGATTCAGCTTCTTCAGGATGTTCTGCACGTGGATCTTCACCGTGCTCTCGGCGACGTCGAACTCGCGCGCGATTTCCTTGTTGCTCGTGCCGCGCGCGAGCGCGCGCACGATGTCGTGCTCGCGCGGCGTCAACTGGTCGGGATCGACCGACGCATGCGCGACGGGGGCGGGCGCGGCGGCCTGCGCGAGCCGTGTCGCCGCCTGCGGCGCGCGCAGGCTCGCGATCCATTTCGCGGTCATGCTTTCGGCGATCACGGGCTCGCCCGCGGCCGCCTTGCGAATGCCCGCGACGAGCGTTTCCGCGTCGATGTTCTTCACGAGGAAGCCGCACGCACCGTCGCGCAGCGCGGTCGTCAGCTCTTCGGCGTCCTCCGACACCGTGAGGATCACGACGTGCGCCGACGGCACGTCCTGCACGAGCAGCTGCAGCGTCTCGAGTCCGGACAGCCCCGGCATGTTCAGGTCGAGCAGGATCACGTCGGGCTGATGCTGCTTCGCGCGCTTCACGCCTTCGACGCCGTCGGACGCTTCGTCGACGACTTCGAAATCCGGCTGGCGTTGCAGCAGCAGCTTGACGCCGCTGCGAAAGAGCGTGTGGTCGTCGATCAACAGTACGCGTATGGTCATGATGCTTGTCCTCGTTCTTGTGTCTATGCCGCCTGTCGCGCGTCGGCCGGCAACACCAGCTCGATGCGCGCGCCGCGCTGCGGCGCGCCTGTCAACGCGAGCGTCGCGCGCAGGCGGGCGGCGCGCTCTCGCATGATCGTGAGTCCGACGTGCGTGTCGGCGCGCGCGGCGAGCGCGGCCGGATCGTAGCCGCAGCCGTCGTCGGCGACGGACAGCCTGAACGCGGCGCCGTTCTCGACCTCGACCGCGACGTGCCGCGCATGCGCGTGCTTGCGCACGTTCGACAGCGCTTCCTGCAGGATGAACAGCACCTGCAACTGCTCGTCGGGCGGCAGCGGCGCGCCGCCCGTCTCGCGATAGTCGAGATCGCATGCGATGCGCGTCTGCTTCTCGAAGCGCGCGATCGTTTCCTCGATTGCCGCCTTCAGCTCGCCTTGCGTGAGGCGCGTGCGGAAGTTGAGGAGCAGCTCGCGCACGTCCGCGTAGCTCTGCTCGACGCCGTGCCTGAGCATCGGCACGATCTCGCGCGCATCGACGAGGTTGTCGTGCGCGATCGCGTCGCCGAGCATCTGCGTCTGCAGGTTCACGAAATTGAGGCTCTGCGCGATGCTGTCGTGCAGCCCTTGTGCGACGAGATTGCGCTCTTCGGCGACGGCGAGCTGCCGCGCGCTCGCGGACAGACGCACGTGATCGAGCGCGATCCCGAGATGGCGGCCGAGCGTTTCGAGCACGCGCCGCTCGGCGTCGGGCAGCCGCGACGCGTCGCGGTAGTGCAGCGAGAACGAGCCCAGCACCGCGTCCTGCGTCATCACCTTGAACACGGCGACGGCCGCGAAGCCTTCGCGCGAGCACGGCGTCGGCGCGCGTGCGGCGCTGCCGCGCAGGTCGTGCAGCACGGCCGTCTCCGCGCGCGTCGCGGTGCCGCAGAAGCAGTCGTCGACCGGCATGCAGCGTTCGAGCTCGGTGAGCTCGGCCGACAATCCTTCGGCGATCACGAGATGCAGCTTCTCGCCCGCCGGATCGGTGACGCGGATGCTGCCCGCGTCGGCGTCGAATTGCGCGATCGCGCGCGACAGGAAGCCCGCGCACAACGCGTCGACGGCCTGCGGGCGGTTCAGGAATGCGGTGATTTCGTAGAGCGCGGTGAGTTCGCGGTTCTGCGCGGCGAGCTGCGCGGTCTTCTGCTGCACGCGCTCTTCGAGCCCCGCGTACAGCTCCTGCAGTTCGCTCGCCATCCGGTTGAAGCCGCGCGCGAGATCGCCGAACTCGTCGCGCGTCTGCACGGGCAGCCGCACGGCGAATTCGCGCGCGGCCATGCGCTTCAGGCCGTCGCGCAGCTGCATCACGGGCAGGATGATCCACAGGAACAGCAGGTAGATGACGGCGACGGTGCCCGAGCACGCGAGCAGACCGAGCCCGATCTGCGACAGGCGCAGCCAAGTCGTCTTGCGCGCGTTGTCCGATTCGATCTCGCGCACGAGCAGATCGGCTTCGTCGACGAAGTCCGGCAGCGCGACGAGATAGGCGGCGGCCGCGTCAGGTTCCGGCGCGCCCGCCAGCGCCGCTGCGGCGAGCGGTCGCAGCGCGGCGTTCCAGCGATCGGTGACGATGTCGAGCTGATGCTGGACGACGGCCGTGTTCGGCAGGAACAGGGGCCGCGACGGATCGCCGCGGCGCAGCCGCGCGAGCGTGCCGTCGACCGCGTCGACTTCGGCCGCGAGCTGGCGCTGCGGCTCGATGCCCGCGCCCGACAGCTCGACGTACGTGCGCGTCGCGCGCATCCGCAGGCTGCCGGCATCGTTGATCGCCGCGCCCGCGCCTTCGAGCTGCCACGACAGCCATAGCGTGCCGCCCACCATCGCGAGGACGAGCGCCCACGCGATCGCCGACAGCGCGACGATTCGCGTCGACAGGCGGTGCCGCCACGGGGCGGCGGAGTCGGGGAGGGCGGGAGCCATAGCACGTCATGATTTTTTTGGACATGACAATTGTCCTGCCGAATGTTGCGCTCCAGCTGCGACATAGCGGCGCGTGAGGCATCGCGGCACACCCGCCGGCGCGCCGCGACCGATTGGCTCCGACCCTCCCGCGTGAAACGTGAGCGGACCCTAGCGGCGCGCGCGCACGAGCTGCCATGCGCGGCCGACATACGTGACCGACGCGAAGCCGCTCCACACGTGGACGAGCCGCGTGAACGGGAAGATCGCGAAGAGCGAGATGCCCATGAACAGATGCGCCTTGAAGAGCCACGGCGCATCGGCGACAAAGCTCGCCGCGTCGCCGCGGAACGTGACGATGTGCTGCGCCCACGTCATCAATTGCACCATCAGATGGCCGTCGGTGTGGCTCGCCGATTCGAGGATCGTCGACAGCCCGAGCACGAGCGTGATCAGCAGCCACGCGAGCAGCACCTTGTCGCCGCGTCGCGTGACGGCGGCGATGCGCGCGTTCGTCAGGCGCCGATGCAGCAGGATCACGAGGCCGACGAGCGCGAGCGAGCCCATCACGCCGCCCGCCGTCATCGCGACGAGCTGCTTGAGATGATGGGTGACGCCGAGCGCGTCCCATACCGCGACGGGCGTGAGCAGCCCGACGAGATGCCCGAAGAACAGCCCGAGCACGCCGACGTGGAACAGGATGTTGCCCGTGCGCAGCGCGCCGCGATGCAGCAGCTGCGAGCTGTCGGACTTCCACGTGTATTGCTCGCGCTCGAAGCGCGCGAGGCTGCCGAACAGGAAGATGGCGGCGGCGATGTACGGATAGATGCCGTAGACGAAACTATTCAGATAATCCATGACGTGACCTCGAAACGGGTTCGCGACGCCCCCGCGTCACGCGCGGGGAGCGGGCGTCGCCGCGCGGCGCGGCGGATGAAAGCGGATCGGCTGCGCGAGCGGCGCGTTCGCCGCGGGCGCGAGCAGCGGCTCGACGCCGTCGTGGCCGGGGCCGAAGCGCTCGAGCGCCTCGTCCATCGTGCGCGGCGGCGGCTCGGCCACGGGCCGCGGCTCGACCGGGCTCAGCGCGCGCAGCACCGCGAACGCGGCCGCATACGGGCTCTGCGCGCGAGCGAGGCGCTCGCCGAGCGCGGCGAGCACGTCGATCGCATCGCCGAGCAGGCGCGCCGCGTGCTCGCCGTCGCCGTCATCGGCGATCGCGCCGAGGAATTCGACGAAGAGCGGCACGTAGTCGGGCAGCTCGTTGCCGACCGGTTCGAAGCCGTGACGGCGGTATTCGTCGAGCAGATCGACCATTGCCTGGCCGCGGTCGCGGCTCTCGCCGTGCACGTGCTCGAACAGATGCAGCGAATGCGACGGCGTGCGGTCGAACGTCGCGACATAGCGTTCCTGCAGCTCGATCAAGGGCGTCGCGCGCAGCGACGCGACGAGCGGCGCGAGCGCCTCCCGTGCGTCGGGGAACGCGTCGAGCGCGCGCTCGACGTCGGGCAGCGCGTCGAGCAACGCCTGCTCCGGATAGATCAGCAGGGCGGACAGAATCGGATAGATCGACATGACGTTTTCCTCGTGCGACGCGCTCATGCGGCGCTCGCTTTCTTGCGCGTGACGGTCGGCAGCGCCGCGTACGACACCGCCGTTTCCTTCTTGCGGCCGAACAGCGTGCCGTCCGACGTGCCGCCCGAGCAGCCGTTGCCGAACGAGAAGCCGCAGCTGCCTTTCTCGTCGAAGCTGTCTTCGGCCATTTCCTTGTGCGACGACGGAATCACGAAGCGGTCCTCGTAGTTCGCGATCGCCATCAACTGATACATGTCCTCGATCTGCTCGGCGGTGAGTCCGACTTGCGCGAGCACCTGCGCGTCGTGCTCGCCGTGCACGGTCTGCGCGCGCTTGTACGCGCGCATCGCGAGCATCCGGTCGAGCGCCGCGGCGACCGGCGCTTCGTCGCCCGCCGTCAGCAGGTTCGCGAGATAGCGCAGCGGAATGCGCAGGCTGCGCACGTCGGGGATCACGCCGTTCATCCCCATGTGGCCCGACTGCGCGGCGCCCTGGATCGGCGACAGGGGCGGCACGTACCAGACCATCGGCAGCGTCCGGTATTCCGGATGCAGCGGGAACGCGACCTTCCATTCGCACGCCATCCGGTAGACGGGCGAGCGCTTCGCCGCGTCGATCCAGCTTTGCGGGACGCCGTCGGCGAGCGCCTGACGCTCGATCGCCGGATCGTGCGGATCGACGAACACCGCGAGCTGCTCTTCGTAGAGCTTCTGCGGATCGGCGACCGACGCCGCCTGCTCGATGCGGTCCGCGTCATACAGCATCACGCCGAGATAGCGGATGCGGCCGACGCAGGTTTCCGAGCAGACGGTCGGCTGCCCGGCCTCGATGCGCGGGAAGCAGAACACGCACTTCTCGGCCTTGCCGGTCTGCCAGTTGAAGTAGATCTTCTTGTACGGGCAGCCCGAGATGCACATCCGCCAGCCGCGGCACTTGTCCTGGTCGACGAGCACGATGCCGTCGTCCTCGCGCTTGTAGACGGAGCCGGACGGGCACGACGCGACGCAGGTCGGATTCAGGCAGTGCTCGCAAAGACGCGGCAGGTACATCATGAAGGTGTTCTCGAACGTCGAGTACATCTCCTTCTGCACGTCCTCGAACAGCTTGTCGCGGCCGCGCGACTTGAACTCGCCGCCGAGGTCGTCTTCCCAGTTCGGCCCCCATTCGATCTTGTCCATCTTCTGGCCGGTGATCGCGGAGACCGGGCGCGCGGTCGGCGGCGTCTGCGACAGCGGCGCGTTCTGCAGATGCGCGTAGTCGTACGTGAACGGCTCGTAGTAGTCGTCGATGCCGGGGAGGTTGGGATTCGCGAAGATGTTCGCGAGGATCTTCAGCTTGCCGCCCTGGCGCGGCTCGAGCTTGCCTGCGTCGTTGCGCTTCCAGCCGCCTTGCCACTTGTCCTGGTTTTCCCACTCGCGCGGGTAGCCGACGCCCGGCTTCGTCTCGACGTTGTTGAACCACGCGTACTCGACGCCGTCGCGCGACGTCCACACGTTCTTGCAGGTGACGGAGCAGGTGTGGCATCCGATGCATTTGTCGAGATTGAGCACCATCGCCACTTGTGCGCGGATCTTCATTGTGCTGCTCCTTCGTTAAGCGGCTCTTCGAGCCAGTCCACCCGGTTCATCTTGCGCACGATCACGTATTCGTCGCGGTTGCTGCCGACCGTCCCGTAGTAGTTGAAGCCGTATGCCTGTTGCGCGTAGCCGCCGATCATGTGCGTCGGCTTCGTCACGGTGCGCGTGACCGAGTTGTGAATCCCGCCGCGCTTGCCGCTCGTCTCCGCGCCCGGCACGTTCACGATCTTTTCCTGCGCGTGGTACATCAGGCACATGCCGGCCGGCACGCGCTGCGACACGACCGCGCGCGCGGTCAGCGTGCCGTTCACGTTGAACACCTCGACCCAGTCGTTGTCGCGGATGCCCGCCTGCTGCGCTTCGACCTCCGAGATCCACACGTGCGGGCCGCCGCGCGACAGCGTCAGCATCCGCAGGTTGTCCGAGTAGGTCGAGTGGATGCCCCATTTCTGGTGCGGCGTGATCCAGTTCAGCACGAGTTCCGGCTGGCCGTTCGACATCCGCTTGTGCAGCGGCGCGACCGTCTTGGTGTCGATCGCAGGCCGGTACGCGCACGAGCCTTCGCCGAAGTCGAGCATCCAGCGGTGGTCCTGATAGAACTGCTGGCGGCCCGTCAGCGTGCGCCATGGAATCAGCTCGTGGACGTTCGTGTAGCCGGCGTTGTAGCTGACTTCCTCCGATTCGAGGCCGGACCAGGTCGGCGCCGAGATGATCTTGCGCGGCTGCGCCTGCACGTCGCGAAAGCGGATCTTGTCGTGCTCGCGGCCGACCGCGAGATGCGCGTGATCGCGGCCCGTGATCTTCGAGAGGGCGTCCCATGCCTTCACCGCGACGTGGCCGTTCGTTTCCGGCGCGAACGTGAGGATCATCTCGGCCGCGTCGATCGCCGTGTCGAGGCGCGGGCGGCCGCGGCTCACGCCGGGCTCGGCGACCGTGTCGGACAGCGCGCCGATCTCCTTCACTTCGTGCTCGGTGCTCCAGTTGATTCCCTTGCCGCCGTTGCCCAGCTTGTCGAGGAGCGGCCCGATCGACGTGAACTTCTTGTGGATGTCGCCGTAGTTGCGCTCGACGACCGTCATCGACGGCGCGGTCTTGCCGGGGATCAGGTCGCATTCGCCGCGACGCCAGTCCTTCGGCTCGAACGGCTGGCCGAGCTCGCCCGGCGTGTCGTGCAGCAGCGGCGTGCAGACGAGGTCGCGCCGCGTGCCGAGGTACGGGCCCGCGATCTCGCTGAACTTCTTCGCGATCGCCTTGTAGATCTCCCAGTCGGTCTTGCTCTCCCACAGCGGCTGCACGGCTTCGGACAGCGGGTGGATGAACGGATGCATGTCCGACGTGTTGAGGTCGTCCTTCTCGTACCAGGTCGCGGTCGGCAGCACGATGTCGCCGTACAGGCACGTCGTGCTCATCCGGAAGTCGAGCACCGTGAGCAGATCGAGCTTGCCTTCGGCCGCGTCGCGCACCTTCACTTCGGACGGCTTCAGCGCATCGGCCTCGTCGCTGAAGAGCGCGTTCTGCGTGCCGAGCAGATACTTGAGGAAGTACTCGTGGCCCTTGCCCGAGCTGCCGAGAATGTTCGAGCGCCACACGAACATGTTGCGCGGGAAGTTCGCGGGGTTGTCGGGATCGTCGCACGCGAACGCGAGCTTGCCGCTCTTCAGCAGCTCGACCGCGTATGCGACGGGCTCCCTGCCCGCGCGCTCCGCCTCGTCGACGACGTCGAGCGGATTTCGGCCGAGCTGCGGCGCCGACGGCAGCCAGCCCATCCGCTCGGACTTCGCGTTCAGATCGAGCAGCGTCATGCCTTCGTACTTCGAACGATCGGCGGTCGGCCCGAGGATCTCGTCGACCGCGAGCTTTTCATGACGCCATTGGCTCGTGTGGCTGTAGAAGAACGACGTGCCGTTCATCTGGCGCGGCGGGCGCGACCAGTCGAGCGCGAACGCGAGCGGCGCCCAGCCGAACTGCGGACGCAGCTTCTCCTGGCCGACGTAGTGCGCCCAGCCGCCGCCGCTCTGGCCGATGCAGCCGCACATCATCAGGAGGTTGATGATGCCGCGGTAGATCATGTCGTTGTGATACCAGTGGTTGAGTGCCGCGCCCACGATCACCATGCTCTTGCCGCGCGTTCTGTCCGCGTTGTCGGCGAATTCGCGCGCGACCTGGATCACGAGATGACGCGCGACGCCCGTGTGCTTTTCCTGCCACGCGGGCGTGTACGGCACGTCGTCGTCGAAGCTCGCCGCGACGTTCGGTCCGCCCAGGCCCTGGTCGACGCCGTAGTTCGCCATCTGCAGGTCGTAGACGGTCGCGACGAGCGCGGTCGTGCCGTCGGCGAGCGCAACGCGCTTCGCGGGCACGCGGCGCGCGAGCAGCGACTCGTGCTCGCTGCCGAAGTAGGGGAAGCCGACTTCGACGACTTCGTCGTGCGCGTCGACGAGCGAGAGCTTCGGATCGATCGCGCGGCCGCTGCCGCCGTCCTTCATTTCGAGATTCCAGCGGCCGACCTTCTCGCCGCCGTTGTGCGCGGCTTCGCCCCAGCGAAAGCCGATCGAGCCGTTCGGCGCGACGATGTCGCCCGTCGCGGCGTCGATCGCGAGCGTCTTCCATTCGGGATGGTTCGCTTCGCCGAGCGAATCGGCGAGATGCGACGCGCGCAGGAAGTGATCGGGCACGCGCATGCCGTCGCGCTCGCGCAGCAGCACGAGCATCGGCATGTCGGTGTACTGCTTCACGTAGTCGCGGAAGTACGCGGACTTGCCGGCCGCGTGGAATTCCTTCAGCACGACGTGGCCCATCGCCATCGCGAGCGCGGCGTCGGTGCCTTGCTTCGGCGCGAGCCAGATGTCGCCGAACTTGACCATCTCGCCGTAGTCGGACGAAATCGCGACCGTCTTCGTCCCCTTGTAGCGGACCTCGGTGTAGAAGTGCGCGTCGGGCGTGCGCGTCTGCGGCACGTTCGAGCCCCAGACGAGCAGGTAGCTCGAGTTGTACCAGTCCGCCGATTCGGGCACGTCGGTCTGCTCGCCCCACACCTGCGGGCTCGCGGGCGGCAGGTCGCAATACCAGTCGTAGAACGACAGGCACGCGCCGCCGATGAGGCTCAGATAGCGCGCGCCCGCCGCGTACGACACCATCGACATCGCCGGGATCGGCGAGAAGCCGACGACGCGATCCGGCCCGTAGCGCTTGATCGTGTACGCGTTCGCGGCGGCGATGATCTCGGTCGCGGTGTTCCAGTCCGCGCGCACGAAGCCGCCGAGGCCGCGCACGCTCTTGTAGCGGCGCGCCTTTTCGGGGTTCTGGCTGATCGATTCCCACGCGGCGATCGGGTCCATCGTCTTGCGGGCCTCGCGCCACATCTCCATCAGGCGGCCGCGGATCATCGGATACTTGACGCGCTGCGCGGAGTAGACGTACCAGCTGTACGACGCGCCCCGCGGGCAGCCGCGCGGCTCGTGATTCGGCAGGTCGGCGCGGGTGCGCGGATAGTCGGTCTGCTGGGTTTCCCACGTGATGAGGCCGTTCTTCACATAGACCTTCCACGAGCAGGAGCCGGTGCAGTTCACGCCGTGCGTCGAGCGGACGATCTTGTCGTGCTGCCAGCGGCTGCGGTAGCCGTTTTCCCAGCGCCGATCCTCGTCGACGACGGCGCCGTGGCCGTCGGAGAACGTGGATTTCACGCGCGACATGAACTTCAGCCGATCCAGAAAATGACTCATCGTGTGTTTCTCCAAGCGCATCCGCGGTCGCCCAGGGTGCTGCGAATGCTTGTGTCAGGGGACACTCCGAGATTACGGCGCGCGCGCTTGCGCGCCCATTCGCCGATGGAGCGGGAAAGAGGAGGGAGAAGAACTAGTTCGAAAGAACTAGAGGGCGCGATGCGCCCTCGTGAAATGCGGGCCGGATGCGGTCGCGCTGCGACACGCCGCCGCATTCGCGCGACCGCATCCGGAAACGGCCGGCGTCAGCGCGCCTTCAGCACGGCATCGACGCGTTGCGGCGCGCGTAGAACCACCACGTGATCGCGACGCACGACACGTAGAACACGATGAAGCACGCGAGCGCGGGCACGGCCGAGCCCGTCATGTCGAGCGACGTGCCGAAGCTCTTCGGAATGAAGAAGCCGCCGTATGCGCCGATCGCGCCCGAGAAGCCGAGCACCGCGGCCGATTCCTTGCCGGCGT
The DNA here is from genome assembly GCF_000959365.1 of Burkholderia oklahomensis C6786. Classification (NCBI taxonomy): domain Bacteria; kingdom Pseudomonadati; phylum Pseudomonadota; class Betaproteobacteria; order Burkholderiales; family Burkholderiaceae; genus Burkholderia; species Burkholderia oklahomensis. The sequence continues at coordinate 3,086,740 of NZ_CP009555.1, forward strand.
CGAGGAGCGCCTGCTTCTGCGCGGCTTCGTCCTGGCCCTGCGCGGCGCGCTGCCGCTCGGTCAGGAAGATCACCGGGATCATCCGGAACGTCGAGCCGTTGCCGATGCCCGTCAGCGCGAACAGCACGATGAACATCGCGAGGAAGCCCGCGAAGTTGCCCGCGTCGCCGCCCGCCGGCAGGAACGCGATGACGCCCGCCACCGCCGCGATCATCGCGGCGAACGTCCAGAACGTGACGCGCGCGCCGCCGATCCGGTCGGACACCCAGCCGCCGACGGGCCGCATCAGCGCGCCCGCGAGCGGGCCGATGAACGCGTATGCGGTCGGGTTCACGTTCGGGAAGAGCGCCTTCGTGAGGAGCGCGAAGCCGGCGGAGAAGCCGATGAACGAGCCGAAGGTGCCGACGTACAGCCAGCACATCAGCCAGTTGTGCAGCCGGCGGAAGATCACCGCCTGCTCGGCGAACGACGCCTTCGCGTCGGCGATGTCGTTCATCCCGAACCATGCGGCGAACGTCGCGACGACGATGAACGGCACCCACACGAAGCCCGCGTTCTGCAGCCACAGGTTCGTCGTCGCGCCGTGCGCGACGGTGGTTTGCGGATCGCCCGCGAGCGCGCCGAAGATGCCGGCCGAAATCACGAGCGGCGTGACGAACTGCACGACCGACACGCCGAGGTTGCCGATCCCCGCGTTGAGCCCGGTCGCGAGCCCTTTTTTCGCCTTCGGGAAGAAGAAGCTGATGTTCGCCATCGACGAGCTGAAGTTCGCGCCGCCGAAGCCGCACAGGAGCGCGAGGATGAGGAGCGTCGGATAGCCCGTGCCCGGATCGCGCAGCGCGAAGCCCATCCCGAGCGCGGGGATCAGGAGGGTCGCGGTCGAGATCGCGGTGAAGCGGCGGCCGCCGAAGATCGGCACGAGAAACGAGTAGAAGATGCGCAGCGTCGCGCCCGAGAGCGCGGGCAGCGCGGTGAGCCAGAACAGCTGGTTCTTGCCGAAGTGAAAGCCCGCGCGATCGAGATTGACGACGACGACGCTCCACAGCGACCAGACGATGAACGCGAGCATCAACGCGGGAATCGAGATCGCGAGATTGCGCCACGCGACGGGGCGCCCCTTGGCTTGCCAGAAGGCCGGGTTTTCGGGATCCCAGCGCACGAGTAGAGAAGTGGACATGATCGAATCCGTTGAATGAACGAAGGTGACGAAGAAGGCGCTCACGCGGAGCGGGCGGCGAGCACGCGCTGGTCGTGCGCCGCACGCTCGGCGCGGAAGCTGAAGTACATCCAGACGAGGCTCACGCTGACGGCGCCGTAGAGCAGCATGAAGCAGGTCGAGCGCACGCCCGTCAGGTCGACGAGCGCGCCGAACAGGATCGGCAGCGCGAAGCCGGCGAGGCCGCCCGCGAGGCCGACGACGCCCGACACCGCGCCGATGTCGTCCGGGAACTCGTCGGCGATGAACTTGAAGACCGATGCCTTGCCGATCGCCATCGCGATGCCGACCGCGAACAGCAGCACGGTGAACGCGACGGGCGTGTGGCCGAGATGGAAGCCGAGCGGGCCGTGCGCGGAGCGGATCGTGAAGTCGGTCGGCGGGTAGCTGAGGATGAAGAACGTGACCCAGCAGACCCACATCACCCACCACGTGGTGCGGTAGGCGCCGTAGCGGTCGGACAGCCAGCCGCCGATCGCGCGCAGCACGCCGCCCGGCAGCGAGAAGCACGCGGCGAGGAACGCGGCCGACTGGATGCCGAAGCCGTATTCGCCGACGTAGTACTGCGTGAGCCACAGCGACAGCCCGACGTAGCCGCCGAACACGACCGAGTAGTACTGCGAGTAGCGCCACACGCGCGGATTCCTCAGCACGCGCAGCTGCGCGCGCAGCGACGCCGCGTTGATCGAGCGGTGCGCGGGATCGGTCGCGGAGAACACCCAGAAGAGGAGCGCCATCGCGAGCATCGCGATCGAATAGACGCGCGGCACGATGGTCCACGTGCCCGCCGCCGCGATGAGCGCGGGCGCGACGAACTTGTTGACGGCGGCGCCCGAGTTGCCGGCGCCGAACACGCCCATCGCGAGGCCCTGGCGCGCCTTCGGGAACCAGCGCGCGACGTACGGCGTGCCGACCGAGAACGAGCCGCCCGCGAGCCCGACGAAGAGGCCGAGCACGAGGAATTGCCAGAGCTGCGTCGCATACGAGATCAGCCAGATCGGCACGACGGTGACGAGCATCAGGATGAAGAACACGATGCGGCCGCCGTAGCGGTCGGTCCAGATACCGAGCGGCACGCGGATCAGCGATCCGGTGAGCACCGGCATCGCGGCGACGAGGCCGAATTCGGTGTCGTTCAGGCCGAGTGTCTTCTTGAGCGGAATGCCGAGGATCGCGAACATCATCCAGACAGCGAAGCACAGCGTGAACGCGATCGTGCTCGATGCGAGCACGGGCATCGCGCGCTTGTCGAGCGATGCGGGAGGAGCGGAGGTTGCAGCCATGATGGTTCTCTCGAGACGAGGAGGAGCGTCTCAAGAGTAGGGACGGGCGATGCGCTTGCCTATTCGCCGGGAGAACGGGCGCGCCGGTGTCGCAGCGTCGACCGGACTAGTTCGATCGGCGGGGGCGCGGCGGCATGTGTGACGATTGTTTGAAATAAGATTTGACGCGTCTGCTTAAAAGCCATATACTTTTATTTCTCTGACGCGGGGTGGAGCAGTCTGGCAGCTCGTCGGGCTCATAACCCGAAGGTCGTAGGTTCAAATCCTACCCCCGCAACCAAATTCGGCGATGTCCACGCGCAAATGACCGATGCGCGAGTCGTCAAAGCAAAAACCCGGCTTCGAGCCGGGTTTTTGCTTTTCAGCGGCCGGTTCCGCAACTCGCATCTTTCGATTTCGAATGGGCGGTCCGGTCCGTCACATCTCGTCGGGCTCTCGCTGCCGGGCGAGCGATGCGCTCGCATCGGCCGGCCCCCGACTTTCTCTGCACCGGGTGCTCGCGCGCCGTCACGTCGCCGTTGCGTGCCCGAAGCATCGCGCACATCGTATTCAAAGCGGCGCGGTCTGCGCCCCGGCGCATGCGCGGCGCGCAATGGCGCATCGCGCAGTTGAAACGCGCACTGTGTTTTTGTACAGTATCGGCACCTTGGACAAGCCGACGCCTTCCTCCGACACGCCTCCGCCGCCTTCGGGCGACGCGGCTCCGTTCGCGCGCAAGATCATCCATTGCGATTGCGACTGCTTCTACGCGTCGGTCGAGATGCGCGACGATCCGTCGCTGCGCGGCCGCCCGCTCGCGGTCGGCGGGCGGCCCGACCAGCGCGGCGTGATCGCGACCTGCAACTACGAGGCGCGCCGCTATGGCGTGCATTCGGCGATGTCGTCGGCGCTCGCGATGCGCAAGTGTCCCGAGCTCCTGATCCTGCCGCCCGCGATGGACAGGTATCGCGCGGCGTCGCGGCTCATCATGGCGATCTATCGCGACTACACGCCCGATGTCGAGCCGCTGTCGCTCGACGAGGCGTATCTCGACGTGAGCCGCGCGACGCGCTGTCAGGGCAGCGGCACGCTGATCGCGCGCGAGATCCGCGAGCGCGTGCACGATACGGTGGGCGTCACGGTGTCGGCGGGCGTCGCGCCGAACAAGTTCATCGCGAAGATCGCGTCCGACTGGAACAAGCCCGACGGTCTCTTCGTCGTGCGGCCGCATGAAGTCGACGCGTTCGTCGCCGCGCTGCCCGTGCGCAAGCTGCACGGCGTCGGCAAGGTGACGGCCGCGCGGCTCGACAGGCTCGGCATCCGCACCTGCGACGAGCTGCGCGGCTGGTCGCTGTTCGATCTGCATCACGAGTTCGGCGCATTCGGCCGGCGGCTCTACGAGCTTGCGCACGGCATCGACGAGCGGCCGGTGCGCGCCGACCAGGAGCGCAAGTCGGTGAGCGTCGAGACGACCTATGTCCAGGATCTCGACACGCTCGACCAGTGCGCGGCCGAGATCCGGCGATTGACGGCGCTGCTCGACGCGCGGATCGAGCGGGCAGGGGCGGTGCGCTCGATCAGGAAGCTGTACGTGAAGATCCGCTTCGCGGATTTTCAGCGCACGACGGTCGAATGCGTCGCCGACGCGACCGATGCCGAGACGGCGGTCGCGCTGCTCGCGAAAGGGCTCGTGCGCCGCAAGCAGCCGGTGCGGCTGTTGGGCGTCGGCGTGCGAATCGACGAGGACACGGCCGAGCGGCACGGGCAGATCGCGCTCTTCGACGAAGATAATGACAATGGCGATAACGGCCGCGACGACGACGGCGAAAACGACACGTCGCCCGGCGCGTGATCGCTCGATGCGCGCTCGCCGCATGAACAAGAGCGAGCGACAGAAAAACGGCAACCCGCCGATGCGGGTTGCCGTTCGTTTCGACGGATGGCGGCTCGATGGGACGCCGCAGTCAGCGGCACGTGCGGCCGGTCGAGCTCGCGCGTGCCGCGCCGGGAGCGTTACGCCCGCGCCGGCGCGGCGTCGGCCATCCCGCTATGACGCAGCAGCGCGTCGATGTTCGGCTCGCGGCCGCGGAACGCCTTGAACGAGTCCATCGCCGGACGGCTGCCGCCGACTTCGAGGATCTCGCGCCGGTAGCGCGCGCCCGTCGCCGAATCGAGCACGCTGCCCGCGGAGCCGGCGGCTTCCTCGAATGCCGCATAGGCGTCGGCGGACAGCACTTCCGCCCACTTGTAGCTGTAGTAGCCGGCCGCATAGCCGCCGGCGAAGATGTGGCTGAACGTGTTCGGCCAGCGCGAGAACGGCGCCTGCGGGATCACGTGGAAGCGCTCGTTGATCGCGCGCGCGAAGTCGTTGACGCTCGTCTTGCCGGCCGCAGGGGCGTCCGTCGTCGCGTCGCCTGCCGCGGGAGCGCCTGCCGCAGGATCGCCTGCCGGATCGAAGTCGACGTGCAGCAGCATGTCGAACATCGAGAACACGATCTGGCGCAGCGTGCCGAGCCCGCTCTGGAAGTTCTTCGCGGCGAGCATCTTGTCGAAGAGCGCGCGCGGCAGCGGCTCGCCGGTGTCCGTGTGCGACGACATCGTCTTCAGCACGTCCCATTCCCAGCAGAAGTTCTCCATGAACTGCGACGGCAGCTCGACCGCGTCCCATTCGACGCCGTTGATGCCCGACACGCCGATCTCGTCGACGCGCGTCAGCATGTGATGCAGCCCGTGACCGAACTCGTGGAACAGCGTGATCACTTCGTCGTGCGTGAAGCACGCGGGCTTGCCGCCGATCGGCGCGGAGAAATTGCAGGTCAGATACGCGACGGGCGTCTGCACGCTGCCGTCGCCGCGCTTCGCGCGCGAGCGCGCGTCGTCCATCCACGCGCCGCCGCGCTTGCCTTCGCGCGCGTACAGGTCGAGATAGAACTGCGCGACGAGCGACCCGTCACGATTCTCGACGCGGAAGAAGCGCACGTCCTCGTGCCAGACGGGCGCTTCGTCGCGCGCGATCCGCACGCCGAACAGCGCCTCGGCGACGGTGAAGAGACCCTTCAGCACCGCGGGCTCGGGGAAGTACTGCTTCACCTCGTTCTCGGAGAACGCGTAGCGCCGCTCGCGCAGCTTCTCGGCCGCGTATGCGACGTCCCACGGCTCGAGCGCCGCGAGACCGAGCTCGCCCGACGCGAACGCGCGCAGCTCGTCCCAGTCCTTTTCCGCGAACGGGCGCGCGCGCTTCGCGAGATCCTCGAGGAACGCGATCACCTGCCGCGGCGATTCCGCCATCTTCGGCGCGAGCGACACCTCGGCGAAGTCGTGATAGCCGAGCATCCGCGCTTCTTCGCGCCGCAGCGCCAGCTGGTCGGCGACGATCGTCGTGTTGTCCCAGTCGGCCTTGCCGTCGCCGTACTGCGGGCCGAGCTCGGACGCGCGCGTCACGTACGCGCGGTACATCGCCTCGCGCATCGCGCGGTTCTCCGCGTATTGCAGTACCGGGAAATACGACGGGAAGTGCAGCGTGAACTTCCAGCCGGCCTTGTCTTCCTTCTGTGCGGCTTCGCGCGCGGCTGCGATCGCATCGGCGGGCAGGCCGGCCAGCTCGTCCTCGCTCTGCGCGAAATACGCGTAGCCGTTCGTCGCATCGAGCACGTGATCGGAGAACGATTTCGACAGCGCCGCCTGCTGTTCCTGCAGTTCGGCGAAGCGCGGCTTCTGGTCCTCGGGCAGCTCGGCGCCCGACAGGCGGAAGTCGCGCAGCGCGTTGTCGAGGATCTTCTTGCGCTCGGCGGACAGCGTCGGATATTCGGCGCTCGCGGCGATCGCCTTGTACTTTTCGTAGAGCGCGAGATTCTGGCCGACGCTCGACCAGAACTCGGTCACGCGCGGCAGGTTCTCGCCGTAGACGGCGCGCAGCTCGGGCGTGTCGGCGACCGCGTTCAGATGGCCGACGACGCCCCATGCGCGGCCGAGCGGCTCGGTCGCATGCTCGATGGCCTCGACGATGTCGGCCCAGGTTGCCGGCGTATCGGGCTGCGCGGCGCGCTCGACGGCATCGTTCGCGTTCGCGAGCAGCGTGTCGAGCGCGGGCGTCACGTGCTCGGGGCGAATTTCGCCGAAGCGGGGCAGGTCGGAGAAATCGAGAAGCGGGTTGGCGTTTTCGCTGACGGACATAGTGCTCCCTGGCGGTTTCGGATTCGGGTTGGGCGGAAGACGGGCAGCGCATCGCGCCGGCCGTCGAGTCATGTCGACATTATTGGGGCGCATGGCGCGCTTTCCAATCGATAGTTTCTAACGCGGCGATTGGGGCGGGAACGGAGTGCGGCGGCGGGCGGCCGGGCGCATGCGATGGCGGAAGCCGGGCAAGGCGTTCGACGGCCGGTCGGGCGCCGGCGTCGGCGTGCTCCGGGCCGTCTGCTTCGCGCAAGCCGCGTGCGGGCGGCGAGTGACGCAAGTAACGCGAATGACGCGAATGACGCGAGTATTGCGAGTATTGCGAGTGACGGGGTGTACAGCCGTCCCGGGGCGGTCTGCGGCGCCGTTGCGGTTTGCTGCATGAAAAAAGGCGAAGGTGCCGTGGCGCATCCGGCGGCATCGAGGGTATCGACGTGCCGCGGCGCATCGGACGACGCCGGCGGGATATCGATCGGCGCCGCCCGTCGTTGACCGACGACGGGCGCCGCGGCCGCCGCCGCACCGGGCCGTCGGGCCGGCGCCGATCCATCCGACCGGCGCCGAGCCGGCGTCGACCGCCGTCAGGCCGCCGCGGCGGCGCGCTCGGCGGCTTCGATCGTGTTGATGAGCAGCATCGTGATCGTCATCGGGCCGACGCCGCCCGGCACCGGCGTGATGTGGCTCGCGACTTCCGAGACGCCCGCGAAGTCGACGTCGCCGCACAGCTTGCCTTCGTCGTTGCGGTTCATCCCGACGTCGATCACCGTCGCGCCCGGCTTCACCATGTCGGCCGTCAGCACGTTGCGCTTGCCGACCGCCGCGACGACGACGTCCGCTTGACGCGTATGCGCGGCGAGGTCGCGCGTCTTGCTGTGGCAGATCGTGACGGTCGCGCCCGCTTCGAGGAGCAGGAGCGCCATCGGCTTGCCGACGATGTTCGAGCGGCCGATCACGACCGCGTTCGCGCCTTGCAGCGGGATCTCGTGCGCTTCGAACATCTTCATCACGCCGTACGGCGTGCACGGGCGGAAGAGCGGCTTGCCCGTCATCAGCGCGCCGGCGTTCGCGACGTGGAAGCCGTCGACGTCCTTCTCGGGCGCGATCGCCTCGATCACCTTGTGGCTGTCGATGTGCGCGGGCAGCGGCAACTGCACGAGGATGCCGTGGATCTTCGGATCGCGGTTCAGCTCGTCGATGCGCGCGAGGAGCTCGGGCTCGGAGAGCGTCGCGGGATAGCGGTCCTTCAGCGAGAAGAAGCCGTTGTCTTCGCACGCCTTGATCTTGTTGCGCACGTAGACTTCGCTCGCCGGGTTCTCGCCCACGAGGATCACCGCGAGACCCGGCCGGCGGCCGCGCGCGGCGAGCGCGGCGGCGCGCTCGGCCGCTTGCGCGCGCAGGGTCTTCGAAAGGGCGTTGCCGTCGATCAGAGTGGCTGTCATGGTGGGAATTCGCTTGGCAAGGTTGGGTATGCGGGCGTGCGGCGCCAGGTTGCGCTGCAGCGAAGCATCGAATTATACCGCCCGCCTGCCGTCACCCGACACCGACCGGGTCGATTTGCGCCATGCGCGGCGTGCGATGCGGGAGAAAAACAGGGACGGCGTGCGCCGCAAGCGGGAGGGCGGGGAGCGGGAACCGGATGGATCGCGCGGGATGCCGCGCCGCAAAAAAGCGGCTGCTCGCCCGGCATGCGCCGGGCGGGAGAGTGGGACGCGGCGCGGCGTGTTACGCCTGCTTCTTCGACAGCGCGAGCCGCAGCAGATCGGCGACCGTGTTGACGTTGAGCTTTTCCATGATGTTCGCGCGGTGCGCCTCGACCGTCTTGATGCTGATCCCGAGGTCGTCGGCGATCTGCTTGTTCAGGCGGCCCGCGATGATCCGCTCGAGCACCTGCTGCTCGCGCGCCGTCAGCTTCGACAGGCGCTCGCTCGCCGCGCGCTGCTCCTGGACGCTCTTGCTCTCGCTGCGCGCCTTGTCGAGCATGCGCTCGACGAGCTTGCGCAGCTCGGCTTCGTCGAACGGCTTCTCGATGAAGTCCATCGCGCCTTTCTTCATCGTCGACACGGCCATCGGCACGTCGCCGTGACCCGTCACGAAGATGATCGGCAGCGCCGCATTCTCGGCGATCAGGCGTTCCTGCAGCTCGAGGCCGCTCATCCCCGACATCCGCACGTCGAGGATCAGGCACGCGATCTGTCCCGCCTGCTGCGCGGGCTGGTATGCATCGAGGAACTGCTCGGCGCTCGAGAAGCATTGCACGCGATAGCCGTTTGCCTCCAGCAGCCAGCGCAGCGAGTCGCGCACGGCCTCGTCGTCGTCGACGACAAAGACGGTTTCCTGAGAGGTGGTGACAGGGCTATTCATATCTCTCCCGTTACGGTTTGTGATGGCGATGTCTCGGATCCGTGACCGAGATCCTCCGGTTCCCCAATGGGCAGGCTGCAGTGGAACGTCGCGCCCGACACGAAGCCGTCCGGCTCGACGTTGTTGACCACCCACAGACGCCCGCGATGCGATTCGATGATCGAGCGGCAGATATTGAGCCCCATGCCCATCCCGTCCGATTTCGTGCTGTAGAACGGTTCGAACAGGCGTTCGGCCGTCGCCTCGTCGACGCCCGGACCCTGGTCGATCACGCGGATGTCGACGAAGCCCGATTCGAGGTCGGCGACGACGCGAATCACGCCGTTCTCCGCCTGCGGCCGCGCTTCCTGCATCGCCTCGGCCGCGTTCTTCATCAGGTTCACGAGCACCTGCTCGATCAACACGGGGTCGACATAAATAATAGGCATTCTTGCGCGGATTTCGGTGACGATCCGAATCCGGCGCTTTCTCGCCTCGATTTCGGCCAGGCCGACCGCGTCGGCGACGATATCGGCGACGCGCGACGGCTGCCGCTTCGGCTCGCTGCGTTTCACGAACTCGCGGATCCGCTTGACGATCATCCCGGCGCGCAGCGCCTGCTGCGCGGTCTTCTCGAGCGCGGGCTGCAGCGTCTCGGGCGTCGAGCGGCCGCTCTTCACGAGCGCGAGCGTGCCGGAGCAATAGTTGTTGATCGCGGCGAGCGGCTGGTTCAGCTCGTGCGCGATCGACGACGCCATCTCGCCCATCGTCATCAGCCGGCTCGTGAACTGCAGCTTCTCCTCCTGCTGGTGCGCGAGCTCCTGCGCCTTCTTGCGCGTCGTGATGTCGGTCGCGATCTGCATCTGCGCGAGGTGGCCGTCGACCCACTGAATGTACTGGCGGCGCACCTCGAACCACTTCTGGATGCTCTCGACGTACACCTCCTGCGCGTCCGCCGTGCTCTCGGTGAGCGCGGCGGCGGGCAGGCCCGCGTATGCGTCGACCATGTCGATCGAGTCCGACGACGCCTGCGCGCTGTCGAAGCCGCCGCCCGACAGCTCGAGATGGCCGTCCGGGCGGATGCCGAACAGATGCCGGTAATAGCGGTTCGCGAACAGGAGCTCGGCTTCGTCGGCGGCGAGCACCGACACCGCCGCGTCGAGGCTCTCGAGCACCGTCGTGAAGCGCTCGTGCGCGGCGGCGAGTTCTTCGCGCGCGCGCTTCGGCTCGGTGATGTCCGTCATCGACGACATCCAGCCCGTCTGCCGGCCGGAGCTGTCGATGAGCGGCGACACGTAGAGGCGCGCATGGAACAGCGATCCGTCCTTGCGGCGCACGCGCAGCTCGAAGCCGGACGAAGGCGCCTTGCCGCGCAGCGTCATGTCGAGCTGGCGCTGCATTTCGGGGTACGCGTCGCGCGGCCAGTACGGGAACGGCGCGATCTTGCCGACGAGGTCGCTCTCGTCCCAGCCCGTCATCCGGCAGAACGCCGGGTTCACGTGCGTGATGCGGCCGTGCATGTCGAGCACGCGCATGCCGATCAGCACCGAGTTCTCCATCGCGCGGCGGAAGAACGCTTCCGCGTACAGCGCCTGCTGCGCCTCGAAGCGCTGGCGCGTGTGCTTCCACAGGCTCCAGAGGCTCCACAGCACGAAGCACGACAGGCCGGCGACGAGCCACACGAGCGTGTTGTTGGTCAGGTTCGTCGTCTGCGGGTATGCGTACACGCGCACCGTGAGGCCCTGGCCGGGCGGATCGAGCGGCAGGTCGTAGTGCGCGTCGCGCGGCAGCCGCGGGCGCGACGACGTCGACGCGAGCTCGCGATTGTTCGCGTCGGTGATCGAGATCTTGTACTTCGCGGACAGCTCGGGCGGGATGTCGTGCTTCAGGATCCCTTCGACCGAGAACACCGCGGCGATCGAGCCCAGGTACTCGCGGTCGCGGATCACGGGCGTCTGCAGCGTCAGGAAGCCGTTGCCGAAGTCGTCGTAGACGAGCGGCGAGTACGACTGCCGGCGCGTGCTGCGCGCTTCGCCGAATGCGCCGCGCACGACTTCGTCCATCTGCGCGTCGTTGGGCTTCGCGAGCCGCTGGCCGAGCACCGGCAGCTGCATCGTCGGCCAGCGCTTCGCGCCGGGCGTCGTGTACCAGTTCAGGTAGAGGATCTCGGGATGCGCCTGCATCACGTCGCCGACCGTGGCCTGGAACGCGTGCTCGTCGATGCGGCCCGCGGCGACGTCGCGCGCGAACGCCTGCAACTGCTCCTGCGCGCCCGTCATCGACAGCCGGATCTGCTGCTGCGCCCACGCGACGTTGCGAAACAGCGTGTCTTCCTGCTGCTGTTGCTCGCGGCGGTTGAGGCTCCACAGGATGAGGCTCATCACCACGAGAAAGACCAGGATCGAGAGGAGGGGCGTCAGCAGGTAAGAGTTGGACCACCACGGTCCGTGGTGCCAGCGGGACGGCTGCGACTCCGTCGGCGAGCCCGACGGTCGCGCCGAGCGTGCGAAAAGCCGATCGGTCAACATGGCAGGATTGTAGCTCAGCGCGTCATGCACAAAAGGCGTACAAGAAAGATTGAACCGAAAGCGGAATTGTCGATACATGATGAGCCGCAAACGCTGGTCAGATGGATGCGGCGCAGCAATATTTCATATTGCGAGAAATGATCTCACAATTCGAAAATTTTGTTGCGCGTTGCGTGCGACGCTCTTTACAATCCGCGGGAGCTTGTTGCAGCCGGCGGCATGCGTCGTCGCTCGAAGGCCATCTTCATATTCCAGGACACCCAGGAGACGAGAATGTCCGCTGTACCTAACGAAGTGATGAAGTACGTCGCAGCCGAACGCGACGACGACGCGCAGGAAACCGTCGAATGGCTCGAAGCACTCGACGGCGTGATCTCCTCCGTCGGTCCCGGCCGCGCGCACTACCTGATCGAGAAGCAGATCGAATTCGCGCGGATGCACGGCGAGCACCTGCCGTTCTCCGCGAACACCCCGTACATCAACACGATTCCCGTCGAAGCCCAGGCCAAGATTCCGGGCGACCAGGACATCGAGCACCGAATCCGCTCGTACACGCGCTGGAACGCGATCGCGATGGTGCTGCGCGCGGGCAAGGACACGAACGTCGGCGGCCATATCGCGTCGTTCGCGTCGGCCGCGACGCTGTACGACGTCGGCTACAACCACTTCTGGCACGCACCGTCCGCCGAGCACGGCGGCGATCTCGTGTTCGTGCAGGGCCACTCGTCGCCTGGCGTGTATTCGCGCGCGTTCCTGCTCGGCCGCCTGACGGAAGCGCAGCTCGACAACTTCCGCCAGGAAGTCGGCGGCAACGGCATCTCGTCGTACCCGCACCCGTGGCTGATGCCGGATTTCTGGCAGTTCCCGACCGTGTCGATGGGTCTCGGCCCGATCATGGCGATCTACCAGGCGCGCTTCATGAAGTACCTGCAGTCGCGCGGGATCGTGACGACGGAAGGCCGCAAGGTCTGGGCGTTCCTCGGCGACGGCGAGACGGACGAGCCGGAATCGCTCGGCGCGATCGGCATGGCGAGCCGCGAGAAGCTCGACAACCTCGTGTTCGTGATCAACTGCAACCTGCAGCGTCTCGACGGCCCGGTGCGCGGCAACGGCAAGATCATCCAGGAGCTGGAGTCGGAGTTCCGCGGCGCGGGCTGGAACGTGATCAAGGTGATCTGGGGCAGCCGCTGGGATGCGCTCTTCGCGCGCGACAAGACGGGCGCGCTGATGCGCCGGATGATGGAAGTCGTCGACGGCGAGTACCAGACGTACAAGTCGGAATCGGGCGCATTCGTCCGTGAGCACTTCTTCAACACGCCGGAGCTGAAGGCGCTCGTCGCCGACTGGTCCGACGACGACATCTGGAACCTGAACCGCGGCGGCCACGATCCGCACAAGATCTATGCGGCGTTCCACCAGGCGAGCAACTCGAAGGGCGCGCCGACGGTGATCCTCGCGAAGACGATCAAGGGCTACGGGATGGGCGAAGCCGGCCAGGCGATGAACATCACGCACCAGCAGAAGAAGCTGCCCGTCGAGCAACTGAAGAAGTTCCGCGACCAGTTCCGCCTGCCGATCGCCGACGACGTGATCGCCGACGTGCCGTACCTGAAGTTCGAGGAAGGCTCGAAGGAACTCGAATACATGCGCGCGCACCGCCAGGCGCTCGGCGGCTATCTGCCACAGCGCCGCCAGAAGGCGGAATCGCTGCCGGTGCCGCCGCTCGAGGCGTTCGAGCCGCTCCTGAAGGGCACGGGCGAGGGCCGCGAGATCTCGACGACGATGGCGTTCGTGCGGATCCTGAACATCCTGCTGAAGGACAAGGCGCTCGGCAAGCGCGTCGTGCCGATCGTGCCCGACGAGTCGCGCACGTTCGGCATGGAAGGCCTGTTCCGCCAGATCGGCATCTGGAACCAGGAAGGCCAGAAGTACGTGCCGGAAGATTCCGACCAGCTGATGTTCTACAAGGAATCGGAAACCGGCCAGATCCTGCAGGAAGGCATCAACGAAGCGGGCGGCATGTGCGACTGGATCGCGGCGGCGACGTCGTACTCCACGCACGGCGAGATCATGGTGCCGTTCTACATCTTCTATTCGATGTTCGGCTTCCAGCGGATCGGCGATCTGGCGTGGGCGGCGGGCGACATGCGCTCGCGCGGCTTCCTGCTCGGCGGCACCGCGGGCCGCACGACGCTCAACGGCGAAGGCCTGCAGCACGAAGACGGCCATTCGCTGATGTGGGCGGCGTCGGTGCCGAATTGCGTGAGCTACGACCCGACGTTCGGCTACGAGCTCGCCGTCATCATGCAGGACGGCCTGCGCCGGATGGTGCAGGAGCAGGAGGACGTGTATTACTACGTCACGGTGATGAACGAGAACTACGAGCACCCGGCGATCCCGCAGGGCGAGCACGTGGCGGCCGACATCGTGAAGGGCATGTACCTGTTCAAGAAGGCCGACGCCGACAAGAAGGCGCCGCGCGTGCAACTGCTCGGCGCGGGCACGATCTTCAACGAAGTGATCGCCGCCGCCGGCCTGCTGAAGAACGACTGGGGCGTCGCGGCCGACCTCTGGAGCGTGCCGAGCTTCACCGAGCTCGCGCGCGAAGGCCATGACGTCGAGCGCTGGAACCTGCTGCATCCGGCCGAGGCGCGCCGCGTGTCGCACGTGCAGAAGTGTCTGAAGGACACGCAGGGCCCCGTGATCGCGTCGACCGACTACGTGCGCGCGCTCGCCGACCAGATCCGCGGCCACGTCGATCGCCGCTACGTCGTGCTCGGCACCGATGGCTTCGGCCGCTCGGACACGCGCAACGCGCTGCGCCACTTCTTCGAAGTGGATCGCTATTGGGTCACGGTTGCGGCGCTCAACGCGCTCGCCGACGAAGGCGCGATCGACCGCAAGGTCGTGGCCGACGCCATCGCGAAGTACAACCTCGACCCGGCCAAACCCAACCCGATGTCGGTTTAACGCACGCGCGGCGTGACGCTGCGCGCCCGCCTCCGCTCCAGCGCGGAGGCGGGCGGCGCGGCTCCGCCTTGCATGGGATCGGAGTGGGCCGCTAAAGCGGTAACTCCGATTGACAGGAGACACAAACAGATGAGTCAAGCGATCGAAGTCAAGGTGCCGGATATCGGCGATTACAAGGACGTGCCCGTCATCGAAGTGCTCGTGAAGCCGGGCGATGCGGTCGAGCCCGAGCAGTCGCTCGTCACGCTCGAGTCCGACAAGGCGACGATGGACGTGCCGAGCCCCGTCGGCGGCATGGTCAAGGAAGTGAAGGTCAAGGTGGGCGACGCGGTGTCGGAAGGCTCGCTGATCGTGCTGCTCGACGGCGCGCAAGCGGCGGCGAAGCCCGCGCAGGCGAACGGCGTCGCGGCGCCCGCCGCGCAGCCGGCGCCGGCCGCGGCAGCCCCCGCGGCGGCTGCGCCCGCGGCGGCGGGCGGCGGCACGGTCGAGGTGAAAGTGCCGGATATCGGCGACTACAAGGACGTGCCCGTCATCGAGATCGCCGTGAAGGTCGGCGATACGGTCGAGAAGGAGCAGTCGCTCGTCACGCTCGAATCCGACAAGGCGACGATGGACGTGCCGAGTCCGGCTGCGGGCGTCGTCAAGGACATCAAGGTGAAGGTCGGCGACGCGGTGTCGGAAGGCTCGCTCATCGTCGTGCTCGAATCGACGGGCAGCGCAGCGAGCGCGCCGCAGGCGGCCGCGCCCGCGCCCGCCGCGGCTTCCGCACCCGCGCCCGCCGCGGCGCCCGCCGCCGCGCCGGCGCCTGCCGCGAGCGGCGAGTACCGCGCGAGCCATGCGTCGCCGTCGGTGCGCAAGATTGCGCGCGAGCTCGGCGTCGACGTGTCGCGCGTGCAGGGCACGGGTCCGAAGGGCCGCATCACGAAGGAAGACGTCACCGCGTTCGTGAAGGGCGTGATGACGGGCCAGCGCGCGGCGCCCGCCGCCGCGGCCGCGCCGGCGGGCGGCGGCGAGCTGAACCTGCTGCCGTGGCCGAAGATCGACTTCACGAAGTTCGGCCCGGTCGACGCGAAGCCGCTGTCGCGGATCAAGAAGATCTCCGGCGCGAACCTGCATCGCAACTGGGTGATGATCCCGCACGTCACGAACAACGACGAAGCGGACATCACCGAGCTGGAAGCGCTGCGCGTGCAGCTGAACAAGGAGCACGAGAAGGCGGGCGTGAAGTTCACGATGCTCGCGTTCGTGATCAAGGCGGTCGTGGCCGCGCTCAAGAAGTTCCCGACGTTCAACGCGAGCCTCGACGGCGACAACCTCGTCTTCAAGCAGTACTACCACGTCGGTTTCGCCGCCGACACGCCGAACGGCCTCGTCGTGCCGGTGATCCGGGACGCGGACAAGAAGGGCCTCGTCGACATCGCGAAGGAAATGAGCGAGCTGTCGAAGGCGGCGCGCGAAGGCAAGCTGAAGCCGGACCAGATGCAAGGCGGCTGTTTCTCGATCTCGTCGCTCGGCGGGATCGGCGGCACGAACTTCACGCCGATCATCAACGCGCCGGAAGTGGCGATCCTCGGCCTGTCGCGAAGCGCGACGAAGCCCGTGTGGGACGGCAAGCAGTTCGTGCCGCGCCTCACGCTGCCGCTGTCGCTGTCGTACGACCATCGGGTGATCGACGGCGCCGAAGCGGCGCGGTTCAACGCGTATCTGGCGTCGCTGCTCGGCGACTTCCGGCGTGTGATTCTTTGATGAGCGTGGGGACCTCGCGGGGCGTGAATGCTATGTCGGTATTCATGCCTTGCCATTGAACTTGCTTTCTTGGCGGTCTGCGTGCGTTGCTCCTCCCGGGGCGGGGGTCGCTTTTCTTTGTCCCGCAAGGGGACTTCCTTCGGGGCGTCTTCCAAAGAAAAGTAACCAACAGAAAGGCGCGTCCTTGGGCGGGCGGCAAAGGTGGTTCCGCCCGGGGCGTCGTTTTCGAGTCAGGCCGTAGTTCAGTGGTGCGCGAGTTTCCCTCCCTCTTTCAGCAGCTAAACAAGAAGGGGACAGTAATGAGTCTCATCGAAGTCAAGGTGCCGGATATCGGCGATTTCAGCGGCGTCGACGTCATCGAAGTCAACGTCAAGCCGGGCGACGTGATCGAAAAAGAGCAGACGCTCATCACGCTCGAATCGGACAAGGCGTCCATGGAAGTGCCGAGCGACGTCGCCGGCACGGTGAAGGAAATCAAGGTCAAGGCAGGCGACAAGGTCTCGCAGGGCACGGTGATCGCGCTCGTCGAGGCGGCCGCCGCAGCAGCGCCCGCGAAGCCCGCCGAGCCGGCAAAACCGGCTGCGGCCGCGCCCGCAGCCGCACCGGCGCCCGCGCCGCAAGCCGGCAGCTTCGGCGGCTCGGCCGACATCGAGTGCGACATGCTCGTGCTCGGCGCGGGCCCCGGCGGCTATTCGGCCGCGTTTCGTTCGGCGGATCTCGGGATGAAGACAGTGCTCGTCGAGCGCTATTCCACGCTCGGCGGCGTATGCCTGAACGTCGGCTGCATTCCGTCGAAGGCGCTCCTGCATACGGCGCTCGTCGTCGAGGAAGCGAAAGCGCTCGCCGCGCACGGCATCTCGTTCGGCGCGCCCGAGGTCGATCTCGACAAGCTGCGCGACTTCAAGGGCGGCGTCGTCAAGAAGCTGACGACGGGCCTCGCCGGCATGGCGAAGGCGCGCAAGGTCGACGTGGTGACGGGCGTCGGCACGTTCGTCGATCCGCATCACATGGAAGTGCAGACGGACGGCGGCAAGAAGGTCGTCAAGTTCAAGCAGGCGATCATCGCGGCCGGCTCGCAGGCGATGAAGCTGCCGTTCATGCCGGAGGATCCGCGCGTCGTCGATTCGACGGGCGCGCTCGAGCTGCGCCAGTTGCCGAAGCGGATGCTCGTGATCGGCGGCGGCATCATCGGCCTCGAAATGGCGACCGTCTACTCGACGCTCGGCGCCGACATCGACGTCGTCGAAATGATGGACGGCCTGATGATGGGCGCGGACCGCGACCTCGTGAAGGTCTGGGAGAAGTACAACGCGAAGCGCTTCGGCAACGTGATGCTGAAGACGAAGACGGTCGGCGCGGAAGCGAAGGAAGACGGCATCTACGTGAAGTTCGAGGGCGAGAAGGCGCCGGCGGAAGCGCAGCGCTACGACCTCGTGCTCGTCGCGGTGGGCCGCAGCCCGAACGGCAAGAAGATCGGCGCCGACAAGGCGGGCGTCGCCGTCACCGATCGCGGCTTCATCGAAGTCGACAAGCAGATGCGCACGAACGTCCCGCACATCTTTGCGATCGGCGACGTCGTCGGCCAGCCGATGCTCGCGCACAAGGCGGTGCACGAAGGCCACGTCGCGGCGGAGGCGGCGCACGGCGAGAAGGCGTACTTCGACGCGCTGCAGATTCCGTCGGTCGCGTACACCGATCCGGAAGTCGCGTGGGCGGGCAAGACCGAGGATCAGTGCAAGGCCGAAGGCATCAAGTACGGCAAGGCCGTGTTCCCGTGGGCGGCGTCGGGCCGCGCGATCGCGAACGGCCGCGACGAGGGCTTCACGAAGCTGCTCTTCGACGAGGAGACGCATCGCGTGATCGGCGGCGGCATCGTCGGCCTGAACGCGGGCGACCTCATCAGCGAAGTGTGTCTCGCAGTCGAGATGGGCGCGGACGCGGAGGACATCGGCAAGACGATCCATCCGCACCCGACGCTCGGCGAATCGATCGGCATGGCGGCCGAGTTGTACGAAGGCGTCTGCACGGACCTGCCGCCGCAGCGCAAGAAATAGGCAAGCCGGCCGACAGGCAGCGGCCGCGCAAAAAAACGGCGCCACCCGAAACGGGGAGGCGCCGTTTTATTTTGCGGAGAGCGGACGGAGCGCTGGTTTGCGCGCGATCGACAGATCAAAAGCCAGACGGCCGTTCCGCTGCGTTCGCTCGACCCCTTGCTCCGCTCGGCACCTGTTCGATTCGCCGAATCGAAAAAAGTGTCACCCAAGAAAAAAGCCGCGCGATTGCGCGGCCTTCTCCAAACGAAGCGGGCGGTGACGCCCGGCGCTTACGCGGCGGTCTTGCCGCTGCGGCGCGACGCTGCGGCCGCGGTGTTCGCCGCCTTGGTGGCGACGGCGGCTGCGGCGTTGAAGTTCGTTTCGGCGATTTCGACCGCTTGCTTCGCGGCCTTCTGCACCGTTTCGTACGTCGTGTTCGCGGCGTTGATCGCCGACTTCAGCGCGGCGACGGCGGTTTCCGAGCCGGCCGGCGCATTCTTCGCGACGTTGTCGACGAGGGCTTGCACCTTGCGGTTCTGTTCCTCGTATTGCGCTTCGGCGACCTTCGCGAACTCGGCTTGCGTCGCCGACGCGATTTCGTACACGTGACGGCCGTACGCCAGCACCTTCTCGGCGATCGGCTGCGTGAGGCTGGCTTGCAGCGCGAGGAGTTCCTGCGCGTCCTTCACGGACAGCGCGCGCTGCACGTTTTCCTGACTTTCAGCGAGCGTCGACTTCACCACTTGCAGATTCAGTTCGATCAGCTTTTCGACGCCTTCGAACGCCTTCGTCGTGAGGCCGAAGAGGCTTTCGATGTTGGTTTTCTGGGCGGCGGCGATTTGCTCGGGGGTCAGCAAGGACATGTTCATGCTCCTGAAGTTCGATCGAAGATCGTGAAGAAAAAGGGCACAACTTTGGGGAACAGATTCCTGAAACTGCTTTGTGCAACGCAACAATGGTTCTTATTTTAGGGCGTCAGAATTGAATGTCAAGTACTTTTGGTGCATTGCACAAAACTGGCAATTCTTAGACAAAACAATGGGTTGCATTATCGTCGTGGGATCGGTTGCAGCCCGTGCCCCAGGCCGGTTCGGGGGCTTGCCGCATCGACGCCGACGCACCATCACGACGCGAGTAAACCGATTGGTGTTGCGGAACGTTTAACATTCTGGCGTGTCAGAGCGCTCGCTGTTTTCGGCGTGGCGGCGGGCACGAACGCTCGTCGCCACGCCTGTCGGCGGGTCGTCCGGCCCGCTTCGCCTGCGGTAATCGTGGTTTCCCCTGCTTCAGCTCGTCCGTCGCGGTGTCGATATTCTGATCAACCGGTGGGTGATTTGTGTGTCGCGCGCGTCGGGAGTCTCGTTTCCTTCATCGTATTTTTCGATGGGAGAGGCGGGGCCGATTGGTCTGGTACGATCGATTCTTACATTTCGGTTTAACGAAGATCGGTAAGTGCCTAATATTGCTTATTTTTTCAGCTTTTACTACACTTGCGGAAACCTCCCGCCGTTTTGTTCGGACCCCAATGAAAGCCCAATTGTTTGCACCGCTCAGGATGATGCAGAGCCTGGCGCTCGGCACCGCCGTTTCGGTCGCCGTCTCGCTGATGGTGGCCACGACCGCCGTCGCGCCCGCGGACGCGTTCGCCGCCACTGCCAAGACCGCGCAGAGCGCGAAGGGCAAGAAGAGCGCGGCGAAGAAGTCGCTGCGCGCCGCATCGTCGAGCGCCGAGCCGCGCGCGAAAGGCGCACGCAAGCGCGTGACCTACGTGTCGAACGGCCGTCACCACAGCGGCGTGCGCCGGGTCGCGTTCCAGCCGCGTTCGCCGTCGGTCGGCCAGGCGTTCGGCCTGCACGAGACGCCCGACTCGCTCGCGCTGCGCTCGAGCGTCGCGTACGTCGTCGACCAGAACACGTCCGAGCCGCTCTTCGACAAGAACTCGCATGCGGTCGTGCCGATCGCGTCGATCACGAAGCTGATGACGGCGATGGTCGTCGTCGATTCGAAGGCGCCGCTCACCGACCAGATCGAAGTGACCGACGAGGATCGCGACTACGAGAAAGGCACGGGCTCGCGCCTGTCGGTCGGCTCGGTGCTGTCGCGCGAGGACATGCTGCACATCGCGCTCATGGCGTCGGAGAATCGCGCGGCGGCCGCGTTGTCGCGCTACTTCCCGGGCGGCCGTCCGGCGTTCATCGCCGCGATGAACGCGAAGGCGAAGGCGCTCGGCATGACCGACACGCATTTCGAGAACTCGACGGGCCTGTCGAGCCAGAACGTGTCGAGCGCGCGCGATCTCGTCAAGATGGTGAACGCGGCGTACCAGTACCCGCTCATCCGAAAGTTCTCGACCGATCGCAGCTACGAGGTGGACACCGGCAAGCGGACGCTCGCGTACAACAGCACGAACGCGCTCGTGCGCAATCCGTCGTGGGACATCGGCCTGCAGAAGACGGGCTTCATCAACGAAGCGGGCGAGTGCCTCGTGATGCAGACGACGATCCACGGCCGTCCGATCGTGATGGTGCTGCTCGATTCGTTCGGCAAGTATTCGCGCTTCGCCGATGCGTCGCGCGTGCGCAATTGGCTCGACAACGGCGGCGGCGAGCGTCTGACGGCGGCGAACACGTCGACGGGCGGGACCTGATCGCAGACGCGGCCGATCGCCGCGTCGCCCAACGACAAAAAGCCCCGCAATTGCGGGGCTTTTTGTCGGGTGCGCCGGCTGAAGCGGGCGCTCGACGCAGGCTTGCGCGCGCCATGTGCCTGCCTACGCCTGCTTTTGCGTCGGCGCGTCCATTTCCTTCGTGGCCGCCGCGTGATAGCCGAGCGATTCGGAGATCGTGAGCGCCGTGCGGCTCAGCTGGCCGAGCCACGCGTCCTGCAGCCGGTCGGCGGGCGCGGACAGCGACAGCCCCGCGACGAGCTTGCCGGAATCGTCATAGATGCCGGCCGCGATGCAGCGCACGCCGAGCTCCAGCTCTTCGTTGTCGCGTGCGCACGCCTGCTGGCGCACGAGCGAGAGTTCGCGCTCGAGCTTCGGCAGATCGGTGATGCTGTTCTGCGTGTGGCCGGCGAGGCCCGTGCGCGTCGCGTATGCGCGCACGCGCGACGTCTCGTCGGCCGCGAGGAACAGCTTGCCGACCGACGTCAGGTGCAGCGGCGCGCGGCCGCCGATCGCACGGACGACCTGCATCCCCGAGCGCTCCGAATACGCGCGCTCGATGTAGACGATCTCGTCGCCCTGGCGCACCGACAGGTTCACGGTCTGGCCCGTCAGCCGGTGCAGGTCGCGCATCGGCATCAGCGCGGCGTCGCGCACCGACAGGCGCGCCTTCACGAGATTGCCGAGCTCGAGGAGACGCATGCCGAGCCGGTACGTGCCGGGGTCGGACCGGTCGACGAGACGGCAGGTCACCATGTCGTTCAGGATCCGGTGCGCGGTGGACGGGTGCAGCTCGGTGCGCTGCGCGAGCTCCTTCAGGCTGACCGGATCGCTGTGCGCGGCGAGCGCATCGAGGAGCCGCATCATCCGTTCGATCACTTGGATCGATGTCTTGGAATCCGGGTTCGGGTTGCTCATCGTGAGAAATCGATTGCCGCATCAAATACCAATGCGGCGATTGTATCTCGTATAGTGAAAAAAGCGAACGGTGTTCGAGGAAGTCCTCGCTCGGGGCCGTGGCGGAGTCTCTTGGCGGCGCGGCGTTGGTGCCGCCGCGCAAACGGCGGATAATGAGCGCCGTTTTCTCGGAGGAGCGGCTATGCGAGTCGGTTTGTTCGTCACGTGTCTCGTCGACCTGATGCGGCCCGAAATCGGTTTTTCGGCGCTCAAGCTGCTGAAGCAGGCGGGCTGCGAGGTCGTCGTGCCGCCCGCGCAGACCTGCTGCGGCCAGCCCGCGTACAACTCGGGCGAACGCGCGCTCGCGCGCGATCTCGCCGAGAAGACGCTGCGCGAGTTCGAGCAGTTCGACTACGTCGTCGTGCCGTCGGGCTCGTGCGGCGGGATGATCCGCGTCCATTACGGCGATCTCTTTCGCGACGATCCCGAGCTGATGGCGCGCTACGGGCGCCTGCGCACGAAGGTCTACGAGTTGACCGATTTCCTCGTCAACGTCGCGCAGGTGAAGCTCGAGCCGGGCGAATTCAAGGGGCCCGTCACGTACCACGATTCCTGCTCGGGCCTGCGCGAGCTCGGCGTGAAGGCGCAGCCGCGCGCGCTCCTCGCGCAGCGCGGCGTCGCCGTCGACGAGATGAAGGACTGCGAGCACTGCTGCGGCTTCGGCGGCACGTTCGCGGTGAAGTACGGCAACATCTCGACCGCGATCGTCGACGAGAAATGCGCGAACGTGCGCGCGACGGGCGTTCCGGCCGTCGTGCTCGGCGACCTCGGCTGCATGCTGAACATCGAAGGGCGCCTGCGCCGCACGGGCGACCGCGACACGCGCGTGCTGCACGTAGCGCAGGTGCTCGCCGGCGACGTCTGAGCGCCGCGAGCGATTCGCCGCACGATTCGAAGGCCCACGATCGAGAACCACGAACCCCACGAGCCGCCATGCAAGTCCAATCGATGCATTTCAAGGCGCGCGCGGGCGAAAAGCTCGCCGATGCGCGCCTGCAGGAAAACCTCAGGAGGCTGTCGACGAAATTCGTGTCGGGGCGCGCGGAAGCGGTCACGCAGATCGACTTCGTCGCGACGCGCGCCGAGCTGAAGGCGCGCCGCGACCGCGCGCTCGAGCGGCTCGACGTGTGGCTCGAGATGTTCGAGCGCGAGGCGGCGCGGCGCGGGACGACCGTGCTGTACGCGGAGACGACGGCCGACGCGGCGAAGCTCGTCGCGGACATCGCGCGCCGGCACGACGTGAAGAAGGTCATCAAGACGAAGTCGATGGTGACCGAGGAGGCGAACCTCAATGCGGTGCTCGGCCGGCTCGGCGTGCAGTCGATCGAGACCGACCTCGGCGAGTACATCCTGCAGATCAACGACAACGAGCCGCCGAGCCACATCATCGCGCCCGTGCTGCATCGGGACAAGGAGGAGGTCGCCGAGCTGTTCGCGAAGACGCACGGACGGCCCCGCCTGACCGAGATCCCGGAGATGACCCGCGAGGCGCGCGAGGTGCTGCGTCCCCATTTCCTGTCGGCGGACATGGGCGTGACTGGCGGCAACTTCGTGATCGCGGAGACGGGCTCCGTCGTGCTCGTGACGAACGAGGGCAACGAAGGGATGTGCACGGTGCTGCCGCGCGTGCACGTCGCGGTGACGGGGATCGAGAAGGTTCTGCCGACGCTCGAGGATCTCGCGACCGCGATGCGTCTCCTGCCGCGCTCCGCGACCGGGCAGAAGACGTCGAACTATTTCTCGCTGCTGACGGGCGTGCGCGCCGACGGCGATGAGGACGGGCCCGAGCATTCGTACGTCGTGCTCGTCGACGGCGGCCGCAGCGGGCTCATCGGCGGCGAATTCCAGGAGATGCTGCGCTGCATACGCTGCGGCGCGTGCATGAACCATTGCCCGGTGTATCAGAAGGTGGGCGGACACGCGTACGGCTGGGTGTATCCGGGGCCGATGGGCTCGGTGCTGACGCCGAGCTACGTCGGGCTCGACCAGGCGCTCGACCTGCCGCAGGCGGCGACGCTCTGCGGCGAGTGCGACAGCGTCTGTCCGGTCGGCATCCCGATTTCCGGCTTGCTGCGCAAGCTGCGCGAGAAGCAGGTCGAGCGGCACCTGCGGCCGTGGCATGAGCGGGCGGGGCTCGCCGCGTGGGGCTTCTTCGCACGGCGGCCGGCGCTTTACGCGCTCGCGACGAAGCTCGCGGTTCGCGTGCTCGAGCGCGCGGGCGGCACGTCGGGCGGCGTGGCAGGCGCGCTCAGGCGGTTCCCGTTCGCGCGCGGCTGGACCGATACGCGCGACATCCCGGCGCCCGCCGGCCGCACCTTCCGCGAACTGTACGCGGCGTCGCGCACGCATCTCGACCATTCGTCGACGCCATGATTCGATCGCGCGCAAGCACGGCGCGCGCGGGCAGGGAACGCCGCGCGCCGCGACTGTTCATCGAGCGACAACACTGCGTTCGCTATTCATGGATTTATCTTGATAGGTGCGATCTATAGAATCTCGACATGTCAGCATTGGGCGACGCCCAGTGCGCCAGCCGAGAGAGGTCGCATCATGAGAAAGACAATATCGATGTACTGGCCGCTTGCGATCGTCGTGCCGCTCGCCGCCGCCGCTTACCTGTACTTGTCCGAAACCGCGCCGGCGCGCGCGCCCTCGGTTGCGCGCGATGCGTCGGCCGAGCTCGCGCGCGCGGTGTCGTACGGGCTCGTCGACGACGCGTCGCAGCCGCTGCCGGCCGCGTCGCACGGCGCGCCGCTCGCCGGCGCGAAGGCGCTGTGAAGCCGGATCTACCGCAAGCGGGAATCGGTGCGCCTTTGTATAATGGCGCGTTACCCATCCGAGCGGTTCGCCGCGATTGTCTGGCTGCGTGATGAAAAGCGTCGCGATCTGTTTCGTCTGCCTCGGCAACATCTGCCGCTCGCCCACCGCCGAAGGGGTGATGCGTCATCAGGTGGCGGCCGCGGGGCTCGACGAAGCAATCGCGATCGATTCGGCCGGCACCGGCGACTGGCACGTCGGCGAGGCGCCCGACGCACGCGCGCAGCAGGCGGCGCGGGCGCGGGGCTACGATCTGTCGGCGTTGCGCGCGCGGCAGATCGGCCGGGCCGATTTCGAGCGCTTCGATCTCGTGCTCGCGATGGATTCCGCCAATCTCGCCGAATTGCACGAGCGCTGCCCGCCGCAATATCGGGGCAAGATCCGGCTGCTGATCGAATATGCGAGCGACACGTCGGCGCGCGAGATCGCCGATCCGTATTTCGGCGGCGCGCGCGGCTTCGAGCAGGTGCTCGATCAGTGCGAGGACGCGTGCCGCGGCCTCCTCGAAAGCTTGCGTGAAACGGCGCGCTGAAGCGCCGCATACAACCCCTTTTAGAAGCAGGGATACTTGACTAAAACGGTCAAATATTTATACTTGACCAAAATCGTCAAGATTGCTGCCCATTCAATACCATGAGACTCACCACGAAAGGCCGTTTCGCCGTCACGGCGATGATCGACTTGGCTCTGCGCCAGGAGCAAGGCCCGGTGACGCTTGCAGGCATCAGCCAGCGCCAGCGGATTTCGCTCTCCTACCTCGAGCAATTGTTCGGCAAGCTGCGCCGGCACGAAATCGTCGAATCGGTCCGCGGGCCGGGCGGCGGCTACAACCTCGCGCGCCGCGCGCAGGACGTGACGGTCGCCGACATCATCATCGCGGTCGACGAGCCGCTCGATGCGACCCAATGCGGCGGCAAGGGCGCGTGCGAAGGCACGAAGCAGCCCGACGGCCACTGCATGACGCACGAGCTCTGGTCGACGCTGAACCAGAAAATGGTCGAATACCTCGATTCGGTGTCGCTGCAGGATCTCGTCGATCAGCAGCGCGCCCGCGAAGGGACGCCCGCCGTGCTGCGCGACAAGCGCAAGCCGGAGCCCGTCGCGGCGAGCGTCGAGCCGGTCCGCACGGTCCCGCTCGGCCCGAATTCGGTTTTCAACATCGCAAGCTCATGAGATTGCCGCGCACTGAACGCGGCCAGCACAACGAATAGTCCCCGCACTGAACGCATACCCGGAGCGATAGATGAACAACGAGATCCCCCACCTGCCCATCTACATGGACTACAGCGCGACGACGCCCGTCGATCCGCGCGTCGTGGACAAGATGGTGCCGTATCTGCGCGAGCAGTTCGGCAACCCGGCGTCCCGCAGCCACGCGTACGGCTGGGATGCGGAGCGCGCGGTCGAAGAGGCGCGCGAGCAGGTGGCTGCACTCGTCAATGCCGATCCGCGCGAAATCATCTGGACGTCCGGCGCGACCGAATCCGACAACCTCGCGATCAAGGGCGCCGCGCACTTCTACCAAGGCAAGGGCAAGCACATCGTCACGGTGAAGACCGAGCACAAGGCGGTGCTCGACACCTGCCGCGAGCTCGAGCGCGAAGGCTTCGAAGTGACCTACCTCGATGTGAAGGACGACGGTCTGCTCGACCTCGACGCGTTCAAGGCCGCGCTGCGCCCGGACACGATCCTCGTGTCGGTGATGCACGTGAACAACGAGATCGGCGTGATCCAGGACATCGCGACGATCGGCGAGATCTGCCGCGAGAAGGGCATCATCTTCCACGTCGACGGCGCGCAGGCGACGGGCAAGGTCGAGATCGACCTCGCGAAGCTGAAGGTCGACCTGATGTCGTTCTCCGCGCACAAGACCTACGGCCCGAAGGGCATCGGCGCCCTGTACGTGCGCCGCAAGCCGCGCGTGCGCATCGAGGCGCAGATGCACGGCGGCGGCCACGAGCGCGGCATGCGCTCGGGCACGCTGCCGACGCACCAGATCGTCGGCATGGGCGAAGCGTTCCGCATCGCGCGCGAAGAGATGGCGACCGAGAACGAGCGCATCCGGATGCTGCGCGACAAGCTGCTGCGCGGCCTGTCCGAGATCGACGAAACCTACGTGAACGGCGACCTCGAGCACCGCATTCCGCACAACCTGAACATCAGCTTCAATTTCGTCGAAGGCGAGTCTCTGATCATGGCGATCAAGGACGTCGCGGTGTCGTCGGGCTCCGCGTGCACGTCGGCGTCGCTCGAGCCGTCGTACGTGCTGCGCGCGCTCGGCCGCAACGACGAGCTCGCGCACAGCTCGATCCGCTTCACGGTCGGCCGCTTCACGACGGAGCAGGAAGTCGACTACGTGATCGATCTGCTGAAGGGCAAGATCGCGAAGCTGCGCGATTTGTCGCCGCTTTGGGAAATGCATCAGGAAGGCATCGATCTGTCGACGATCGAATGGGCGGCGCACTGAGCGCAGCGACTTTATTCGCGGGCGACTGAGCGCCGCGCAGACGAAACGAAGCAAGGAGTTTGATCATGTCTTACAGCAACAAGGTTCTGGATCACTACGAAAACCCGCGTAACGTCGGTTCGTTCTCGAAGGACGACGACGCGGTCGGCACCGGCATGGTCGGCGCGCCCGCGTGCGGCGACGTGATGAAGCTGCAGATTCGCGTCGGCGAAAACGGCGTGATCGAGGACGCGAAGTTCAAGACCTACGGCTGCGGCTCGGCGATCGCGTCGAGTTCGCTCGTGACCGAATGGGTGAAGGGCAAGACGCTCGACGAGGCGCTCACGATCAAGAACACGCAGATCGCCGAAGAGCTCGCGCTGCCGCCCGTGAAGATCCACTGCTCGATCCTCGCCGAGGACGCGATCAAGGCGGCCGTGGCCGACTACAAGAAGCGTCACGACGGCGCTGAAGACGGCAAGGTCGCCGCGTAAGCGGCGCCGCGGGTTCGACGGACGTCGATGGGTTTTGGTTTGGACGCATGACGCACGGGGCTCGCTCCGTGCGACCAGGGACATTATGGCTATCACACTGACCGAAAAGGCTGCGCAACACGTGCAGAAGTATCTGACGCGGCGCGGCAAGGGGCTGGGCCTGCGGCTCGGCGTGCGCACGACCGGCTGCTCGGGCCTCGCGTACAAGCTCGAGTACGTCGACGATTGCGCCGTCGAGGATCAGGTGTTCGAAAGCCATGGCGTGAAGGTCTTCGTCGATCCGAAGAGCCTCGCGTACATCGACGGCACCGAGCTCGACTTCGCGCGAGAAGGATTGAACGAGGGATTCAAGTTCAACAACCCGAACGTGAAGGACGAGTGCGGCTGCGGCGAATCGTTCCGCGTGTGACGGCTGATCCGCGTGAGGCGGGCAAGAGGCGGCGCGGGCCGCCTTTTTAATGGGCGGCACATCGGTTCCACGTCGTGCCGCAGTCGACAACGAGTTGAGCGCTACAGCTACTACGCGATGGTTTCGCTGAAAGACAGCCACTTCGATCTCTTTCACCTGCCGGTGCAGTTCGCGCTCGACGAGCATGCGCTCGACGCCGCGTACCGCACCGTGCAGTCGCAGGTGCACCCGGATCGCTTCGCCGCGGCGGGCGACGCGCAAAAGCGCATCGCGATGCAATGGGCGACGCGCGCGAACGAGGCGTATCGGACGCTGCGCGATCCGCTCAAGCGGGCGACGTACTTGCTGACGCTGCGCGGCGTCGACGTCGGCGCCGAGAACAACACGGCGATGGAGCCGGCGTTCCTGATGCAGCAGATGGAGTGGCGCGAGCGCATCGAGGATGCGGCCGCCGCGAGGAACGTCGGCGAGCTCGACGCGCTTCTCGCCGAGTTGCGCGACGAGCGGCACGCGCGCCTCGCGAAGCTGGGCGCGCTGCTCGACAGCGGCTCGGACCAGGGCGCGGCGGAAGCCGTGCGGCAACTGATGTTCGTCGAGCGCGTGTCGGCCGAGATCGGCGCTCAGATCGAGCGCCTCGAAAACTAACCGCGCGCTTTACGCACGCGATGCAAGCGGGGCTTCGGCCCTCATCGAACACACAGATGGCTTTACTGCAAATTTCCGAACCCGGCATGGCGCCCGCGCCGCATCAGCGGCGCCTCGCCGTCGGCATCGACCTCGGCACGACGAATTCGCTCGTCGCCGCGGTGCGCAACAGCATCCCGGAGGCGCTGCCGGACGGCGCGGGCCGCGTGCTGCTGCCGTCCGTCGTCCGTTACCTCGAAAAGGGCGGCCGGCGGATCGGTCACGCCGCGAAGGACGAGGCGGCGCTCGATCCGCGCAATACGATCGTGTCGGTCAAGCGCTTCATGGGACGCGGCAAGGCGGAAGTCGAAGGCGCGGCGAACGCGCCGTACGAGTTCGTCGATGCGCCCGGCATGGTGCAGATCCGCACGATCGACGGCGTGAAGAGCCCGGTCGAGGTGTCGGCGGAGATTCTCGCGACGCTGCGCCAGCGCGCCGAGGACACGCTCGGCGACGAGCTCGTCGGCGCGGTGATCACGGTGCCCGCGTACTTCGACGATGCGCAGCGCCAGGCGACGAAGGACGCCGCGCGGCTCGCGGGCCTGAACGTGCTGCGACTGCTGAACGAGCCGACCGCGGCCGCGATCGCGTACGGGCTCGACAACGGTTCGGAGGGCCTCTACGCGGTCTACGACCTCGGCGGCGGCACGTTCGACCTGTCGATCCTGAAGCTCACGAAGGGCGTGTTCGAAGTGCTCGCGGCGGGCGGCGATTCCGCGCTCGGCGGCGACGATTTCGATCACGCGCTGTTCGCGCACGTGCTCGCGCAGGCCGGCATCGATGCGGCGACGCTCGCGCCCGAAGACGTGCGCCTGCTGCTCGATCGCGTGCGCAGCGCGA
The DNA here is from genome assembly GCF_000959365.1 of Burkholderia oklahomensis C6786. Taxonomy (NCBI): domain Bacteria; kingdom Pseudomonadati; phylum Pseudomonadota; class Betaproteobacteria; order Burkholderiales; family Burkholderiaceae; genus Burkholderia; species Burkholderia oklahomensis. The sequence continues at coordinate 3,116,320 of NZ_CP009555.1, forward strand.
AGGAGGCGCTGTCTGCTGCGCCGGAGGCGCATCTCGACGTGAAGCTGTCGACGGGCGCGAAGCTCGTGCAGACGGTCGCGCGCGATGCATTCGCCGCGCTCGTCGAGCCGCTCGTGCAGCGCACGCTGGCGCCGACCCGCAAGGCGCTGCGCGACGCGCAGGTGAGCCCCGCCGACATCAAGGGCGTCGTGCTCGTCGGCGGCGCGACGCGCATGCCGGTGATCCGCGACGCGGTCGCGAAATTCTTCGGCCAGCCGCCGCTCGTCAATCTCGATCCGGATCAGGTGGTCGCGCTCGGCGCGGCGATCCAGGCGGATCTGCTCGCCGGCAACCGCAGCGGCGGAGACGACTGGCTGCTGCTCGACGTGATCCCGCTGTCGCTCGGCGTCGAGACGATGGGCGGTCTCGTCGAGAAGATCATCCCGCGCAATTCGACGATCCCCGTCGCGCGCGCGCAGGAATTCACGACGTTCAAGGACGGCCAGACCGCAATAGCGATCCACGTCGTGCAGGGCGAGCGCGAGCTCGTGTCCGATTGCCGGTCGCTCGCGCGCTTCGAGCTGCGCGGCATTCCGCCGATGGCGGCGGGCGCCGCGCGGATCCGCGTGACTTATCAGGTCGATGCGGACGGCCTCTTGTCGGTGTTCGCGCGCGAGCAGCACTCGGGCGTCGAGGCGTCGGTCGTCGTGAAGCCGTCGTACGGCCTCGGCGACGACGACATCGCGCGGATGCTCGAGGACAGCTTCAAGACGGCCGAGGTCGACATGCGCGCGCGCGCGCTGCGCGAGGCGCAGGTCGAGGCGCAGCGCCTCGTCGAGGCGACGGAGGTGGCGCTCGCCGCCGACGGCGATCTGCTCGGCGCGGACGAGCGCACGACGGTCGACGGCCTCGTCGCGTCGCTGCGCGCGCTCGCGACGAGCGACGACACGAACGCAATCGATGCGGCGACGAAGTCGCTCGCCGAGGGCACCGACGATTTCGCGGCGCGCCGGATGGACAAGAGCATCAAGCGGGCGCTCGCCGGCCGCAAGCTCGACGAGATCTGAAAACGATCTGTGCCGCGCGGCCGAACGGCCGCCGGCGCAGCGATGGACGGCGCGGCCGGACGCCGCGCACCTGCTGAACGAACGGAACGAACATGCCTCAACTCGTAGTACTGCCGCACGTCGAATTGTGCCCGGACGGCGCGGTGATCGACGCCGTGCCCGGCAAGAGCATCTGCGACAACCTGCTCGACAACGGTGTCGAGATCGAACACGCGTGCGAGAAGTCGTGCGCGTGCACGACGTGCCACGTGATCATTCGCGAAGGCTTCAACGACCTCGAGCCGTCCGAGGAGGACGAGGACGATCTGCTCGACAAGGCGTGGGGCCTCGAGCCGACGTCGCGCCTGTCGTGCCAGGCGATCGTGAAGGAAGACGTGGATCTGGTGGTCGAGATTCCGAAGTATTCGATCAACCACGCGAAAGAAAATCACTGACGGCGAGGAGGTTCGACGATGAAATGGACCGATTCACGCGAGATCGCGATCGCGCTCGCGGACAAGCATCCGGACGTCGATCCGCAGCGGATCAATTTTGTCGATCTGCGCCAGTGGGTGCTCGAGCTGGATGGTTTCGACGACGATCCGAAGCATTCGGGCGAGAAGATCCTCGAGGCGATCCAGGCGCACTGGATCGACGAATCGGACTTCGACGACGAAGACTGACGTGGGCCGGCGCCGATTGGCGTCGGTCGATTGGCGCGGCCGCTTGGCGGAGCGACGTGGCGCAGTCGCGCGTCGTGCGCGGATGGCGAGTGTTCGATGGCCGGATGTCGGATCGGCGTGCGCCGCAGTCGAGGTTATCGCCGCAATCGGTCGCCTGGCAGCGCAGCGGCGCGGCGAACCGGACCGTGCCGGCGTCGCGACCGCACGGCTTCGGCGAAGCCCGCCGCGATCGCACAAAGAAAAACGGCTCGTGATCGCCTCACGAGCCGTTTTTTCATGGCCGGCCGATACGGTCGGCGCGACTACCAATCGGCCGGCGGACGGCGCGCGGCCGCGACGCCGCGCGGTTCGCGTCACGCGCCGACGAGCGAGCCGTTCTCGACGCGCACGCGCTGGCCTTGGCCGAACGGCGGCGGGTTGTGGTACGTGAACGTACGCGTCGAGCCGTCCTGCATCTGCACCTGGACCTGATAGTCGGTTTCGCTGCGGACCTGCTTTTCGACCGCATTGCCGGCGAGGCCGCCGCCCAACGCGCCGATGATCGTCATCGCGGTGCGGCCGTTGCCGTGACCGAACTGGTTGCCGACGAGGCCGCCCGCGGCCGCGCCGCCGATCGCGCCGATCCCCGAGCTCGTGCCCGCCGTGCGCACGGGCACGATCGCGGCGACGGTGCCGCAGGTCGCGCAGTACGTCGATTGCTGCTGCTGTTGCGGATACGGCTGCTGCGCATATTGCGGCGGCTGCGGCGCGGTCGACGTGCGGTGATGATGAACCGGGCGAGGCGCGGGCTTCGGCGCCGCTTGCGCGACCGCCTGACGTTCCGCGGCCTGCCGCTGCGCGGCTTGCGCGGCGAGTGCGGCGCTCGCGGCGGCGGCCGTGTCGACGGCCGGCTGCGACGCGATCAGCGCGGCCTGCGTCTGCGGGTTCTGCGCATCGGTGCTGCTCGCCTTCGGGAACAGGCCCGTGACGGCGGCCGTCGCGGCGAGGCTCGCGATGATGACGGCGCCCGCGGCCGTCGCGACGAGCGGATGGATGCGCTGACGTTGTTGCGTGGTGGTGTTCTGGTTGTCCATTTTCGACTCTCCTGTGTCGATCGGAGTTTGTGCTTGAGTACTGACTCCGATCCCGTGCAAAGCTGCCGCACACGGTTGTGCGTTATTTTCTGGAGCTAAGTGTCGATCAAACGCCGTGGGCACGCCGTTTCAAGTTGTAACGATTCGCTGCGGAAACTTGCGTGTCAAACACTGTCAAATGCCCGCTCGCGCAAGCGGCGCAAAGGACGCGAAGAGAAGGGGACGGAAGAGGGGGGCGGCGCGGCGGCCGGGATTTACGGGCGGTTACAAACGAGGCGGGCTTGCCGCCGTCCGCCGCCGTTTTCCGCCCCGGGGAAGCGGGCGGAAAACGGGCGGAAAACGGCTCGCGCGGGGCTCAGTCCTCGCGGCGCAGGTGCGGGAACAGCAGCACGTCGCGAATCGTCGGGCTGTCGGTGAGCAGCATCACGAGACGGTCGATGCCGATTCCGCAGCCGCCTGTCGGAGGCATCCCGTATTCGAGCGCGCGGATGTAGTCGGCGTCGAAGAACATCGCTTCCTCGTCGCCCGCGTCCTTCTGCTCGACCTGCTTCCTGAAGCGCGCGGCCTGGTCTTCGGGGTCGTTCAGCTCCGAGAAGCCGTTCGCGATCTCGCGGCCGGTGATGAAGAGCTCGAAGCGCTCGGTGATGCCCGGCACCGTGTCCGATTCGCGCGCGAGCGGCGACACTTCGATCGGGTAGTCGATGATGAAGGTCGGCTCCCACAGCTGCGATTCCGCGGTTTCCTCGAAGAGCGCGAGCTGCAGCGCGCCGATGCCTGCGTTCAGGAACGCCGGCTGCGTGACGTCGACGCCGAGGCGCTTCAGTTCGCTGCGCAGGTAGGCGTCGTCCGACAACTGGCCGTCCGTGTAGTTCGGCGCGAACTTCTGGATCGCCTGCGTGATCGTGAGCCGATGGAACGGCTTCGCGAGATCGAGCTCGCGGCCCTGGTACTGGATCGTCGCGGTGCCGAGCGCGTCGACGGCCGCCTGACGGATCAGCTGCTCGGTGAAGTCCATCAGCCAGCGGTAGTCGGTGTACGCGGCGTAGAACTCCATCATCGTGAATTCCGGGTTGTGGCGCGGCGACACGCCCTCGTTGCGGAAATTCCGGTTGATCTCGAACACGCGCTCGAAGCCGCCGACGATGAGGCGCTTCAGGTACAGCTCGGGCGCGATGCGCAGGAACATCTGCATGTCGAGCGCATTGTGATGCGTGACGAACGGCTTCGCCGCCGCGCCGCCCGGGATCGGGTGCAGCATCGGCGTCTCGACTTCCATGAAGTCGGCGTCGCTCATGAACTTGCGGATCGACGCGATCGCCTTCGTGCGCGCGCGGAACGTCGAGCGCGTCTCGGGCGTGACGATCAGGTCGACGTAGCGCTGGCGATAGCGCGTCTCCTGATCCGCGAGGCCGTGGAACTTGTCGGGCAGCGGGCGCAGCGCCTTCGACAGCAGCCGCAGCTCCGTGCACTTCACCGACAGCTCGCCCTTGTTCGTGCGGAACAGTACGCCGCGCGCGGCGACGATGTCGCCCAGGTCCCATTTCTTGAACGCGTCGTAGGTCTCGGCGCCGACGTCGGCCGGCGTCACGAAGAACTGGATCTGGCCCGAGCCGTCCTGCACCGTCGCGAAACTCGCCTTGCCCATCACGCGCTTGAGCATCATCCGGCCGGCGATCGCGACTTCGAGGCTCTTCGCTTCGAGCGCTTCCTTGTCGGTGTCCGCGTATTCGGTCTGCAGATCGGCCGCATGGTGGGTCGGCTGGAAGTCGTTCGGAAAGGCGATGCCTTGGTCGCGCAGCGCGCGCAGCTTGTCGCGGCGTTCCGCGACGATCTGGTTTTCGTCCGCTGCGACAGCGGCCTGCGGTTGGGTCGGTTCGGTCATGATGGTCGGGTTCGATGGTAATGCGGCGGCGGGGCGCGGCGCCGACGCGGCCGGCGCGGGGCCGGCCGGGCCGCGCCCGCGCGGGGGCGCTTACACGCCCTGTTTGAGGCTCGCGCCGATGAAGTCGTCGAGGTCGCCGTCGAGGACGGCCTTCGTGTTGCTCATTTCGACGTTCGTGCGCAGATCCTTCACGCGGCTCTGATCGAGCACGTACGAGCGGATCTGGTGGCCCCAGCCCACGTCGGTCTTGCTCGATTCGAGCTTGTCCTGCTCGGCCTGGCGCTTGCGCAGCTCGGCTTCGTACAGGCGCGACTTCAGCATCGCCATCGCTTCCGCGCGGTTGCGGTGCTGCGAGCGGTCGTTCTGGCACTGGACGACGATGCCCGTCGGCATGTGCGTGATCCGCACGGCCGAGTCGGTCTTGTTGATGTGCTGGCCGCCCGCGCCCGATGCGCGGTACGTGTCGATGCGCAGATCGGCCGGGTTGACCTCGACCTCGATCGAGTCGTCGATTTCCGGATACACGAACACCGACGAGAACGACGTGTGGCGGCCGCCCGACGAATCGAACGGCGACTTGCGCACGAGGCGGTGGATGCCCGTTTCGGTGCGCAGGTAGCCGTACGCGTATTCGCCCGAGACCTTGATCGTCGCGTTCTTGATGCCGGCGACGTCGCCGTCGGATTCTTCGAGCACTTCCGCCTTGAAGCCCTTGCGCTCGCAGTAGCGCAGGTACTGGCGCAGCAGCATCGACGCCCAGTCGCACGCTTCGGTGCCGCCGGCGCCGGCCTGGATGTCGATGAAGCAGTTGTTCGGGTCGGCCGGGTTCGAGAACATCCGGCGGAATTCGATGTCGGCGACGCGCGCCTCGAGCTTCGCCGCGTCCTCTTCGGTCGCGACGAGCGTGTCTTCGTCGTCTTCGTCGCGGGCGAGGTCGAACAGGTCCTGCGCGTCGCGCAGGTCGCTATCGAGCGCCGTGAGCGTCATGACGACGCCTTCGAGCGACTTTTTCTCGCGGCCGAGCGCCTGGGCGTTCTTCGAGTCGTTCCAGACGTTCGGGTCTTCGAGTTGCTTGTTGACTTCGGCTAGACGTGCAGACTTGACGTCGTAGTCAAAGATACCCCCGTAGCTCGCCCGCGCGCCGGCGCAGGTCCGCGAGGGAGCTTTCGATCGCGTTCAGACGTTCCGCTTCCATGATCTTGTTCGCTTTTGACGCTTCGTGAAAAGGGGAAATTATAGCCGATCGACGGCCTCGGCCGGTACGGCGCGGCTCGCGGGGGGCGCCGATTGGAGCCGCGGCATTCGAGGCCATGCGCAGGCGGGGCGGGACGGCTGCGCGCCGATCGTGCCGATTCGATTCGTCAGGAATCCGTGACGGATCGGCGTTCGGATGCGGGCGCGCGTGGCGGCATCGGGAGCGGGGCGCGGCGGGAGGCGCGCGGGGCGGGCGTCCTCGTCGCACGGCGCGTCCGCGTTCGGCGCGAGGGCAGGCGCGATGCCGCGCCGCGACGCAGCCCGTCCCGCAGGCGGCCGCGCCCGTCACGCACGGGCGATCGCGTGCATCGATGCGGCTCGTCGGCTCGGCTCGGCGCGGCTCCGACGAGCGGCGGCGCGCCCTACGCCGCGTGCTCGACGATCAGCTGCACGCGCGTCATGCCGTTCCACGTGTCGCTCGCGAGCCGGAACGCGACCGTCGCGCGCGCGGGCAGCGGCTCGGCGTGGTTGAACCAGATCGCGTTGAAGCGCTGCCGGCCGCGCATCAACTGCAGCTTCAGGTGCTTGTCCTTGACGAGCGCCTGCGACGCCACGTCGAATTCGCCCGAGAAGAGCGGCGCCGGAAAGCCCTGGCCCCAGACGGCGGAGTCGAGCAGCTCGACGACCTGCGGCGTGAAATACGCGTCCTCGAGATCGCCGTCCGTCTCGATCACGCGCGCGAGCGCGTCGTCGGACAGCCATTCGCGCGCGACCGCCTCGAACGCGGCGGCGAAGCGCGGCACGTTCTCGGTGTCGAGCGTGACGCCCGCCGCCATCGCGTGGCCGCCGAACGTGACGATCAGATCGGGCTCGCGTTTCGAGATCAGGTCGATCGCGTCGCGCAGATGGAAGCCGGGGATCGAGCGGCCCGAGCCCTTCACGCGCGCGCCGCTGTCGTCCGCGTGCGCGAACGTGAACGCCGGCCGGTGAAAGCGCTCCTTCAGCCGCCCCGCGACGATGCCGATCACGCCCTGGTGCCATTCGGGGTTGAAGAGCGTGATCGTCGCCGCTTCGGCCGGGTCGACCGACGCGAGATCGGCGAGCGCCTGCTGCTGCATGCCCGCTTCGATCTCGCGCCGCTCGCGGTTCATCGCGTCGAGCTGCTGGGCGAGTTCCCACGCGCGGCCGATGTCGTCGGTCGTCAGGCATTCGATCCCGAGCGACATGTCCGACAGGCGGCCTGCCGCGTTCAGGCGCGGGCCGAGGCCGAAGCCCAGGTCGAAGCCGGATGCGCTGCGCGCTTCGCGCGCCGCCGCGCGAAAGAGCGCCGCGATGCCGGGCTGCATCCGGCCGTTGCGGATCCGCTGCAGGCCCTGCGCGACGAGCACGCGGTTGTTGCCGTCGAGGCGCACGACGTCGGCGACCGTGCCGAGCGCGACGAGGTCGAGGAGGCCGTCGAGACGCGGCTCGGGGCGTGCGTCGCCGAACGCGCCGCGCGCGCGCAGCTCGGCGCGCAGCGCGAGCAGCACGTAGAACATCACGCCGACGCCCGCGATGTGCTTGCTCGGAAACGCGCAGCCCGGCTGGTTCGGATTGACGATCGCGCGCGCGGCGGGCAGCGTGTCGCCGGGCAGGTGATGATCGGTGACGAGCACGTCGATGCCGCGCGCGTTCGCGGCCGCGACGCCGTCGACGCTCGCGATCCCGTTGTCGACGGTGATCAGCAGATCGGGCTTGCGCGCGGCGGCGAGCTCGACGATCTCGGGCGTCAAGCCATAGCCGTACTCGAAGCGGTTCGGCACCAGGTAGTCGATCGTCGCGCCGAACATTCTCAGGCCGCGCACGGCGACCGCGCATGCGGTCGCGCCGTCGCAGTCGTAGTCGGCGACGACGAGCATCTTGCGGCCGGCCTCGAGCGCGTCCGCGAGCAGCGCGGCGGCGTTGGCGCAGCCTTTCAACTGCGCGGGCGGCACGAGGCGCGACAGCGCGGTCTCGATGTCGGCGGGCGACGTGATCCCGCGCGCCGCATAGAGGCGGGCGAGCACGGGATGCAGTCCGTGGCGGGCGAGCGCGTCGAGCGCGGCGGGGGCGGCTGAGCGGGTGACGATGTGGGTCATGCGAAGCGGTTGTCGTTATTCGAACAGGGAGGCGAGCGTGCGGCGGCGCCAGAATTTGCGCAGATCGCCGCGCGTCGCGGCGAGCGTCGCGGTGCTCGTGTCGCCGCAGAGCGTGAGCGTGAGCTCGCCGATGCGGCCTTGCGCGAGCGCGTCGAGCGCGGGCGCGAACCAGTCGCGCTCGAGCGCGGCGAGCGCGTCGTGCCAGCGCGCCCAGTCCTGCTCGATGAACGGCGCCGTCAGCGCATCGAGCTCGATAAGCGTCGTGTCGCTCGATTGCGACGCGGCGCCGGCGCCGGCGGCGAGCGCGTCGAACGCGGCGGGCGGCTCGCCCGCGGCCGAACCCGCCGCAAGCGCGAGCCCGCGTGCGCCGGGCGAGCGCGACAGCACGCGCGCGAACGGACTCGTCACCGGCTTCATCGCGCCTTGCGCGTGGAACCAGATCGAATTGACGGCAGGGTAGCCGCGCGCTTCGCGCGCCTCGTTGACGGGATGCTGGAACCACGCCATCTGCACTTCGTTCTGCAGCTTCATCCATGTGCGCGAGCGTTCGCCCGTCTGCGTCTCGTGCGGCAGCCAGATCTCGATGTTGCGTCCGCTCGCGCGCAGCGGCGCGGCGCCCGCGAGCCCGGCGAGCTGCGGGCTCGACAGATACCAGCGCGATGCCCGCGGCGCCTGCAGCTTCACGCCGAGCTCCTCGATCAGCGGGCGCGCCGTGTCGAGGAGCGCGGCGGCTTCGTCGTCGCCGATCTCGAGCGACGCGGGATCGATCAGCACGAGGTGATCGGTCGCGATCCGCACGTGCACGGGCTCGACGCACGCCCATGTGTCGTCGCCCGGCGTGCCGCCGTCGGCGACGAGCATGTACGGCGCGAGCGGCGCGTCGTCGGCGTCGGCGGGAATCGCGCCGAACTGGCGCGCGAGCCAGCGTTCGTTCGGCAGCGTGCGCTGGAAATCTTCGCCGACCGTGTGTTCGACGAGGCGCGCGCGCGCGAGAAGCTTGTCGAGCGCGGGGCTGTCGAGCGTGTGGAGGGAAGACGCGGCGTCGGCGGCCGACGGCAGCGCGAAAGGCACGAGGAGGTGAAGACGTTGGGCGCGCATGATGGTGCGCATTGTAGGCCAAACGGCGGGGCCGGTCGCCGATGTCGCGCCGCGCGCCGCATGCGCGGCGTGCATGGCGGCGTTGGTAAAATTGCGGATCGGCGCAGCGCGCGCGTCGCTCGCCGACGCACGCGGCCTGCGGCGAAGGCGCGCCCGCGGGTATCGGTCGACGCCGCATCGATCGAATCCGCCGCGCCGCCGCCGGCCGCTCCGATCCGGAACGTTTTCAGGGTCGGTTAAGCATTGTGTGGCACACTGCGCGCGTGACCGGGCAGGCCCGGTTCCTGCGCGCGGACTCGCGCAGCGCGCGGCGTCCCAACCAGCAGAAAGGATACGCTTGAAACTTCCGTACGAATGGCAGATCGGCTGGCGCTACACGCGCGCCGGCAAACGCACGACCGGCAACGGCTTCATCTCCTTCATCGCGCTCGTGTCGATGCTCGGGATCGCGCTCGGCGTCGCGGCGCTCATCGTCGTGCTGTCCGTGATGAACGGCTTCCAGAAAGAAGTGCGCGACCGGATGCTGTCGGTGCTCGCGCACGTCGAGGTCTTTTCGCCGACGGGCTCGATGCCCGACTGGCAGCTGACCGCGAAGGAGGCGCGCCTGAATCCGTCCGTGATCGGCGCGGCGCCCTACGTCGACGCGCAGGCGCTCCTCACGCGCCAGGACGCGGTGAGCGGCGTGATGCTGCGCGGCGTCGAGCCGTCGCTCGAGCCGCAGGTGTCCGACATCGGCAAGGACATGAAGGCGGGCGCGCTCACGGCGCTCGCGCCCGGCCAGTTCGGGATCGTGCTCGGCAACGCGCTCGCGGGCAATCTCGGCGTGGGCGTCGGCGACAAGGTCACGCTCGTCGCGCCGGAAGGCACGATCACGCCGGCCGGGATGATGCCGCGCCTGAAGCAGTTCACGGTCGTCGGCCTTTTCGAATCCGGCCATTACGAATACGACAGCTCGCTCGCGATGATCGACATCCAGGACGCGCAGGCGCTGTTCCGGCTGCCCGCGCCGACGGGCGTGCGGCTGCGTCTCACGGACATGCAGAAGGCGCCGCAGGTCGCGCGCGAGCTCGCGCACACGCTGTCGGGCGACCTGTACATCCGCGACTGGACGCAGCAGAACAAGACGTGGTTCTCCGCGGTGCAGATCGAGAAGCGGATGATGTTCATCATCCTGACGCTCATCATCGCGGTCGCGGCGTTCAATCTCGTGTCGTCGCTCGTGATGACCGTGACGAACAAGCAGGCGGACATCGCGATCCTGCGCACGCTCGGCGCGCAGCCGGGCTCGATCATGAAGATCTTCGTCGTGCAGGGCGTGACGATCGGCTTCGTCGGCACCGCGACGGGCGTCGCGCTCGGCTGCCTGATCGCGTGGAGCATCCCGTGGCTCATCCCGATGATCGAGCATGCGTTCGGCGTGCAGTTCCTGCCGCCGTCGGTGTACTTCATCAGCGAGCTGCCGTCCGAGCTCGTGCCGGGCGACGTGATCAAGATCGGCGTGATCGCGTTCGCGCTGTCCGCGCTCGCGACGCTCTATCCGAGCTGGCGCGGCGCGAAGGTGCGCCCCGCGGAGGCGCTGCGCTATGAATGACCGGGTCTTCGAACAAACGATGAATCAGAACTATCAGGATGGCGCCGCGCGCGAGTGCGTGCTCGAGGCGCACGGGATCACGAAGACGTTCGTGCAGGGCGGCTTCAACGTGCAGGTGCTCGACAACGCCGAGGTGTCGGTGCGGCGCGGCGAGAAGCTTGCGATCGTCGGCGCGTCGGGCTCGGGCAAGAGCACGCTGCTGCACGTGCTGGGCGGCCTCGACGAGCCGAGCGCGGGACAGGTGTCGCTGCTCGGCAAGCCGTTCACGCAGCTCGCCGAGCGCGAGCGCAACGACCTGCGCAACCGCGCGCTCGGCTTCGTCTATCAGTTTCACCATCTGCTGCCCGAGTTCACCGCGCTCGACAACGTCGCGATGCCGCTGCGGATCCGCCGGATGTCGACCGAGGAGGCGCGCCAGCGCGCGCGCGAGATGCTCGAGGAGGTGGGGCTCGGCGCACGCGCGAAGCACCGGCCGGGCGAGCTGTCGGGCGGCGAGCGGCAGCGCGTCGCGATCGCGCGCGCGCTCGTCACGAAGCCGGCGTGCGTGCTCGCCGACGAGCCGACCGGCAACCTCGACGGCTCGACCGCCGATCACGTGTTCCACCTGATGCTCGAATTGTCGAGGACGCTCGACACGAGCTTCGTGATCGTCACGCACGATCCCGATCTCGCCGCGCGCTGCGACCGCATCCTGCGGCTGCGCGACGGCGTGCTGCACGAGGAGCCGGCCGTGCCGGTGTGACGCGATGTGGATCGACACGCACTGCCATCTCGACGCGGCCGAGTTCGACGCCGATCGCGAGGCCGTCGCGGATGCGGCGCGGGCGGCAGGCGTGTCGCGGATCGTGATCCCGAGCGTCGGGCGCATGAATTTCGCGACGGTGCGCGAGCTCGCGCACGCGACGGAGGGCGGCGCGTACGCGCTCGGCATTCATCCGATGTACACGCCGCATGCGCGCGACGAGGATCTCGACCGGTTGCGGATGGAGGTCGAGGCGAGCCTCGACGATCCGCGTTTCGTCGGCATCGGCGAGATCGGCCTCGACTACTTCGTGCCGGGGCTCGACGAGAACCGGCAGCAATGCTTCTATGACGCGCAGCTGCGGCTCGCGCGCGACTTCGATCTGCCGGTCGTGTGCCACGTGCGCAAGTCGCAGGATCGCGTGCTGGCCGGGCTGCGGCGCGCGGGCGTGCGGCGCGGCATCGCGCACGCGTTCAACGGCAGCTTCCAGCAGGCCGATGCGTATCTCGCGCAAGGGCTCAAGCTCGGCTTCGGCGGCAACGTGACGTTCGGCCGCGCGCTGCAGATCAGGCGGCTCGCCGGGCAATTGCCGCTCGACGCGCTCGTCGTCGAGACCGACGCTCCGGACATTCCTCCCGAATGGCGCTACAAGCAGCGCAACACGCCCGACCAGGTGCCGCTCATCGGCGCGGCGATCGCCGCGCTGCGCGGCATCGACGTCGCCCGACTTTCGCTATCCACTTCGGCCAACGCGCTCGCCGCGCTGCCGCGCCTCGCGCTTTCGTCCGCATAATCGATCCGTGACCAGGTGCGCCGCCCCGGCGGCGCGAAAGACGGAGGCGCGATGCGGGCGATGTGCGGCGCGTTCGCGCTCGGCGTCGTCGCGCTGCAGCAGCAGGCGGCGCTGCCGGGCGCGGCGGCATGGGCGGGCGGCGGGCTCGCGTTCGGCTTGTGCGTATGGCTCGCGGCCGCGCTGCGCGGCGATGCGCGTGCGCGCATGCGGCGGGCCGGTTTCTGCGCGTGCTGTTGCGCCGCGGCGCTCGCGGGCTTCGGCTACGCGGCGGCGCGCGCGCAGTGGCGTCTGAGCGATGCGCTGCCCGAGCCGTGGGAAGGGCGCGACATCGTCGTGACTGGCGCGGTGCGCGGGCTGCCGTCGCGCGACGCGAACGGCGTGCGTTTCCTGTTCGACGTCGACGGCAACGACGCGGGCGTCGCCCGGTTTCCCGCGACGCTGTCGCTCGCCTGGTACGCGTTCGGGCGCACGGCGCTGCCGCCCGAGCTCGTGCCGGGCGACCGATGGCGGCTGCGCGTGCGTCTGAAGCGCCCGCACGGCAACGCGAACTTCGGCGTGCGCGACGCGGAGGCGGCATGGCTCGCGCGCGGCATCCGGGCGCTCGGCTACGTGTCCGCGCCGCGCGATGCGCGGCGGCTGGCGAGCGGGGCGCCCGGCATTGCCGCCGCGATCGACCGGCTGCGCGCGCGGCTGCGCGGCCGGATCGTCGACGTGCTCGGCGACGCCGCGCATCGCGGAATCGTCGTCGCGCTCGCGATCGGCGCGCAGGGCGACATCGGCGACGACGACTGGCGCGTCCTGCGCGACACCGGCACGAGCCACCTGGTCGCGATCTCCGGGCTGCACGTCGGGATGGTCGGCGGCTTGTGCGCGTGGCTCGCAGGCGGGTTCTGGCGGCGCTCGGGCTGCGTCGGGCGGAACTGGCCGCTCGTCTTGCCCGCGCAGAAGGTCGCGGCGATCGGCGCGATCGCCGGCAGCGCCGGCTATGCTGCGCTCGCCGGCTTCAACGTGCCCGCGCAGCGTGCGTGGTGGATGCTTGCCGCCGCGGGCGTCGCGTATCTGGGCGGGCGTTCGCTCGCGCCGTCGTCGGTGCTGGCGGCGGCGCTCGGCTGCGTGCTGCTCGTCGATCCGTGGGCGGTGACGGCGCCGGGATTCTGGCTGTCGTTCGGCGCGGTCGCGGCGATCCTGTTCGTGTCGTCGGGGCGGAGTGCCGCGCGCGATGCGCGTGAGGCGAACGATGGGCGCGGAGCGCGCGTCGCAATCGATGGTGGCGACGGCGTGCCGCCGTCGCGCGCCGCGCGGTTGCGCACGGCGTGCGCGCGGGCGATGACGCGACTCGCCCGGCGGGTGCGCGATGCCGCACGCGCGCAGTACGCGGTGACGATCGCGCTCGCGCCGCTCACCGTGCTGTGGTTCGCGCAGATTCCGCTCGCCGGGCCGCTCGCGAACGCGTTCGCGATCCCCTGGGTCGGCTCGCTCGTCACGCCGACGGTGCTCGCAGGCGTCGTGCTTCCCGCGCCGCTCGATGCTATCGCCTTCGCGTTCGCACATGCGCTCGTCGCGACGTTGATGCGGCTCCTCGAGGCGACGGCCGGCGCGGGGCGCACGGTCTGGATGTTGCCGATGCCGGGCGGCCTCGCGCTCGCGACGGCGGCGGCGGGCGTCGTCTGGGCGCTGACGCCGCGCGGCTGGCCGCTGCGTCACGCGGCGCCGCTTGCTTGGCTGCCGCTGCTCGCGCCGGCGTCGCATGCGCCGCCCGAAGGCGCGTTCCGGCTGACGGCGCTCGACGTCGGGCAGGGCTCCGCGGTGCTGATCGAGACCGCGCGGCACGCGCTGCTGTTCGACGCGGGCCCGGGGCCCGAGGCGTCGAACGCGGGCGAGCGGGTCGTCGTGCCGTTCCTGCGCGCGCAGGGCGTGCGCGCGCTCGACGCGCTCGTCGTGAGCCACGCGGACTCGGACCACGCGGGCGGCGCGCCCGCCGTGCTCGAATCGGTCGCGGTCGCGCAGATGACGGGCGGCTTGCCGCCTTCGAATCGCCTCTGGCGCGCCGCGCGCACAGCCGGCGTGACGGATGCGCTGCCGTGCGCGGCGGGGCAGCGCTGGCGCTGGGACGGCGTCGAATTCGCGACGCTCTGGCCCGACGGCGGCCCACGGGCGGGCGGTGCGACGAACGCGCAGTCATGCGTGCTGCGCGTATCGGCGGGCGCGCGCGCGGCGCTCCTGACGGGCGACGTCGACGCGCGCTCCGAGCGCACGCTCGTCGCCGGATCGCGCGGGGCGCTCGCCGCGCAGGTGCTCGTCGTCCCGCATCACGGCAGCCGCACGTCGTCGACCGAACCTTTCCTCGATTCGGTCGAGCCGCGCATTGCCGTATTTCAGGTAGGCTACGCGAATAGGTTCCAGCATCCGCATCCGACCGTCTGGGCGCGCTATGTCGGGCGCGGCATCGAGCTGCCGCGCACCGACCGCGACGGCGCGGTGCGCATCGACGTGGCGTCGAACGGCGCGGCCCCCGTGCCGATCCGATACCGGGATGCGCACCGGCGCTACTGGATGGGCCGGTGATGCGACGCGGAGGCTACGACAGGGAGACGGCGGCATTTGAAGGACATCATCCATTTTTCGCATGCGAACGGCTTTCCGGCATCCACGTACCGGACGATCTTCGCCGAGCTCGCGGACGATTACGAGTTGCGCTTCATCGAGCGGATCGGCCATGACCGCCGCTTTCCGGTGACGCGCGACTGGCCGCACCTCGTCGAGCAGTTGCTCGACGACGTCGGCCGCACGTACGAGCGGCCCGTCTGGCTCGTCGGCCATTCGCTCGGCGGCTACCTGTCGCTGATGGCGGCGCTCAAGCGCCCGCAATGGGTGCGCGGCGTCGTGATGCTCGATTCGCCCGTGATCGCGGGCTGGCGCAGCAGCGCGCTGCGCGTGAGTCAATGGACGGGGCTCGACGAGCGCCTGTCGCCCGCCGCCGCGACGCGCAACCGTCGCGTCCATTGGGCGAGCCGCGACGACGCCTGGCGGCACTTTCGCGCGAAGCAGTCGTTCGCGCGCTGGGACGAGCGGATGCTGTCCGATTACATCGACTACGGCATTCCGCAGACGAGTGCGGCGGGCGAGCGCGCGCTCGCGTTCGATCGGCAGATCGAATACATGATCTACCGGACGCTGCCGCATACGCTCGGCCCGCGGCTTGCGCACGGCGCGCCCGTGCCGATCGGCTTTCTCGCCGGCACGCGTTCGCGCGAGATCCGCCAGATCGGGCTCGCGGCGACGCGCCGGGCGGCGCGCGGCCGGATCGACTGGCTCGAGGGCAGCCATCTCTTCCCGATGGAGCGGCCGCTCGAGACCGCGCGAGCGCTGCAGCGCATGATCAACGCGCTGCGCGCCGCCGAGAGCGGCGGCGCCGACGCGCGGCGCGCGTGATCGGGGCGGCGTCCGCCTCGAGCGTGCCGCGGTGCGCAACAGGGGCGGACGCAGCGCGCGACGCAAGGTCCGCGCGACAGGTTTGCGCGACGTGCGGCGGGGCGCCGCGCGGAACGGCCGGGGAGGGGCTCGCGTGAGCCCGGAAGGGAGAAGGAAAGGGGGCGATCGAGCGTCGATTGCTGAGTGACGCGCGGCCTTTACGGTATAATCCGTTTTTCCCGCGAGCATCCAGCGATGACCAAATATGTTTTCGTCACCGGCGGCGTAGTTTCTTCCCTCGGCAAGGGCATTGCCGCCGCTTCTCTCGCCGCGATCCTCGAATCGCGCGGTCTCAAAGTCACCCTCCTCAAACTCGATCCGTACATCAACGTCGATCCCGGCACGATGAGCCCGTTTCAGCACGGCGAAGTGTTCGTGACGGAAGACGGCGCGGAAACCGATCTCGACCTCGGCCACTATGAGCGCTTCATCAGCACGAAGATGCGCAAGGCCAACAATTTCACGACCGGTCAGATCTACGAATCGGTGATCCGCAAGGAGCGTCGCGGCGATTACCTCGGCAAGACCGTCCAGGTGATCCCGCACATCACGAACGAGATCCAGGCATTCGTCGAGCGCGGCGCGGCGTCGGCCACCTGCGGCGAGCCGGATGTCGCGATTGTCGAGATCGGCGGCACGGTGGGCGACATCGAGTCGCTGCCGTTCCTCGAGGCGGCGCGCCAGATGAGCCTGCGCCTCGGCCGCAACAGCGCATGCTTCGTTCACCTGACGCTCGTGCCGTTCATCGCGACGGCGGGCGAGCTGAAGACGAAGCCGACCCAGCACAGCGTGCAGAAGCTGCGCGAGATCGGCATTTCGCCGCACGTGCTGCTTTGCCGTGCCGACCGCCCGATCCCCGACGACGAATCGAAGAAGATCTCGCTCTTCTCGAACGTGCCGGAAGACGCGGTGATCTCGGTGTGGGACGTCGACAGCATCTACAAGATCCCGCAGATGCTGCACGACCAGGGCCTCGACAAGATCATCTGCGAAGAGCTCAAGCTCGATCCGAAGCCGGCCGATCTCCGCATGTGGTCGGATCTCGTCGAGAAGCTTCAGCATCCGAAGCATGAGGTGACGATCGGGATGGTCGGCAAGTACGTCGACCTGACGGAATCGTACAAGTCGCTGATCGAAGCGCTGCGCCATGCGTCGATCCACACGTCGACGAAGGTCAACATCGAGTACATCGATTCGGAAGAGCTCGAGGCGAACGGCACCGCGAGCCTCGCGCATCTCGACGCGGTCCTCGTGCCGGGCGGCTTCGGCCGGCGCGGCACCGAAGGCAAGATCGCGGCGATCCGCCATGCGCGCGAGTCGAAGGTCCCGTATCTCGGCATCTGTCTCGGGATGCAGCTCGCCGTCATCGAATTCGCGCGCGACGTCGTCGGCCTCGCCCAGGCGAACAGCACCGAGTTCGATGCGAACACGCCGGAGCGCGTCGTCGCGCTCATCACCGAGTGGTACGACCGCGACGGCAAGGTCGAGAAGCGGACCGAGGATTCGGATCTCGGCGGCACGATGCGGCTCGGTTCGCAGCGCTGCCCGATCAAGGCGGGCACGCTCGCCGAAGAGATCTACGGCAAGGACGTGAACGAGCGTCACCGTCACCGCTACGAAGTCAACAACCGCTTCGTGCCGCAGCTCGAAGCGGGCGGCCTCGTGATCAGCGCGCGCACGCCGAGCGAGGATCTGCCGGAAATGATGGAGCTGCCGCGGGCGATGCACCCGTGGTTCGTCGGCGTCCAGTTCCACCCGGAATTCACGTCGACGCCGCGCGACGGTCATCCGCTCTTCAAGTCGTTCGTCCAGGCCGCGCTCGCGTTTCAGCAGTCGCGCGCCGGAGTGAAAGCATGAATCTCGCCGGATTCGAAGCCGGGCTCGACAAGCCGTTCTTTCTGATCGCGGGCACCTGCGTCGTCGAATCGGAGCAGATGACGATCGACACCGCGGGCCGGCTGAAGGAGATCTGCGCGAAGCTCGGCGTGCCGTTCATCTACAAGTCGTCGTACGACAAGGCCAATCGCAGCTCGGGCAAGTCGTTTCGCGGGCTCGGGATGGACGAGGGCCTGCGGATCCTCGCCGAGGTGAGGCGCCAGCTGAACGTGCCGGTGCTGACCGACGTGCACGAGATCGACGAGATCGCGCCTGTCGCGGCCGTCGTCGACGTGCTGCAGACGCCCGCGTTCCTGTGCCGTCAGACCGACTTCATCCGCGCGTGCGCGCAATCGGGCAAGCCCGTCAACATCAAGAAGGGCCAGTTCCTCGCGCCGCACGACATGAAGAACGTGATCGACAAGGCGCGCGACGCCGCGCGCGACGCGGGGCTGTCGGAAGACCGCTTCCTCGCGTGCGAGCGCGGCGTGTCGTTCGGCTACAACAACCTCGTGTCGGACATGCGCTCGCTCGCGATCATGCGCGAGACGGGCGCGCCCGTCGTGTTCGACGCGACCCATTCGGTGCAGTTGCCGGGCGGGCAGGGCACGAGCTCGGGCGGCCAGCGCGAATTCGTGCCGGTGCTCGCGCGCGCGGCGGTGGCGACGGGCGTCGCGGGGCTCTTCATGGAGACCCACCCGAACCCGGCCGATGCCCGGTCGGACGGCCCGAACGCGGTGCCGCTCGGCAGGATGGCCGCGCTGCTGGAGACGCTCGTCACGCTCGATCGGGCGGTGAAGCGCGCGCCGTTCCTGGAAAACGATTTCAATTGAGATGAACTCGGCGGCCCTCGCGCGCGTCAGTAGCGAAAGCGGCTTTCGCGTGCGCGCCGGCCGCCATCGCTGAAAACAGAATCCATCGTCATTTTCAGAGGAAACCATGAGTGCAATCGTAGACATCATCGGCCGCGAGATTCTGGATTCGCGCGGCAATCCCACCGTCGAGTGCGACGTGCTGCTCGAGTCGGGCACGATGGGCCGCGCGGCGGTGCCGTCGGGCGCATCGACCGGCTCGCGCGAGGCGATCGAGCTGCGTGACGGCGAAGCCGGCCGCTACAACGGCAAGGGCGTGCTGAAGGCGGTCGAGCACATCAACACCGAGATCTCCGAAGCGATCATGGGCCTCGACGCGTCCGAGCAGGCGTTCCTCGACAAGACGCTGCTCGAACTCGACGGCACCGACAACAAGTCGCGCCTCGGCGCGAACGCGATGCTCGCCGTGTCGATGGCGGTCGCGAAGGCCGCGGCTGAAGAAGCCGGCCTGCCGCTGTACCGCTACTTCGGCGGCTCGGGCGCGATGCAACTGCCGGTGCCGATGATGAACATCGTGAACGGCGGCGCGCACGCGAACAACAGCCTGGACATCCAGGAATTCATGATCGTGCCGGTAAGCCAGCCGACGTTTCGCGAAGCGCTGCGCTGCGGCGCGGAAGTGTTCCACGCGCTGAAGAAGATTCTGTCGGACCGCGGCATGAGCACGGCGGTCGGCGACGAAGGCGGCTTCGCGCCGAACTTCGGCAGCAACGACGAATGCCTGTCGACGATCCTGCAGGCGATCGAGAAGGCCGGCTACCGCGCGGGCGAAGACGTGCTGCTCGCGCTCGACTGCGCGGCGTCGGAGTTCTACCACGACGGCAAGTACCAGCTCGCGGGCGAAGGCTTGCAGCTGTCGTCGGCCGAGTTCACCGACTACCTCGCGACGCTCGCGGACAAGTTCCCGATCGTGTCGATCGAAGACGGCATGCACGAAGGCGACTGGGACGGCTGGAAGCGCCTGACCGAGCGCCTCGGCAAGAAGGTGCAGCTCGTCGGCGACGACCTGTTCGTCACGAACACGCGCATCCTGAAGGAAGGCATCGAGAAGGGCATCGCGAACTCGATCCTCATCAAGATCAACCAGATCGGTACGTTGACCGAAACGTTCGCGGCGATCGAGATGGCGAAGCGCGCCGGCTACACGGCCGTGATCTCGCACCGCTCGGGCGAAACGGAAGACTCGACGATCGCCGACATCGCAGTCGGCCTGAACGCCGGCCAGATCAAGACGGGCTCGCTGTCGCGCAGCGACCGCATCTCGAAGTACAACCAGCTGCTGCGCATCGAGGAAGATCTCGGCGATATCGCGAGCTACCCGGGCAAGTCGGCGTTTTATAACCTGCGCTGACGCGCGCTAACGCGTTAATATCGGTTTTGTTCATCGATGACGCCGCTTCGCGATCTCGTGAAGCGGCGCTTCTTATATCTGCGGCTTATTCATGCGGCTCGTTACCGTCGTCCTGATTGCTTTGCTGGTCGTGATTCAGTACCCATTGTGGTGGGGGCATGGCGGCTGGCTGCGAGTGCACGAGCTTCGGCAGCAACTGAACGACCAATTGCAGAAGAACGCCGACGCGAAGCTGCGCAACGAGCGGATCGCGGGCGAAGTGCAGGATCTGCAGAGCGGCACCTCGGCGATCGAGGAGCGTGCGCGTTACGAGATGGGCATGGTGAAGGACGGCGAAGTGTTCGTGCAGTTCGTGTCGCCGAATTCGCCGGCGTCTGCGGCGCAGAGCAATGCGCAGCCGGCGACGTCGACGCGCGGCGAGGTGTCGGCCGCGCCGGTGCGCGTCGTGCCGAATCCGGTGTCGCGCGCGAAGCCTGAAAAGCGGCACGGCGGCGACAAGGCGCACAAGCCGGCGCACGGCTGATGCGCCGCCGAGCGCGACGCGTTGCACAGGTGCTTGGCCGGACGCGCGTCGTCGCTCGCGTTGCCGGCTTCGGCGGGCCGAGCATCGCAAGCTTCGCGCGATGATGAAGCTTCGGAGCGCCTAACAAAAAAGCGCGGTCTTTCGGCCGCGCTTTTTTGTTTCCTGCTGATTTTCAATCGATCGGAATCCGGCGTTTTCACCACCACCAGCCCGGGTAGCCGTAGCTGAAGCCCGTGCCCCAGCCATGCCCCCAGCCTCCGCCGTAATAGCCGCCGTAATAGGTGATGGGCGGCGGATAGTAGTACGACCAAGCGCGTGCGGCTTCGTCGGCTGCGATCGCCGCGTTTTGCTCGCGCAGCACCTGCCGGTCGATCTCGTCGTAGCGCTTGCGTTCGTCGGGCGTGAGCGTGTGCGACGTCGTGCCTGCCTGCTCGGGCAGGCGGCTCAGGACCGTCATCGGCGGCGGCGCTACGCATCCGCTCAGCGACGCGGCCGCAACGAGCGCCGCGAGCGGTGCGGCGCGAACAAGGATCGGTTTCATGCTGCTGCCTCCTGGCTTGTGCCGGCGACTTGCCCGCCGGACGGCGCGCGCGGCGCGTTGCCCGCGCGCACGCGGACGAATCAGTGTCGTCGCTCGGCGGCGGGCGCTACGCTTGCGCCGAGTTCGGGCGTCGAGAACAACTGGGCGACGTCGACCGGATCGAATTCGTAGCGCTGATTGCAGAATTCGCAGTGGATCTCGACGTGGCCGCGCTCCTCGATCACGCCGTCGATCTCGACGCGTCCGAGCATGCGCAGCATCCCGCCGACCTTCTCGCGCGAGCACGTGCAATGGAAGCGCGTGCTCGTCGGTTCGAAGTGCTGCACATTCTCCTGCCAGAACAGACGCCGGAACACGGTCTCGGGTTCCACTTCGAGCAGTTCTTTCGACGACAGCGTGCCGCCGAGCGTGCAGACGCGCTCCCACGTGTCCATGTCGGTTTCCTCCACGCGCGGGACGATGCCGCCGTCGCCCGGCAGCTTCTGCAGCAGCACGCCGACCGCGCGATTGTGGTCGGCCGCGAGCCAGAGCCGCGTGTCGAGCTGCTCGGAATGCCGCATGTAATGCTCGAGCACGTCGGCAATCGACGCGAGCGGGCCGTCCTCGCCGTTCAACGGCACGATCCCCTGATACGGTTGCTGGCCGGGCCGCTTGTCGGTCGGATCGAGCGTGATCACGCAGCGGCCGTGGCCGCTCGCGTTGATCAGGTCGGCGAACGACGTGTCCTCGCCGATCGTCTGCGCGGCGTCGCCCGAGAACTTCGCAGTCGCGCGCATCGCGAGGTCCGAACTGCACTGGACGACGAGCATCTTCATCGGGCCGTCGCCGAAGATCTGCATGATGAGCGTGCCGTCGAACTTCAGGTTCGCCGACAGCAGCGCGCAGGCTGCCATCATCTCGCCGAGCACGTTGCGCACGGGCGTCGGATAGTCGCGGCGCGTGAGCACCTCTTGCCACGTGTTGCGCAGCGAGACGATCTCGCCGCGCACCGGGGCCGCGTTGAACATGAATTTCTGTAACTGGTCGCTCACTTTTTTCCCTCGACAATCAAACGGCTCGTGCGCGGCGTTTCAGCCGATCCGCACGAGCTGCTCCTTGAAATACGCGCGCCGCGTCGCGTAGCTCTTCGTGTTCATGTGCATCCGCGCGATGTCCTCGTCGGACAGCGTACGCACGACCTTCGCCGGCGCCCCGAGAATCAGCGAATTGTCGGGGAACGTCTTGCCTTCGGTGATCACCGCGCCCGCACCGACGAGACAGTTGCGGCCGATCACCGCGCGATTCAAGATCACCGCCTGAATGCCGATCAGCGAACCTTCGCCGATCGTGCAGCCGTGCAGCATCGCCTGGTGGCCGACCGTCACGTTCGGCGCGATCGAGAGCGGGCAGCCGGGATCGGTGTGCAGCACCGCGCCTTCCTGCACGTTGCTGCCCGCGCCGACCGTGATCGGCTCGTTGTCGCCGCGGATCGTCGCGCCGAACCAGACGCTCGCGTTCTCTTCGAGCACGACCTTGCCGACGATCGCCGCGCTGTCCGCGACGAACACGCTTTCGTGGATGGACGGGGCGTTGTCGCCGAGCTTGTAGATGGTCACGGTGTCTCCCTTGGGGCTGGTCTGGGCGGCCGGTACAATGGCGCGCGGTTGCGTCGCGCTTGGATGCGGCGCGATCGAATCCTTTATTGTAAACGGTTGTTCCGGTCGTTCGCGCGCGCTCGCCGCGCGCGGGCATGTCGCTTTCTCATGTCATTCGTCCCGATTTCGTCGTCACGACCCCTGCGCTGCGCGCGCAGCGATGCGCTCGCTGCGCTTTGCGAGCCCGATCCTGCGCGCAAGGCCGTGCTCGTCGGCGAGCTGCGCGCCGCGCTGCTCGACGGACGCGCGGCGGCGCTGCCGGAGCGCGAGCTGAGCGCGCCCGAGCGCGGCTTGCCCGGACGGCCCGCGCGGCCGGAGCTCGTCGAGCCGCGCCGGCTCGAGCGGCGCAGCATGCGCTCGCCGGAAGGGCGCGCGGCGCTGCTGCACGCGCTTGCGCATATCGAGTTCAACGCGATCAATCTCGCGCTCGACGCGGTGTGGCGCTTTGCGCGGATGCCGGCTGCGTTCTACGCCGACTGGCTGAAAGTCGCGGCGGAGGAGGCGCATCATTATTCGCTGCTTGCCGCGCGCCTCGCGGAGTTCGGGCACGCGTACGGCGATTTTCCCGCGCACGACGGCCTTTGGGAGATGTGTGAGCGCACGGCGGGCGACGTGCTCGCGCGGATGGCGCTCGTGCCGCGCACGCTCGAGGCGCGCGGGCTCGATGCGTCGCCGCCGATCCGCGCGCGGCTTCAGCAGGCGGGCGATCACGCGTCGGCGGCGATTCTCGACGTGATCCTGCGCGACGAGATCGGCCATGTGTGGATCGGCAATCGCTGGTTTCGCCATCTGTGCGACGAGGCGGGGCTCGATCCGCACGCGACCTACGAACGGCTCGCCGCGCAGTATCGCGCGCCGCGGCTGCGCGGTCCGTTCAACTTCGATGCGCGCCGCGCGGCGGGTTTCAGCGACGATGAATTGAACGCGCTCGTCGCGCAGGACGTCGAGCCGAAGGCTTGACGGGCGGAGCGCATCGCGGGTGCGGGTTGGCCGCGGGGTCAATCGAGGGCGGGAGCGGATCGTCGGGGCCGACGCGGGCGTGGGGCGACGAAATCGGCTGCGCAAGGCCGTGGATGACTGGCTGACCGGTCGAAGACGCTTCGCAGGCAGGGTGCGTCGGTTGCCGGATTCGCGTTTGATTTGATCGGCATCGGAGCGCGACCGAAGACGGCGGACATCCGAACCGTCCGCGACGCGTTCGGCGATTTCAGCCGGCCTGATCTGATTCGCGTCACCAGATTTGACCCCATCAAGTACTTGCTTATTTCCGACCGGGCCCGCCTAGAGAAGTGCCTCGACACGCACACACGCTCGACGCGCGGCCCACGCCGGACGAGCCGGATCGATATAATCGAACGGTCATTCTTTTTTGGCGGCTGCGATGCACTCCACTCAATCTGTCTCCGATTTCGTCACGGTTCGCGGCGTGAAGCTGCATGTGCGCCGCTGGGGGCGGCCCGACGCGCCGACGCTCTATATGCTGCACGGCTGGATGGACGTCGCGGCGTCGTTCCAGTTCGTCGTCGACGCGCTCGCGGGCGACTGGCAGGTGATCGCCCCCGACGCGCGCGGCTTCGGCCTGTCCGACTGGCCGGTCGCCGCGCAGGGCGGCGGCCATTACTGGTTCCACGAATATCTCGCAGACCTCGACGCGCTGGTCGACCATTACACGCCCGACGGCGAAGTGAACCTGATCGGCCACAGCATGGGCGCGAACGTCGTGTGCCTGTACGCGGGCGCGCGGCCACAGCGGGTGCGGCGGGTCGTCGACCTGGAGGGCTTCGGGCTTGCGCCCGCGCGCGCCGAGCAGGCGCCGCGGCGCCTCGCGCAGTGGCTGGACGAGCTGCGCATGCCGCCGACGCTCAAGCGCTACGCGTCGCTCGAGGACGTCGCCGCGCGCCTCGTCAAGACGAATCCGCGCCTCGACGCCCGCCGCGCGGCGTTTCTCGCCGCGCACTGGTCGGCGCGCGATGGGGACGGCCAGTACCGGCTCCTCGCGGATCCCGCGCACAAGCTGCGCGGCCCGCTGTTGTACCGGCTCGACGAGGTGACGGCGATCTGGTCGAAGGTGCGCGCGAAGGTGCTGCACGTCGAGGCCGTCGATTCGCCGACGCTCGCGTTCCTTGCGGGCGAGATTCCGATTCCCGAATTCAAGGCGCGCTTTGCCGCGTTCGCCGATTGGCGCGAGAAGCTCGTCGAGGATGCGGGGCACATGGTCCATCACGACCAGCCGGAGCAGATCGCCGCGCTGATCGAAGCGTTCTGCGCGTGAGCTGACCGCGGGTTCGGCGATCGGGCGAATCGGCGGGTCGGCAGATCGGCAAGGCGGCAAGGCGGCAAGGCGGCAAGGCGGCGACAGGCGACAGGCGACAGGCGACAGGCGACAGGCGACAGGCGACAGGCGACAGGCGACGCGCCGAGAACCGCCGCCCCGGCCGTTCCGCCTCCACCGGCGCGGCTGCGGCGAATTTGCGCATTGCAGTAGAATGAACGCCTAGTCCCCAATGCCCGCGATGAACGCCGATCTCCACTGCCATTCGAACGTCTCCGACGGTCAGCTTTCTCCCGCCGATGTCGCGCGCCGCGCGCACGCGGGCGGCGTCACGCTGTGGGCGCTGACCGATCACGACGAGGTCGGCGGTCAGCGCGCCGCGCGCGAAACCGCCGAGGCGCTCGGCATGCGCTATCTGCACGGCGTCGAGATTTCGGTGACGTGGGCGTCGCGCACCGTGCACATCGTCGGCCTGAACATCGATCCGGAGAACCGGGTGCTCGTCGACGGCCTCTACCGGACGCGCAACGGCCGCGCGGCGCGCGCGGTCGCGATCGGCGACGCGCTTGCTGCGGTCGGCATCGAAGGGGCTTACGAAGGCGCGCTCGAGCATGTCTCGAATCCCGACCTGATCTCGCGCACGCACTTCGCGCGCTTTCTCGTCGACAAGGGTTATGCGGCGTCGACGGCCGACGTGTTCGACCGCTACCTCGGCGACGGCAAGCCGGGCTACGTCGCGCACCGCTGGGCCAAGCTGTCCGACGCGGTCGCGTGGATCCGGCAGTCGGGCGGCGAGGCGGTCGTCGCGCATCCGGGCCGCTATGCGTACACGCCCGTCGAATTCGACGCGTTCTTCGGCGAGTTCATCGATCTGGGCGGCGTCGCGATCGAGGTCGTGACGGGCAGCCACACGCCCGATCAGTACCGCGAGTACGCGGACGTCGCGCGTCGCTTCGGCTTCGAGGCGTCGCGCGGCTCCGATTTCCACGCGCCGGGCGAAGGGCGCACCGAACTCGGCAGCCTGCCGCCGCTGCCGTCCGATCTCAAACCCGTCTGGGAACGCTGGCTGTAGCGGCGTTTGCCGGCAGCGCGTCCGGCCGCAGGCCGGCGTGCGCGCCGATCCATACCCTCTGTCCCCATGTCCCAATTCTTCAGGATTCACCCGGATAATCCGCAGCCGCGCCTCGTCAAGCAGGCGGCCGAAATCGTGCGGGGCGGCGGCGTGATCGCGCTGCCGACCGATTCGAGCTACGCGCTCGCGTGCCATCTCGACGACAAGGACGCGGTCGAGCGCGTGCGCCGCATCCGCGGGCTCGACGAGAAGCAGCACCTGTCGCTGCTCGTGCGCGATCTGTCCGAGCTCGCGACGTTCGCGATGGTCGACAACCGGCAATATCGGCTCATCAAGTCGGTGACGCCGGGGCCGTACGTGTTCATCCTGCAGGCGACGAAGGAGGTGCCGCGGCGCTTGTCGCACCCGTCGCGCAAGACGATCGGGCTGCGCGTGCCCGCGCACGCGATCACGCTCGCGCTGCTCGAGGCGCTCGGCCAGCCGCTCCTCGGCACGACGCTGATCCTGTCGCCCGACGACGAGCCGCTCAACGACCCGGAGGAAATCCGCACGCGTCTCGAAAAGCAGGCCGACCTCGTGATCGACGGCGGCGCGTGCCCGCGCGAGCCGTCGACCGTGATCGACCTGACGGGCGACGAGCCGCAGCTCGTGCGGGCGGGGCGCGGCCCGCTCGAGCCGTTCGGTCTCGCCGCGTGAGCGGCGCCGCGCCGTCCCGGCGCTTCGGAGCGGCCGCCGTTTCGGTCCGCATGCACGCGCGCCGTTCGCGCGTTTCCCGCTTGTTACAATAGCGCGATATGAATGCTTCTTCCCTGATACAGACGATTGCCGTCTATGCGCTTCCCGTGGTCTTCGCGATCACGCTGCACGAGGCTGCCCACGGCTACGTCGCTCGCCTGCTCGGCGACAACACCGCGTACATGATGGGCCGCGTGTCGTTCAACCCGATGCGCCACATCGATCCGTTCGGCACGATCGTGATTCCGCTCGTGCTGTACTTCCTGACGAGCGGCGCGTTCCTGTTCGGCTATGCGAAGCCCGTGCCCGTCACGTTCCGCAATCTGCGCGATCCGCGCTGGGGCAGCCTGTGGGTCGCGCTCGCGGGGCCGGGCTGCAACTTCGTGCAGGCGCTCCTGTGGGGCTTCGTGAGCATCGGCCTCGCCGCGCTCGCGGTCGACGAGCCGTTTTTCACGCGGATGGCGGGCGCGGGCGTCGGCGTGAATCTCGTGCTCGCGGTGCTGAACCTCTTTCCGCTGCCGCCGCTCGACGGCGGGCGCGTTCTCGCGGCGCTGCTGCCGCCGAAGCAATCGATCGCGCTGTCGCGGCTCGAGCCGTACGGCTTCTTCATCGTGCTCGCGCTCGTCGCGACGGGGCTCTTGACGAAATTCTGGCTGCGGCCGCTGGTGGGCGCCGGCTACGCCGTCGTGACGGCCATCCTGACTCCTTTCGCCTCGCTTTTCTAACGACAATCATGTTCCCAGACCGTATCTTTTCCGGCATGCGACCCACGGGGTCGCTCCACCTCGGCCACTATCACGGCGTGCTGAAGAACTGGGTCAAGCTGCAGTCCGAGTACCCGTGCTTCTTCTGCGTCGTCGACTGGCACGCGCTGACGACGCACTACGAAACGCCCGAGGTGATCGAGAAGAACGTGTGGGACGTGCTGATCGACTGGCTCGCGTCGGGCATCGACCCGGCGCAGGCGACGCTCTTCATCCAGAGCAAGGTGCCCGAGCACGCGGAGCTCGCGCTGCTGCTCGGCATGAGCACGCCGCTCGGCTGGCTCGAGCGCGTGCCGACCTACAAGGAGCAGATGGAGAAGCTGAAGGACAAGGATCTGTCGACGTACGGCTTCCTCGGCTACCCGGTGCTGATGGCGGCCGACATCCTGCTGTACCGCGGCTCGCTCGTGCCGGTCGGCGAGGATCAGGTGCCGCACGTCGAGATGACGCGCGAGATCGCGCGCCGCTTCAACTACCTGTACGGCCGCGAGCCGGGCTTCGAGGAGAAGGCGCTCGAAGCGGCGAAGAAGCTGGGCGGCAAGCGCGCGAAGCTCTATCACGAGCTGCGCAACGCGTATCAGCAGGAAGGCGACGACGAGGCGCTCGAACAGGCGCGCGCGATGCTGCAGGAGTCGCAGAGCCTGTCGATGAGCGACCGCGAGAGGCTGTTCGGCTATCTCGAAGGCGCGCGCAAGATCATCCTCGTCGAGCCGCAGGCGCTCCTGACCGCGGCGTCGCGGATGCCCGGCCTCGACGGCCAGAAGATGTCGAAGTCGTACGGCAACACGATCGGCTTGCGCGAGGACGCGGAGACGATCACGAAGAAGGTCCGCACGATGCCGACCGATCCCGCGCGCGTGCGCCGCACCGATCCGGGCGATCCGGACAAGTGCCCGGTCTGGCAGCTCCACCAGGTCTATACCGACGAGGCGACGCATCAGTGGGTGCAGCAGGGCTGCCGCTCGGCGGGCATCGGCTGTCTCGACTGCAAGCAGCCGGTCGTCGAAGGGATTCTGCGTGAACAGCAGCCGATGCTCGAGCGCGCGCAGAAGTATATGGACGATCCGTCACTGCTGCGCGCGATCGTCGCCGACGGCTGCGACAAGGCGCGCAAGTACGCGACCGAGACGATGCGCGACGTGCGCGAGGCGATGGGACTGTCGTACAGTTGAAAGTGCTGACGATTGCGGTCGACGGCGCGCCGCACGCGGGCTCGCACGGCGCGACGGCCGAGCCGTCGGCGTGGGTGCGCGAGTGGTCGCGTCTGGTGCCGGCGGGCGGCGCGGTGCTCGACGTCGCCGCGGGCCACGGCCGGCACGCGCGCTGGTTCGCCGAGCGCGGCCATCCGGTGTGCGCGCTCGAGCGCGACCCGGCCGCGCTCGCGTCGCTCGGCGCGCTGCCGGGCGTCGCTGCGCAGGCGGCCGATCTCGAGGGCGCGCGTTGGCCGCTCGCCGACGACGCGCGCTTCGCCGCGGTCGTCGTGACGCATTATCTGCATCGTCCGCTGCTGCCGCGTCTCGTCGCCGCAGTCGCGCCGGGCGGGGTGCTGCTGTACGAGACGTTCGCGCAAGGCAACCAAACGGTCGGCAAGCCGTCCAACCCTGCGTTCCTGCTCGCGCCGGGCGAGTTGCTCGACGCGGTGCGCGGGCAGTTGCGCGTCGTCGCGTTCGAGGACGGATTCCTGGCCGCGCCGCGCGACGCATTCGTCCAACGAATCTGCGCAGTGCGCGAGCGCGCAGCGCCGGAGGCAGGGGCGGGATTTCCGCGTTACGGACTGGCAGACTAATCCGCTACAATCGACTTTTACCGATTTTTCATCGCGTTTGTTTCATGGCTAACGGCACTCAAGACGGCATTCAAATCCGCGGCAGCGTCCCCGCGATCGTCACCCCGATGCTCGAGGACGGCGGCCTCGATCTGGCGGCCTTCCGCAAGCTGATTGACTGGCACATCGAAGAGGGGACGGATGCCCTCGTCGTGGTCGGCACGAGCGGCGAATCGGCGACGCTTTCGGTCGACGAGCACGTCCTCATGATCGAAACCGCGGTCAAGCACGCGGCGAAGCGGATTCCGATCGTCGCCGGCGCGGGCGGCAACTCGACGGCCGAGGCGATCGAGCTGTCGAAGCACGCGAAGGCGGTGGGCGCCGACGCGACGCTGCAAGTGGTGCCGTATTACAACAAGCCGACGCAGGAAGGGATGTACCGCCACTTCAAGGCGATCGCCGAAGCGGTCGACCTGCCGGTGATCCTGTACAACGTGCCCGGCCGCACCGTCGCCGACATGTCGAACGAAACGATCCTGCGCCTCGCGCAGGTGCCGGGCATCATCGGCGTGAAGGACGCGACGGGCAATATCGATCGCGCCGCGCAGCTGATCAAGGCGGCGCCCGCGCAGTTCTCGATCTACAGCGGCGACGATCCGACCGCGATCGCGCTGATGCTCCTGGGCGGCCACGGCAACATCTCGGTGACGGCGAACGTCGCGCCGCGCGCGATGAGCGAACTGTGCCGCGCGGCGCTCGCCGCCGACGCGAAGACGGCGCGCGAGATTCACATGAAGCTCCTGGCGCTGCACAAGAATCTGTTCATCGAGGCGAACCCGATTCCCGTGAAGTGGGCGCTGCAACAGATGGGCAAGATCGCGGGCGGCATCCGCCTGCCGCTCACGCCCCTCGACGAGCGCTGCCACGAAGCCGTGCGCAGCGCGCTTCGCGAGGCCGGCCTCCTGTGAGGCCGGACGCGGCCGCCCGTGCGGCCGCGCCGCATCCCGATCGATCCGACACCGACCCGGCCGCTCCCGGCGTCGTGCGTGACACGCGTTCTAGCAAGACGAAGGACTTCATGAAACATTCCGCCTTTTCCTCTCGCGCGATCCAGATTTCGGTGCTGGCGCTCGCGCTGGGCGCACTCGCCGGCTGCGACACGCTGAACGACTATCTCGCGCCCGACCGGGTCAACTACAAGTCGACCGGCTCGGCGCCGCCGCTGCAGGTGCCGCAGGATCTGACGGCCGTGCCGCTCAGCCCGTCGTACGTCGCGCCGCCGACGAATTCGGGCCTGGGCTCCGCGCCGACGCGCGCGGTGACGGCCGCGGGCAACACGACGGAAGGGCAGCCGAGCGCGCAGGATCCGTTCGGGATGCACGTCGAGCGCGACGGCGACCGCCGCTGGCTCGTCGTCGACGGCCGCACGCCCGAGCAGCTCTGGCCGCAGCTGAAGGAGTTCTGGCAGGACAACGGCTTCGTGCTGAAGACGGACGCGCCCTCGACCGGCATCATGGCGACCGACTGGGCGGAAAACCGCGCGAACATCCCCGACGACTGGTTTCGCCGCACGATCGGCCGCGTGATCGATTTCGCCTATTCGTCGGGCACCCGCGATCGCTTCCGCACGCTCGTCACGCGCACCTCGGGCGGCAATACCGACATCTCGATCACGCATAGCGCGATGGAAGAGAAGCTGACGGGCGCGCAGGGCGGCACGTCGTCGCGCTGGGAGGAGCGTCCGCGCAACCCGGTGCTCGAAGCGGTGTTTCTCGCGAAGCTGATGGAGAAATTCGGTCTGACCGATGCGCAGGCGAAGCAGTTGCTCGCCGATGCGCGCCCGGCGACGGCGCCCGCGACCGTCGTCGGCACCGATGCCGGCGCGTCGACGCTCGATCTGGCTGAATCGTTCGACCGCGCGTGGCTGCGTGTCGGCCTTGCGCTCGACCGGACGAACTTCACGGTCGACAACCGCGATCGCGCGAAGGGCCTCTACTACGTGCGCTATGCGAATTCGATGGAAGAGCTGAAGCGCGACGGCCTGTTCGGCAAGCTGTTCTACGGCGGTCCGACGGCCGCGAAGCAGGGCAAGGAGTTCCTCGTCAACGTGCGTCCGCAGGGCGACGCGAAGACGCAAGTGGCCGTCGTCGACGCGAACGGCCAGATCGACAGCTCGTCCGACGCGCAGCGGCTCATCTCGCTGCTGCACGCGCAGTTGAACTAAGCGCGTGCGATTCGCGAGCCTCGGAAGCGGCAGCGAAGGAAATGCGCTCGTTGTCGAAGCGTCGAATGGCGCGACGACGACGCGCGTCCTGCTCGACTGCGGCTTCTCGGCGAAAGAGCTCGAACGCCGGCTCGCGCGCCTCGATTTGCGCGTCGACGAGCTCGACGCGATCCTCGTTACCCACGAACACGGCGACCACGTCGGCTGCGCGCTGACGCTCGCCCGCCGCGCATCGCTGCCGCTGTACATGAGCTGGGGCACCGCGCGCGCGGTCGGCGCGGACGACGCCGACGTCGACCTCCACGTCCTCTGGAGCGGCGACGAGGCGGCGCTCGGCGATCTGTGCGTGCTGCCCTATACGGTCCCGCACGACGCGCGCGAGCCGCTCCAGTTTGTCTTCAGCGACGGCGCGGCGCGCCTCGGCGTGCTGACTGACGTCGGCATGTCGACGCCGCACATCGGCGCCGTCCTGGGCGGCTGTGACGGTCTCGTGCTCGAAGCGAACCACGATGTCGCGATGCTCGCGGCGAGCCGCTACCCGGCGTCGCTGAAGGCGCGTATCGGCGGCCCCCGCGGCCATCTGAGCAACGATGCGGCGGCGGCCATCCTAGCCGAGCTCGATCGCAGCCGGCTGCGCCATCTGGTGGCCGCGCATCTGAGTCAGCAGAACAATTCGCCGGCGCTCGCGCAAACGGCGCTGTCGGCGGCATTGGGGGGAGGCGCGGGCGACGTGCTCGTCGCGTCTCAGGACGACGGCTTCGGCTGGCTCAGCCTGCGCTGACCTGACGTCGGCGGGCGCACGCATCCGCTGCGGCGTTACGGGCCCGGGCAAAGGGCCGTGAGGCCGCAGGAAAGTCGTGCTGAAGACGTAAAAAAACCGGCCCGCGGGCCGGTTTTTTTTCAGCTGATGCTGACGCGACTTACTGGCTTGCGCCCGAAGCCGGAGCAGCCGTCGCTGCCGAAGCAGCCGACGCCACAGCAGCAGCTGCATCGCTCGCAGCGGCAGCAACGCCCGAAGCCGCTTCCGAAGCAGCAGCGGCAACGCCCGAGGCAGCCGAAGCAGCGGCGGCGGTAGCGTCGCTAGCAGCCGACGAAGCAGCTTGCTCGGAGCTCTTGTTGCACGCAGCCAGTGCAACGGCAGCCAACAGGGAAGCTACGAGGAGGGATTTCTTCATGATCACGTCCTTTTATGGTTAAAGGTAAGCAACAGCGCGAAACGATACCGGTAATGTGCTCCAACACCGACCTGGGCCGCTGGTGGAGATGCACTTCTAGAGCGTGAATCTTCCCTACGGCTTGGGCGGAAATTATATGCACTTTCCTATCGACCGTCGACAAATGCGGGGTCAATACGTTGTCTTTCCCATACAAAAACACGCATTTGCATGGGTGTACGGCCGGGCAACTTTACTCCATGTTGCCCACCCGTATCCAGCCCGCACAATACCATTCGTGCAGCAAGGCTGTCATGGAGGGGGCCTGGGAGAGTGTTACAAACCGTTTCGCCTCCATCTGGCGCGTATCGGCCAGTTCCGGCAGCCATTTTGCCGCAGTTGCGAGCGGATACGCGTCACCGTTGATGAAGTACGAGCGCGCGTTATACAACAACGCCGCTTTCCTGTCGAGTCGGATGCCGCGGCGCGCGGCCTGGGCCGCGAACGCGGCTTCGCCCAGCCGCCGGGCAGGGGGCTCGAAAACGACGTTCGATTTTGGCTCGCTCAAGTAGCAGCCGAGAAAATCGCCAATATCGCGCTCGTCCCATTTGATCCCGGCGAGCATCGCGGCGACGCGCTCGACCATTGCCGAGGGCAGCATCGCCGGGGCGTCGACCGCGGACTGCGCCGGATCGCGGTACGGCGCGTCGTCGCGCGCGCCCGTGCGCAAGCCGCCGCGCTCGGCCAGGTGGTAGAGGAACTGTGTGCGCAATTCGCCTGCGGACGGGGCTCTGAAGCCGATCGAGCACGTCATGCACTCGCCGATCGCGACGCCGTCGTGCGCGACGTGCGGCGGCAGATACAGCATGTCGCCGGGTTCGAGCACCCATTCGTCGGTCGGCTCGAAGTGCTCGAGGACCTTGAGCGGCAATCCTTCCTGCAGCGACAGATCCCGCTGCGCGCCGATCCGCCAGCGGCGCTTGCCGTGCACCTGAAGCAGGAACACGTCGTACGAGTCGAAATGCGGGCCGACGCCGCCGCCGTCCGTCGCGTACGAGATCATCAGGTCGTCGAGGCGTGCGTCCGGAATGAAGCGAAAACGCTCGAGCAGCGAGCGTGCGCGGTCGTCATGCAAATCGAGCCCCTGCACGAGGAGCGTCCATTCGCGGCGCTTCGCGGACGGCAGATTCTCTGGCTCGAACGGACCGTGCTCCAGTTGCCATCTGTTACGAAAATGGGTGATGAGCCGCGACTCGACGTCGTAGTCGCTCGCGAGCTCGAACAGCGCGTCGCGTGACAGCGGCGGTGCGATGTCGGGAATGGCCTGGCGAATGAGGAGCGGCTTTTTCTGCCAATATCGGCGCATGAATTGCGCAGGCGTGAGATTGCCGAGAAGCTGAGTCGGCACCTCGGACAGCGGCGCGCGGGTGCGTTCGCGCACACGGCCGGACGGTTCGGGTGGTGGCCGTTTGGGCATCGTATAATGACTGTTGTACTTGGGAGAATTGGATGAAAATTGCAAAAAACACTGTCGTATCGGTCGCTTACAAGCTGTCGGATGCGCAAGGCAATCTGATCGAGGAGAGCGATGAGCCGATGGTTTATCTGCACGGCGGCTATGATGGCACGTTCCCCAAGATCGAGGAACAACTCGACGGCCAGGAACCCGGCTATCAAGCGCAAATCCAGTTGGAGCCGCAGGATGCGTTCGGCGATTACGATCCTGAACTCGTGAAGATCGAGCCGCGCGACCGTTTTCCCGAGCCGCTCGAAGTCGGTATGCAGTTCGAAGGCACGCCGGAAGACGGTGACGAGGAAATCGACTCGCTGGTCTACACCGTGACCGATATCGCGGAGGACAAGGTCGTCCTCGACGGCAATCACCCGCTCGCCGGAATGGCGCTGCGCTTCTCGTTGACCGTCAAGGACGTGCGCGAAGCGACGGAAGACGAGATCGAACATGAGCACGCGCACGGCGCGGAGGGGCTCGAAATCGTCGACGAGGACGATGACGACGAAAACGACAACGACGGCAACGGTTCAGTGCGCACCCTGCATTGAGCCGGGCGGGGGGCGCCTGGCGGCTGGCCAGGTGTCGCGCCTGACGCACGGTGATCGTAATGGTCGTCGTGCGCGCCATGCCATTCATCATAGCCGGGCGGCTCCGCGCCGCTCGCACCTGAATCCGGTAACGTCGGCGGTGCCGGAATCTCCGGCATCTCGGGCAGCGGCGTGTCGTCATGCGGCACGACAGGCAGCGCAGGCGGTTGAGGCAGATGCTTCGGCACGGTCTGCACGCTCACGTTGAACATCGGCTGCTTCGCCGGGTCGACGCCGATCCGCACCCATTGATTCAGACGCGCGCGCGGTGCGATCGCGATGCGCGTCAGATTGCCGACAAGATCCCCTTTGTCGTCGCGTAGCGGACGGTCGATCCTGAAGCCGTTCGCGAGCGGCTCGCCGCTCGGATGCACGACGACGATCGAGCCGCGAAAGACCGCCGCGGCTTTCACCAATGCACGCTTGAATTCACGAAAGCCGTCGCGTACGCGAGGGCGGTTGAAGCGCAGCCATCCGAAGCGCTCCGAACGTTGATAGCGTTCGAACTGAGGATCGCCTTCGAGAAAGATCACGAGCGCGCGCGCGCCGCGGCGCTTCGCGTACTCGGCCGCATGATCGATCCAGAACGCGTTCGCGATGACGCGATCTTCGAACTCGCCGTTGCGGCCGCCCGCCGTCAGATAGCGATTGTTCGGGCCGGGCGCGTTCAGGCCGATGAACACCGTGTCGTCGCGGACCCAGCGGACATTTTCCCGATACGGATGAAAGCGCGCCACTTCGCTTTCGCGCGTGAGCGGCAACGGATTCGCGCCGGGCGATGCCGGCTCGGAGAAGACGTTCTGACGCAGGAAATCGAGCCGCTCGACGGGGTCGTACGCGCCGGCGTCGCGCGTGCCGCATGCGGCCCAGTCGAACTGGCCGGGCAGCAGCACGAGCGGGACGCGCGACGTCGTGAGCAGCACGTTGCGCTGCTCGTACAACTGATCGCGGCAGGCTTCCTTCGGTCCCTTCAGATTGCCTTCGTAGACGATGAACGACACCGAGCGGTCGCGCGCGATCGCATCGAGCAGGCGCCGAGCATGCGGCTCGTCGTCCGCGGACGCGATCACGCCGGACAGCACCGCGAACGTGTACGGCTCGCCGACAGCCCGCGACGCGGGCGCGGCCGCCGGTGCGCCGCCGGCAAGTGCGCAGGCGAGCGCGAACGCGGCGAGACGCGAGCGAAACGCCGCGCGCCGCGCGGTGTCGTCAGCGTTGCGCATCCGTCGCGCCTGAGCGAGCGAGCGCATGCAGCTCGTAGAGCAGGTCGAGTGCATCGCGCGGCTTCAAGTCATCCGGATCGAGCCCGAGCAGGCGTTCGAGCGCCGGGTGCGGCGTGGCCGCCGGCGGCTCGTCGTCGTATTCGGGTTCGTCGACGGACGGTTGCGCGGCGAAGAGGTCGAGTTGCGGCGTCGCTTGTGCGGCGGACTGCTGCTCGAGGTGCGCGAGATGCTTGCGAGCGGCGCGAATCACCGGTGCCGGAACGCCCGCGAGCTGAGCGACCTGCAGCCCGTAGCTCTGGTTCGCCGGACCTTCTTCGACCGCATGCAGGAACACGATGCCATGGCCGTGCTCGACCGCCGACAGGTGCACGTTTGCCGCTTGCGGGAATTCGGCCGGCAACTGCGTGAGCTCGAAGTAGTGCGTCGCGAACAACGTGTAGCAGCGGTTGTGCGACAGCAGGTGGCGCGCGATCGCCCACGCGAGCGCGAGGCCGTCGAACGTCGACGTGCCGCGGCCGATTTCGTCCATCAGCACGAGGCTTTGCGGCGTCGCGTCGTTCAGGATTGCCGCGGCTTCCGTCATTTCGACCATGAACGTCGAGCGGCCGCCCGCGAGATCGTCCGCCGCGCCGATTCGCGTGAAGATGCGGTCGATCGGACCGAAGCGGGCCGCTTTCGCCGGCACGTAGCTGCCGACGTACGCCATCAGCGCGATGAGTGCCGTCTGTCGCATGAACGTCGATTTACCGCCCATGTTCGGACCGGTGATGAGAAGCAGCTTGCGATCCGTGTTCAGCGCGCAATCGTTCGCGATGAACTGCTCGACCTGCGCTTCGACGACTGGGTGGCGGCCCTGATCGATCTCGATGCCGATCTCGTCGGTGAATTCCGGTGCGACCCAGTCTAGCGTGCGGGCCCGTTCGGCGAACGCCGAGAGCAAGTCGAGTTCCGCGAGGCCGCTTGCGACGCGCTGGCAGCCTTCGATGTGCGGCAACAGCGCTTGCAGCACGCCGTCATAAAGCGCACGTTCGCGGGCGAGCGCGCGCTCCTGCGCGGACAGCGCCTTGTCCTCGAACGTCTTCAGCTCGGGCGTGATGTAGCGCTCCGCGTTCTTGAGCGTCTGGCGACGGCGATAGTCGTCGGGCACCTTGTCGGTTTGGCCGCGCGTGACTTCGATATAAAAGCCGTGCACCTTGTTGTACTCGACGCGCAGGTTCGAGATGCCCGTGCGTGCGCGCTCGCGCGTTTCGAGGTCGATCAGGAACTGGCCGCAGTTCTCGGAGATGTCGCGCAGTTCGTCGAGCTCCGCGTCGTAGCCGCGAGCAATTACGCCGCCGTCGCGGACCATCGCAGCCGGCTCGGCCGCGATCGCGCGCGCAAGCAAATCGAGACAGCCGGCGGGCGGCTCGAGCGAGGCTTCGAGGCGGCCGAGCGCCGGTGCGTTCGGCGCGATTTCGGCGACGCGCTCGCGCAGTGCGGGAAGGGCGGCGAACGTGTCGCGCAGGCTCGACAGATCGCGCGGCCGCGCGGACAGGAGCGCGAGACGGCCGGTGATCCGCTCGACGTCGGCGATCTGCCGCAGCGCCGAGCGCAGGTTGTCGAGGCTCGCGTTCGCGGGCGCATCGAGCAG
Source organism: Burkholderia oklahomensis C6786 (assembly GCF_000959365.1). Lineage (NCBI taxonomy): Bacteria > Pseudomonadati > Pseudomonadota > Betaproteobacteria > Burkholderiales > Burkholderiaceae > Burkholderia > Burkholderia oklahomensis. The sequence goes on from NZ_CP009555.1 coordinate 3,153,724, forward strand.
TGCGCCGATTGCCTGGTGGCGCGCTTGCGCCGCGACCGACGCGCGCGGCGGATGATGCAGCCAATGGCGCAGCAGGCGGCTGCCCATCGCGGTGCAGCAGGTGTCGAGCAGCGAATAGAGCGTCGGCGATTCGGTGCCGCGCAGCGTCTCGGTGAGTTCGAGATTGCGCCGCGTCGACGGATCGAGCCCGATGTATTCGGATTCGTTTTCCACTTTGAGACTGCGCACGTGGCGCAACTGCTGGCCTTGCGTGGCCGCTGCGTAGATCAGCAGTGCGCCTGCCGCGCCGCAAGCGCTCGTGAGCGCCTGCGCGCCGAAGCCGTCGAGGCTCGCGACGTCGAGCTGGTCGCACAGGCGCTGCGTGCCCGACGCGATGTCGAAGTGCCACGCGGGCACGCGCGTGATCGCGCCCATGCCGGCGGGCACCGATTCGATCGCGCCGTCCGCCGCGAGGAGCTCGGCGGGCCGGATGCGCTCGAGCGCCGCGCCGAGCTGGTCCGGCGCGATCTCGGCGAGCCGCAGTGCGCCGCTCGCGAGATTGAGCCAGGCGAGTCCGATGTTCGAAGCGACGCCGCGCTTGTTGTGCCCGAGGCAAAGCGCGAGCAGGAACACGTCGCTCTTGTCGGACAGCAGCGCGGCATCCGTCAGCGTGCCCGGCGTGACGACGCGCACGACCTTGCGCTCGACAGGGCCCTTCGACGTCGCCGGATCGCCGATCTGTTCGCAGATCGCCGCGGATTCGCCGAATTTCACGAGCTTCGCGAGGTATTGCTCAATCGCGTGATGCGGCACGCCCGCCATCTTGATCGGGGTGCCAGCGGACGCGCCGCGTTGCGTGAGCGTCAGGTCGAGCAGGCGCGCGGCTTTTTCCGCGTCTTCGAAGAAGAGCTCGTAGAAATCGCCCATCCGGTAGAACACGAGCGTGTCGGGATGGTCGGCCTTGATGCGAAGGTACTGCTGCATCATTGGCGTGTGCTGCGCGGCGGCCGTTGCCGCTGCGTCGGAGGAGGCGTCGATTTGGGTGGCCATCTTGCGGATATCTGTCTGCGTATGCGGAATTGGGTGAGAGTTTACCTTGTCGGGCCACCGCGCGAAGCTGGCTGGACGGCTAACGCGTTCGCGCAGCGCCGATTCGTACGCGCCGCACGTCGAAATGGCGGGCCGGCGCGGCATTCTGCGTCCGTCAGATATCGACTCGGGCGGAAGGCAAGATTCGCCATTGCACACGCGCGGCTTTGACGGTACGGCTGCGGTCGGTTCGCCAGGAGCGGCCATCGTTCGCGCCCGATTCGGGATGCTTCATCAATCGAGGCGGTCTCGGTGCTTCGCCGAGACACAACGAGCCGCGACTTCGATCGGCCGCCGCGCTTATGCACGTGCGAACGCTTTCCAAGCGCGCATTGCTCTCGTGAACGTGCATTGCATGCGTTCGGGGTGATTGCCCACCAATTCCCGGGCGTGAATTCAAATATGCGATTGATGCATCGCGCATTGAATTTGTAATCGAATTATTGATTATTTTCTTTCGCATGTGCGATGAATATTTGCATGGTCGTGTTTATATTGTCTGTTTCGTGATCGATTGGCGTCGAATGCTATCGATATATCTGCTGAATAAGATAATATTATTGGTCTTGCTGGTGTGGAGATAATAGTCTCCATCGAGCGCCGAAATCGGATGCGTCGCGAGATGCGTGGCCGATATCAAAAAATATGAGACGAAATGGTGAAATCGTCCGGTCAACGTATCGATCGAATGCAGGCCGTGCGGTGTTGGCCGATGAAAAATTGGAATGCGGCGTTGTCCGGAGTTTCTTCCGAAATGAAATTGTTCCAGGCGCCGATATTTGCCGCTCGGCATGGTTGATCATGTCGAGACGGCATGAATTCGGATGAGGTCGGGGAAGTAACGGGAAAATCGATTAATAGAACGACGCGACGTTGTCGCGCATATAGGCAGTCTCCCGTGAAAAAAGGGGATTCATGATGTCTCATCGAATCGTTTCGGTTTGTCGGGTCGCGCTCGATGCGAATGCGCAGGGTGGTTCGCTTTGCGATCGATCGCGCGACGATGACGGATTCGTAATTTCCTATTGCCGACGCAGGCTGCGCCGATCGTGAATGCGGCGCAGCCGTGAGTCGCGGCATTCGGAGTCCATCGCAATGCACGACGCGTCCATGGAGTCGGGGGGCAGTCCTGTCTCGTCCGCAAACTTCGAGCGCTACGCGTGCGAGCCGGACGCGCGCGATCCATGAAGGCCGGATCCGGCCGCGCATCGACCGGCGACGAATATTCGAGTGTCTAAGTGTTGGTGGAGTTGATTGAGTAGTGCAAGTGTGCATGTAGTCGGCATTTCAATCGCAATATCGTCTTTTTATTAAGGAGAATGAAATGAAAAAGACTCTCGCTGCTATCGTTTCAGCCTTGCTTCTGGCTTCGTCCTATGCGCACGCGGATACGTTGTGCACGTCGGGCACGATCAACAAGCTCTTCATCGACAACAACGGGGTCATGGAGGTCACCGTCGGCAACCTGTCCTACTTGAACGGAAACAAGGATGCGTATCCGCTCATCAATTCGGCGTTCGTGATGGGCAAGCAGGTCTATATCTACGCGAGCACTTGCCAGCCGGGCACATCGATGGGAGGCTTTGCCGTTCGGTAACGCCGGCCGATGAAGCAGATGGCTCGAGCGCGATTTCTGCAGTTCGCGTCGCGATGTCGCATGCCGGCCGGCGGGCGCATGCCAGCCGGTTTCTTTGTGGCGATGCCGCGCGCTCGCGAGCGTTTTCTGGCGATGCAGAGTAGATGGAGGGCGTCGTCGGCGGCGCAATCCGGCCCGATCGCGCACGCCTGAAAATGAAACGGCCCGCGGCTGCTCGAAGTGCCGCGGGCCGCCGGATCTCGTCGCCGCGGCGACTTGCGTCACGCGGCTGCGACCACGTCGCTCATTCTTCCGCCGGCCGCGTATGCGTGTAGCGGTTCAGGATCGGGATCATCTGCGCGTAGATCTTCGGGTTCGCGGCGACGATCTCGCGCTGATGCAGGAAGTCGGAATCGCCCGTGTAGTTGCCGACGAGGCCGCCCGCCTCGGTGATGAGCAGGCTGCCCGCCGCGACGTCCCACACGTTGATGCCTTGCTCGAAGAAGCCGTCGAGACGGCCCGCCGCGACGTTGGCGAGGTCGAGCGCGGCCGCGCCCGGGCGGCGCAGCCCGGTGCAAGCTTGCGTCATGTCGGCGAAGAGGCGCGCGTACGCGTCGAGGCCGTCCTTCTCGCGAAACGGAAAGCCCGTGCCGATCAGCGCGTCGGCGAGGCGGTCGCGCCGTCCCACGCGGATGCGGCGGTCGTTCAGGTACGCGCCGCGGCCGCGCGTCGCGGTGAAAAGGTCGTTGTGGTTGGGATCGTAGACCACCGCTTGCGAGACGACGCCCTTGTGCGCGAGCGCGATCGACACGCAGTAGTACGGGAAGCCGTGGATGAAGTTCGTCGTGCCGTCGAGCGGATCGATGATCCACTGGAATTCGGATTCGTTGCCCGACTCGCCGGATTCCTCGGCGAGGATCGCGTGGTCGGGGTAGGCGGTCTTCAGCGTTTCGATGATCGCGTCTTCCGCGGCCTTGTCGACTTCCGTCACGAAATCGTTCTGCTGCTTCTTGCGGATCTCGATCAGATCGAGATCGAGCGATGCGCGATTGATGATCTGTCCGGCGCGGCGAGCGGCCTTGACAGCGATGTTGAGCATGGGATGCATGGGCCTGAATCCTGAAGCCGGCGGCGCGGGGCCGCCACGAGTGGTGATCGAACCAGCGAAACGACGCCGGGCGCGCATGGGGCGGCAGGCGGGCGTTTCGCCGACGGAAGACGAATTGGCAAAGAGCGGGGGGCGGGCCGAACAGCGTGGGCGCCGCGTCAAGAGCGCAATTTTACCCGACTCGCGGCGCTTTTTTGCGAAACGGTAGCGTATGCCGTTCGATCGGCCGTTCGGACGAGTGGGTTTGTCCGCGAGTTGGCGATACCATACCGGCATCCCGATTAGTCGAATGAACGTCTTGGAATCTCAGCAGAAACCGTTCGCGCCGTCCGCCGGCGCGGCCCCATCCCGTCCGACGCGGTCCGCGCGCGGCGGGTTTACGTCGACGCGCTTCGTGCTCGTCGAGCCGAGTCACCCCGGCAACGTCGGCGCGGCGGCGCGCGCGCTGAAAACGATGGGTTTTTCACGCCTCGTACTCGTCGCGCCGCGCGTGCCGCACGTGCAGAGCGATCCGGAAGCGCTCGCGATGGCGAGCGGCGCCGACGACGTGCTCGCGTCCGCACACGTGGTACCCACACTCGCCGATGCGCTGAACGGCGTGCAGTGGTCGATCGCGCTCACCGCGCGTTCGCGCGAGTACGGGCCGCCGCGGCTCGCGCCGCGTGCGGCCGCCGCGAGTGCCCGCCGCCAGTTGCAAACGGGCGACATCGCGCTCGTATTCGGCAACGAGCGCACGGGCCTGTCGAACGAGCATGTCGATCGCTGCAGCGCGATCGCGCACATCCCGGCGAACCCCGCGTACAGCTCGCTCAATCTCGCGCAGGCGGTGCAGGTGCTCGCGTACGAGTTGCGCGTCGCGCTGCTCGAAGACGACGCGTCCGTCATGCCGCGGGACGCCGCGCTCGGCACGCTCGCGCAAAGCGACGAGATCGAGCGGATGTTCGTTCATCTGGAGAATGCGCTGATCGCGCTCGACTTCCTCGATCCCCGCAATCCGAAGAAGCTGATGCCGCGGCTGCGGCGGCTTTTCGCGCGAACGGGGCTTGAGCGCGAGGAGGTGAACATCTTGCGCGGGATCGCGAAGCACATCCTGTTGAATGCGGGCGGTGCGGAGGTGCGCGCGGGCGACGACGAGGGCGACGCAGGCGCCGGGCGAGACGAGTGACGGAACGCGCCGGCTCGCTTGCCGGCGCCCTATACCCGCGGCCGTGGCAGGGAGAACGCGGCAGCCGCTGCGCGCTCGCGACGGCCGTTCTACAATCGTCCAAACGTCATAAGCAAAGCTGTCGAAACGATAACGGCTCCGCCCGGCGGCCGCGCACCGGGCTTTCTTCTTCCATCGTCACCACCATGTTTACGAGACTTCGCGAGGACGTCGCCACGATCCGCGAGCGCGATCCCGCCGCCCGCAGCGCCTGGGAAGTGCTCACGTGCTATCCGGGGCTGCACGCGCTCGTGTTCCATCGGATCGCGCACGCATGCTGGCGCTCGGACTGGCGCTGGCTCGGCCGGTTCGTGTCGCAGGTCGGCCGCCTCCTCACCGGCATCGAGATCCACCCGGGCGCGACGCTCGGCCGGCGCGTGTTCATCGATCACGGAATGGGCGTCGTGATCGGCGAGACGGCCGTCGTCGGCGACGACTGCACGATCTACCAGGGCGTGACGCTCGGCGGGACGTCGCTTACGCGCGGCGCGAAGCGTCACCCGACGCTCGAGCGCGGCGTGATCGTCGGCGCCGGCGCGAAGGTGCTGGGCGGCTTCACGATCGGCGCGGGGGCGAAGATCGGCTCGAATGCGGTCGTCGTGAAGCCGGTGCCGGCGGGCGGCACGGCAGTCGGCAATCCGGCGCGGGTCGTGATGCCGGCCTATGCGAAGCGCATACCCGAGCGCACGGCGTTCTGCGCGTACGGAATCACGCCGAACGCCGATGATCCGATGTCGCTTGCGATTCACGGCCTCATCGATCATGCGGCGAAGGAAGCGCAGCGGATCGACGAGATCGTCGCGGCGCTCGAGCGGCTGGGGGCCCATCTGGACGCGCTGCAGGAGGCGGACGGTGCGCGGCTCGATTTGCGTCGTCTGTCCGCGGCGTTCGAGGGCAAGGCGCTCGACGGGAAGGCGGTCGAGCGCTGAGTCGCGCGCGGCGCCGGGCGTCTCGTGATCGACGTGCTGCGCGTGCGATCTCGCTGCGCACGTTCGTAACGCGCCGTAATATTCAGGTGGCTGCGAAGCGTCATCGGCATCGCATTCGACGCGCACTTGTCCTGGAGCACCTTGGATGCCGGTCTGCGGCATCGTTCGTCGCGTTTCCAACGCGGAGCGCGAGCGCGCTGCGTGGCTCGGCATTGCGTGACGGCGTTCGCGCGGCTGCCGACGGCGGAGGAGCCATCGCTCCATCCGATTCGACTACGCGATGCTCAATCGAGCGGCAGCGCGCGGATCCCTTGTGCATCGACGCACAGATACCCGCCGCGACGCGGCCCGTGGTCGAGCTCCCAGTCCGGCAGCACCCAGCGCACGCCGCCCGCTTCGACGTGCCGCGCCGGCTTGTGCGTGTGGCCGTGGATGATCGTGCGCGCGCCGCTGCGCCGGAAGAGGGCGGCGATGCCCTTGCGCGTCACGTCGTAGCGCGGCGATGCGGGACGCATCCGGCCGGCCTCGCTCGACGCGCGCATCCGCTCGGCGAGCGCGCGGCGCCAAGCGAACGGCCACGCGAGAAAGAGCCGCTGCGCGACGCCGTTGCGCGCGAAGCGGCGAAACCATTGATAGCCGCGGTCGGCCGTGCATTGCGCGTCGCCGTGCGCGAGCGCGATGCGGTTGCCGAACGCGACGACGACGGACGGATCCGGAATCAGGAGCGCGCCCGCCGCCTTCATGAAGCGCTTGCCGAGCAGGAAGTCGCGATTGCCGCGCATCACGTAGAGCGCGATGCCGCGCTCGGAGAACGTGTGCAGCAGCGCGGCCATCCGCGCGGCGAACGGATCGTGATCGAGGATGTCGTCGCCGATCCAGTATTCGAACAGGTCGCCGAGGATGAAAACCGAATCCGCGCTGTCGGCCGTCACGCGCACGAAGTGCTCGAACGCGGCGACCGTGCGCGGAATCGCGTCGCTCAGATGCAGATCGGAGACGAACAGGAACGGGCGTGCCGCGTGCGCGAGCCCGCGCTCGCCCGGCACACCCGCAAAGACGCTTCGCGGCGGCGTTTCCTGCAGCATCCCGGCGCCTCGTGGCTCTACGCTGCGTTCAGACCGCGACGGCCTTCTCGATCACGACGTCGTCGTTCGGCACGTCCTGATGGAAGCCCTTGCTGCCCGTCTTGACGGCCTTGATCTTGTCGACGACGTCCTGGCCTTCGACGACCTTGCCGAACACCGTGTAGCCCCAGCCCTGCGGCGTCGGCGACGAGTGGTTCAGGAAGTCGTTGTCGTTCACGTTGATGAAGAACTGCGCGGTCGCCGAGTGCGGATCGTTCGTGCGCGCCATCGCGATCGTGTACGTGTCGTTCTTCAGGCCGTTGTTCGCCTCGTTGTCGATCGGCGCATCGGTCGGCTTTTGCTTCAGGCCCGGCTCGAAGCCGCCGCCCTGGATCATGAAGCCGTTGATCACGCGGTGGAAGATCGTGCCGTCGTAGTGGCCCTTCTTCACGTAGTTGAGGAAGTTCTCGACCGTCTTCGGCGCCTTCGCGTCGTCGAGTTCGAGCTTGATGACGCCGTGGTTCGTATGCAGTTCGACCATGATGATTCCTTTGATGGGTAGGGTTCAAACGGCGCGCGGCCGCTCTGGACGACGCGGCCGCGCGGGAGGTTCGGGCTGACTTATTTCGAGACGATCGCCGCTGATTCGATCACGATCGGCTTTTCCGGCACGTCGCGCATCGGGCCGCGCACCGTCGTCGGCGTGGCTTCGATCTTCTTCACGACGTCCATGCCCGACACGACCTTGCCGAACACCGCGTAGCCGTTGCCGTCCGGATTCGGATAGTCGAGGCCGGCGTTGTCGACGGTGTTGATGAAGAACTGCGCGGTCGCCGAGTTCGGATCGCTCGTGCGCGCCATCGCGATCGTGCCCGTCGCGTTCTTCAGGCCGTTCTTGCTCTCGAGCGGGATCGGCGCGCGGGTCGGCTTCTCGTCGAAGTTCGTCTTGTAGCCGCCGCCCTGGATCATGAAGCCCTTGATCACGCGATGGAAGATCGTGCCGTTGTACTGGCCCGCCTTCACGTAATCGAGGAAGTTGGCGACGGTCTTCGGCGCCTTCTCCGGGTACAGCTCGACGCGGATGTCGCCCTGCGTGGTCTTCAGCTGCACGACGGGATGCGTCGCGGCCGATTGCGCGAACGCGGGGGCGGTCGCGAGGAGGGCGGCGCTGCCGAGCGCCAGCAACAGACGTTTCATAACGGTCCTCTGGGTGGGTGAAGGAAAGACGCGGCCGCCGCAGCGCGTTATTGCGACGGCGCGACGTAAGGCGGCATCGCGAGCGTACCGCTCGGGCCGCCGAACTGGAACGTCGGAGAAAGCGGCAGGGTGGTCGTCGTCACGTTCGCGGCCGCCCGTTCCGAATAGTCGCGCGCGGACGATGCCGGCGCGGCCGCCGATTTCGCCTTCGGCGGCGTGATGATCTTCTGCAGGTCCGAAAGGCGCTGCGCGGTCGCGCCGCTCGTACGGCCGAGCGCGCGCGCGCGCTTGTACGATTCGGCCGCGAGGCGCAGGTACAGGTCGCCCAGGTTCTCGTAGGCGAGGCCGTAGTTCGGGTTTGCCTGCGTCGCCGTGACGAGCGCGCTGCGCGCTTCGTCGTAGCGGCCGTGCTTCGCGTAGAGCGCCGCCAGGTTGTTGTAGGGTTCCGGCAGCTCCGGGTAGGATTGTGTCAGCTCGACGAACTGCTTGATCGCGTCGTCGTCGCGGTTCAGGCGCGCGAGCACGGTGCCGCGCTTGAACTGCGCCTGCACGTCGCGCGGATTCGACGCGATGCGCGCGTCGAGCTGGGCGAGCGCCTGCGTCCAGTTCCGGCTCGCGATCGACGCGTCGATTTCCGGCGTGCCGTCGGTGGGGGCGGGCGCTTTCTGCGCAAGGGCCGCCGCGCCTGGAAAGAGCGCGAGCGCGGCGCTCACGGCGGCGGTCGCAACAAGGGTCGCAGCGCTCGGCGCACGGCCGCGGGAAGGTTTCATAGGCTCAAATCGGAATGTTATACTCCGACCCATTCTAACAAATCGTCCGCGCGTTCCGGCGAGCCGCGGATAGTCTTTGCCTCTCGTGGCCGTCACCGCTTCGCTTGCGGATCGATCGCCGCATGTCACCCGAGGAAGCGCACGGCGCGCGGCCCAGCCAGAAATCCTGTCGGGTGCCGCATGCACGGCGAGCATCGCCAGGCGGTTTCCTTCGGCTCACTTTCGTCTCTATGGAATCACTGCGCATCTACAACACGCTCGCGCGTGACAAGCAAGTTTTCGTGCCGCGGCAGCCCGGCGAAGTGCGGATGTACGTCTGCGGGATCACCGTCTACGACTACTGCCATATCGGACACGCGCGGATGGTGGTCGTGTTCGATCTCGTCCAGCGCTGGCTGCGCGCGATCGGCTACCGCGTGACGTACGTGCGCAACATCACCGACATCGACGACAAGATCATCCGCCGCGCGGTCGAGAACGGCGAGACGATCAGGTCGCTGACGAGCCGCTTCACCGACGCGATGAACGCGGACTTCGACGCGCTCGGCGTCGAGCGTCCGGACATCGAGCCGCGCGCGACCGAGTTCATTCCGCAGATGCTCGGGATGATCGAGAAGCTCGAGGCGAACGGCTACGCATACCAGGCGAAGGACGGCGACGTCAATTACTCGGTGCGCAAGTTCGCGGGCTACGGCAAGCTGTCCGGCAAGTCGCTCGAGGACCTGCGCGCGGGCGAGCGCGTCGCCGCGAACGACGCGAAGGAAGACCCGCTCGATTTCGTGTTGTGGAAGCGCGCGAAGCCGGAAGAGCCGGTGGGCGCTTCGTGGGATTCGAAGTACGGCCTGGGCCGTCCGGGCTGGCACATCGAATGCTCGGCGATGGGCTGCACGCTGCTCGGCGAGCATTTCGACATCCACGGCGGCGGTCAGGATCTGCAGTTCCCGCACCACGAGAACGAGATCGCGCAGAGCGAGGGTGCGACCGGACAAACTTTCGTCAATTATTGGATGCACAACGGCTTCGTGCAGGTCGATAGTGAGAAGATGTCGAAGTCGCTCGGCAACTTCTTCACGATCCGCGAAGTGCTCGAGAATTTCGATGCCGAAGTCGTGCGCTTCTTCATCGTGCGCACGCACTACCGTTCGCCGCTCAACTACAGCGACGTTCACCTCGACGATGCGCGCGCGTCGCTCACGCGTCTTTACACGGCGCTGAAGGACGCGACGCCCGATTCTGCGCCGCTCGATTGGAACGAGGCGCATGCGCGGCGTTTCGCGGCCGCGATGAACGACGACTTCAACACGCCGGTCGCGGTCGCCGTGCTGTTCGAGCTCGCGACCGAGGTGAACCGCACGCGCGATCCGGCGCTCGCGCGCCAGCTCGGGCGGCTCGCGGGCCTGCTCGGCCTGCTCGGCCGGGAGCCGCGCGAGTTCCTGCAGCAGGCGGCGGGCACGCCGCGCGCAGGCGCGCTCGAGCCCGAAGAGATCGAAGCGAAGATCGCCGCGCGCGTCGCGGCGAAGCGGGCGAAGAACTATGCCGAAGCGGACCGGATCCGGGCGGAGCTGCTCGAAGCCGGAATCGCACTTGAAGACAAACCGGGCGGATCGACCGAGTGGCGTCGCGTATGAGCGCGCATTGTCTGTCCCACTGATCGACTCGCCAGGTAGGAGGCTAGATGGCAACGGCCAGAAAAGCGCCGGCTAAGCGTGCGGCGGCGCAGCCGCCGATAGCGGCCAAGCGGGCCGGCGCGCGTGCGCCGGCGGTGCACAAGGCGAGCGCGAAGCGCGCGGCGCCGAACGGCGCGGCCAATGGCGCCGCGCACAAGCCGAGCTTGCGTGCGGCGGCCGCGAAGTCGTCGCGCGCGAAGGTCGACGGCGAGCGGGCCGCCGATGCGCTGCCGCGCGAGACCGTCGCCGCGGCAGCGGAGCCGGGCATGCGCAAGGCGCGCGTGTCGGAGGCCGCCGTGCCGGTGCAGCTCACCGACGCCGAGATGGTCGCGCGCCCGCCTTACTGGGACAAGGCGTGCGCCGATCTCGTCAAGCGCGACCGGATCCTGAAGAAACTGATTCCGAAGTTCGGCCCGGCGCATCTCGTCAAGCGCGGCGACTCGTTCGTCACGCTCGCGCGCTCGGTCGTCGGCCAGCAGATCTCGGTCGCGGCCGCGCAGTCGGTATGGGTCAAGATCGAGACCGCCTGCCCGAAGCTCGCGCCGCCGCAGGTCATCAAGCTCGGCCAGGAAAAATTGATCGCGTGCGGTCTGTCGAAGCGCAAGTCGGAATATATTCTCGATCTGGCCCAGCACTTCGTGTCGGGCGCGCTTCACGTCGACAAATGGGCGACGATGGACGACGAGGACGTGATCGCGGAGCTCACGCAGATCCGCGGGATCGGCCGCTGGACCGCCGAGATGTTCCTGATCTTCAACCTGTCGCGGCCGGACGTGCTGCCGCTCGACGATCTCGGGCTCATCCGCGCGATCAGCGTCAATTACTTCAGCGGGGAGCCCGTCACGCGCAGCGAGGCGCGCGAAGTGGCGGCGAACTGGGAGCCGTGGCGGACGGTCGCCACCTGGTATATGTGGCGCAGTCTCGATCCGCTGACGGCCAATAGCTGATTGGGGCTATTGCTTTTCGCTATTCGATAGTTGCGGCCCGGTCTTGCAGCAGGCAAGCGCGGTTAGAATACGCGCTGCCGCAAGACTCAAGGATTTCAAACACATGAAGACCACATTTCTGGATTTCGAGCAGCCGATCGCCGAACTCGAGGCGAAAATCGAAGAACTGCGCTTCGTGCAGGACGACTCGGCTGTCGACATTTCGGAAGAGATCGAGCGGCTGTCGAAAAAGAGCCAGCAGCTCACGAAGGATCTGTACGCGAACCTGACGCCGTGGCAGGTGTCGCAGATCGCGCGCCATCCGCAGCGGCCGTACACGCTCGATTACGTGGGCGAGCTCTTCACCGATTTCCACGAACTGCACGGCGACCGCGCGTTCGCCGACGATCAGTCGATCGTCGGCGGCCTTGCCCGTTTCAACGGCCATGCGTGCATGGTGATCGGTCATCAGAAGGGCCGCGACACGAAGGAACGCGCCGCGCGCAATTTCGGGATGCCGCGTCCGGAAGGCTATCGGAAGGCGGAGCGCCTGATGCGCGTCGCGGAAAAGTTCGGGCTGCCGATCTTCACGTTCGTCGACACGCCGGGCGCGTATCCGGGCGTCGGCGCGGAAGAGCGCGGCCAGTCCGAGGCGATCGGCCGCAATCTGTACGTGATGGCCGAGCTGAAGACGCCGATCGTCACGACGGTGATCGGCGAGGGCGGCTCGGGCGGCGCGCTCGCGATCGCAGTCGCCGATACGGTGATGATGCTCCAGTTCTCGACGTACTCGGTGATCTCGCCGGAAGGCTGCGCGTCGATTCTGTGGAAGAGCGCGGCGAAGGCGCCGGAAGCGGCCGAGGCACTCGGCCTGACCGCGCATCGCTTGAAGGCGCTCGGCCTCATCGACAAGATCGTCAACGAGCCGCTCGGCGGCGCGCACCGCGATCCGAAGGGGATGGCCGCGCTGCTGCGCCGTGCGCTCGCCGATTCGCTGCGCCAGTTCCAGGGCATGAGCATCGACGCGCTGCGCGAGCGCCGCTTCGAACGCCTGATGGCCTACGGCAAGTTCAAGGAAACGACGCCGGGCGCATGAGCGCCGGGTCGTCGACTCACGAGGCGCGACGCGCCTTCCCGCTGTGATCCCTCCGCATGAATTTTCCGCCGATCGCGTCGTGCTGGACGCGATCGGCGTCGCGCTGTCCGCGTTGCCGCACGATGCGCGGATCGCGCTCGCGTATAGCGGCGGCCTCGATTCGACCGTGCTGCTGCACGCGGCCGCGCGCATCGCGGGCGCCGAGCGCTGTGTCGCGCTGCACGTGCACCACGGCTTGAGCCCGAACGCCGACGCATGGCTTGCGCATTGCGCGGAAACGGCGGATGCGCTCGGCGTGCGGTTCGACGCGGCGCACGTCGACGTGCCGCGCGCGAGCGGCCAGGGCGTCGAGGCGAGCGCGCGCGACGCGCGCTATCGCGCGCTCGAGACGATGTGCGCGCGGCACGGCGCGCGCGCGCTGTGGCTCGCGCAGCATGCGGACGATCAGGCGGAGACGGTGCTGCTGCAATTGCTGCGCGGCGCGGGCATCGCCGGGCTGGCGGCGATGGCGCCGCAGTATCGGCCGGCATCGACTGACGTCGTGCGCATGCGGCCGCTCCTGCACTTGCTGCGCGCGCAGCTCGAGCGGTACGCGCAGCAGCACGCGCTGCGCTGGATCGACGACGAATCGAACGCGAACACGCGCTATGCGCGCAATGCGCTGCGCGTCGACGTGCTGCCCGCGCTCGCGCCGCACTTTCCCGGTTTTCGCGACGCGCTCGGCCGCACCGCGCAGCACGCGGCGGCCGCGCAGCGGCTGCTCGACGACCTCGCCGCGATCGATCTGCGCGCGGTCGCACGCGAAGACGGCCGCGCGCTGTCGCGCGATGCGCTCGTCGCGCTCGACGACGAGCGCGGCGCGAATCTGCTGCGCTACTGGATGCGCTCGCTCGGGCTGCCGGGCGCGTCGGCCGCGCGTCTTGCGGAGATGATGAAGCAGTTGCGCGCGGCGCGCGACGCGCATGCGCTGCGCGTCGATCACGCGGGTTGGCGCTTGCGTCTTTATCGCGACGACGTTCAATGGGAAGCGGGCGAGGGCGCGAAATCGGCCGCTGCGCAATCCGCCGGGGCGCAAGTAGCCGATCGCGATGCGCTCGACGACGACGACGCGACCGATGCCGTCCGCGCCGCGTCGCACCCGGAGAGCGTGCTCGTGTGGCGCGGGCAGGAGGTCTGGCATCTGCCCGCGTGGCGCGGCACGTATGTGTTCCGTCCCGCGCATGCGCATGAGCACGACGCGGTGCCGGAGGCGCTGCTCGCCGCCGCCGACCTGCATGCGCGCGCGCGCGCGGGCGGCGAGCGGATGCGCACGTGGCAGGGCGGGCCCGGACGCACGCTGAAGAATCTGTTCCAGGAGCGCGGCGTGCCGGCGTGGCAGCGCGACGTGCCGCTGCTGTACGTCGGCGATCGACTGCTGTTTGTGCCGCGCGTCGGCGTGAACCGCGCGGTGCACGACGGCGCCGATGCGCCGGGCGGCTGGCGGTGCATCGAGTGGCAACCGGACATGCTGATCGCATAACGCGCCGCATCTGCTCGCATGCGGCGGCGGTCGCGTATGCGGTGTCGGGACAAAAAGGTTGCGACCCGGCCTGCCGGCGTCCGCGCGGCTTGTCAAGCAGCCGTCGATCGGGTACGCTCAAGTGTTTGCTCGGCTCGATTTTCGAGCGTTTTGTGCAGGTTTTCCGCGTGACGTACCCGGTTTGCGCGGCCTGATCCGCCTTTTCCGGGCAAATCGCCACGCCCGCGTGCTGCGCCCCAGCCGTTCTCTCCGTCGTCCGTCCACAGCCACAAGCCGCGTGACCGAACGGCACCGCGGTCTGTCCAGTACGCCCGTGCGGCCTCTCTTCAGTTCTGAACGACAATGGCACTCATCGTACATAAATACGGCGGCACTTCGATGGGCTCGGTCGAGCGCATCAAGAACGTCGCGAAACGCGTCGCAAAATGGCATCAGGCCGGGCACCAGATGGTGGTCGTGCCGTCCGCGATGTCCGGCGAAACGAACCGTCTGCTCGGCCTCGCAAAAGAGATTTCGAGCCAGCCGAGCCCGCGCGAACTCGACGTGATCGCAGCGACGGGCGAACAGGTCAGCGTCGGCCTGCTGTCGATCGCGCTGCAGGAAATCGGCGTCGAGGCCGTGAGCTACGCCGGCTGGCAGGTGCCGATCAAGACCGACAGCGCGTACACGAAGGCGCGCATCCATTCGATCGAAGACGAGCGCGTGCGCCGCGATCTCGACGCGGGCAAGGTCGTCATCATCACGGGTTTCCAGGGCGTCGATCCGGACGGCCACATCACGACGCTCGGCCGCGGCGGCTCGGACACGTCGGCGGTCGCGGTCGCGGCGGCGCTCGAAGCCGACGAATGCCTGATCTATACGGACGTCGACGGCGTGTACACAACCGATCCGCGCGTCGTCGAAGAGGCGCGCCGGCTCGATAGCGTGACGTTCGAGGAAATGCTGGAAATGGCGAGCCTCGGCTCGAAGGTGCTGCAGATCCGCTCGGTCGAGTTCGCGGGCAAGTACCGCGTGAAGACGCGCGTACTGTCGAGCCTCACCGATCCGCTGATTCCGCTCGACGACGAGATGCGCTCGGGCACCCTGATTACTTTTGAAGAAGACGAGACCATGGAAAAGGCAGTCATTTCCGGTATTGCGTTTCAGCGCGACGAAGCGCGCATCGCGGTGATGGGCGTGCCCGACAAGCCGGGTATCGCATACCAGATCCTCGGCCCGGTGGCGGACTCGAACATCGACGTCGACATGATCATCCAGAACCAGAGCGTCGAAGGGAAGACCGACTTCACGTTCACGGTCGGCCGCGGCGACTACCAGAAGGCGATGGACATCCTGACGAACCAGGTGAAGGGGCACGTGAACGCCGAGCAGGTGCTGGGCGATCCGAAGGTGTCGAAGGTGTCGGTGGTCGGCGTCGGGATGCGTTCGCACGTCGGCGTTGCGAGCACGATGTTCCGCACGCTGTCGGAAGAGGGCATCAACATCCAGATGATTTCGACGTCCGAAATCAAGATTTCGGTGCTGATCGACGAGAAATACATGGAATTGGCAGTCCGCGCGCTGCACAAGGCATTCGAGCTCGATCAGGCGTGATGAAATTTCCGTGACGCACTGAAAGAAAATGCGTCGCGGAAATTGACCTTGGCCCCGTAACCCTATAGAATCTCGGTTTCGTCGCGCTGCCTCCCTGGCGCGAGCGAAGGTTTGGGAGACGTGGCCGAGAGGTCGAAGGCACTCCCCTGCTAAGGGAGCATCTGGGCCAAAACCTGGATCGAGGGTTCGAATCCCTCCGTCTCCGCCAGAAGTGGCGGAACAAGCCCCGCAAGTTCTCGGACTTGCGGGGCTTTTCTTTTAAGCGTTACCCCATGTCAGGTTTTCGCAGGGGCCAGCCCACGCGGCGGCTCAACCACGCATGCGAACCAAACTGCCGCGCTATCGAGTCGGTCAATCGCATCTACAGCATCTACATTGAGGTGGCTCGAGACGTCGCTTCCGGCGAGAAGTTCTTCATCGACTACGGACTGGAAATCGCCGAACCAGTCACCGAGTTGGCCCGTCGTGAATATGCTTGCCTCTGTGGAGCCTTAGGATGCCGAGGGGCGATGCTGGCATCTGGCGTATAAGTGATAACTTGAGCATCGTCTCAGACTACCCCGCGATCAGCGGCTCTGCCTCGCAACAATTCCAAAGCGAGCAGCAGACAGGTCGAGAAGACGATGAGGATCGTCGCGAGCGCGGCGATCGTCGGGCTGATGTTCTCGCGAATGCCGGTGAACATCTGGCGCGGCAGCGTCGTCTGATCGGCGCCCGCGAGGAACAGCGTGACGACCACTTCGTCGAACGACGTCGCGAACGCGAACAGCGCGCCCGACATCACGCCCGGCGCGATCACGGGCAGCGTCACGCGGAAGAATGTCGTCACCGGATTCGCGCCGAGCGACAGGCTCGCGCGCACGAGGTTCTGATTGAAGCCCTGCAGCGTCGCGGCGACGGTCGTCACGACGAACGGCACGCCGAGCGCCGCGTGCGCGCAGATGAGCCCCGTGTACGTGTTCGCGAGGCCGAGCGGCGCGAAGAACAGATACATGCCGACGCCCATGACGACGACGGGCACGATCATCGGCGACAGCAGCACCGCCATCAGCAGGCCCTTGCCGCGAAAATCGCTTTTCGTCAGGCCGATCGCGGCGAGCGTGCCGAGCACGGTCGCGACGAGCGTCGCGGCGGGCGCCACGATGAAGCTGTTCTTCGCGGCCATCCGCCACTCGTCGGACGCGAGCAGGTTCTCGTACCAGCGCATCGAGAAGCCCGGGATCGGATAGACGAGGAACGTGCTCGACGAGAACGACAGCGGCACGATCGCGAGCACGGGCAGGATCAGATACAAGAGCGTCAGCACGACGAGGCCGCGCAGCGCGAAATGCCACGCACGCTCGGCAATCGACGCGTGCGGTGCAAAGAGCGGCTTCGCAAGCAGTTTCATGTTCGTTTCCCTGGTTCGTCCGGTTTCGCTCAGCCGAGGCTCAATTGCGTGCGGGTGAAGCGGCCGTAGAGCGCGTACAGCGCGAGCGTCGCGGCGAGCAGCAGGCCGCCGAGCGCGCACGCCATCCCCCAGTTGATCGTCACGTTCGTGAAGTACGCGACGTAGTAGCTGACCATCTGATCGTTCGGACCGCCGAGCAACGCGGGCGTGATGTAGTAGCCGATCGCGAGAATGAACACGAGCAGCGCGCCCGCGCCGATGCCCGGATAGGTCTGCGGCACGTACACGCGCCAGAACGCGGCGAACGGGTGGCTGCCGAGCGACACCGCCGCGCGCTGATAGCTCGGCGGAATCGACTTCATCACGCTGTAGAGCGGCAGGATCATGAACGGCAGCAGGATGTGCGTCATCGAGATGTAGACGCCGACGCGATTGAACAGCAGCGCGAGCGGCTGCGAGATCAGCCCGACGTCGATCAGCGCGCGATTGACGAGCCCTTCGCTTTGCAGCAGCACGATCCATGCGGCGACGCGCACGAGCACCGACGTCCAGAACGGAATCAGCACGAGGATCATCGCGAGATTCGCGCGCCGCTCGGGCAGCGTCGAGATCCAGTACGCGAGCGGATAGCCGAGCAGCAGCGCGAACAGCGTGACCGCGAAGCCGATCACGAGCGTGCGCCCGAAGATCGCGAGATAGATCGATTGATCGGGATCGGCGGGCACGACCCGGCCGAAGCCGTCCTGCCGGTGATCGAGTGCCGCGAGCAGATAGAACGGCGAATAGCGGCCGCCGTTCTTCGCGATCGCCTGCCAGTAAGCGGGGTCGCCCCAGCGCTCGTCGAGCTCGATCAGCTTCGCGTGCGTCTGCGCGGGCGTGAGCGCCGCTTTCGCGTCGCCCGCCAACGGCATCGCGCGCGCGGTCTTCGCGACGAGCGACCGATAGCCGGGAATCTCGGTGTTCAGGCGCCGCGCGAGCGCGCCCATCGCCTCGCCGTCGGCGGCCTGCGTGAGATCGGCCGCGAGCGCCACGTAGGCGGCGTCGCCGGGCGGCGCCTTGCGGTCCCAGTCCGCGAGCGCGGCGACCGTATGCGGCAGCGCGGTCGCGATCTCGGGATTCTGCACGGCGCGCGTGAGCAGCGCGCCGATCGGGACCACGAACACGAGCAGCAGGAATATCGCGAGCGGCGCGACGAGCAGCAACGCCATCGCGCGCTTCCTGGCCTCGGCCGCTTTCAGTTCACGCTTGAGCGAGTGAGTCGGCGGCGCCGACTGCGTAGCGATCGTCATCGTATTCAACGGTAGTCTCCGGCCGAAACGCCGTTCGGAGGAACGCCGCGCGCGCCGCCGTGACGCGCGCGGCCGGTTGCTTCATCGGCTCACGCGGCCGTCACTTCGACGCCCACGCGGCGAAGCGCTGCTCGAGCTCGTCGCCGTGATCGGTCCAGAACGTGATGTTCTGCAGCACCGCGCTCTTGCCGTTCGTCGGCGAATTCGGCAGATTCGCGAGCGTCTTCGCGTCGAGCGACTTGATCGCCGCGAGATTGACGGGCCCGTATGCGATACGCTTTGCAAAATCCTTCTGAGGTCCCGGCGAGATCGTATATGAAATGAACTCCTCGGCGAGCGCCTTGTTCGGCGAACCCTTCGGGATCGCCCAGTAGTCCAGGTCATAAATACTGCCGTTCCAGACGACCTTCAGGTTCTTCCCTTCCTTTTGCGCGGCGTCAATTCGACCGTTGAACGCCGATGCCATGACAACGTCGCCGGCGACGAGGAATTGCGGTGGCTGCGCGCCGGCCTCCCACCACTGGATGTTCGGCTTCAACTCGTCGAGCTTCTTGAACGCGCGATCCTGCCCTGCTTTTGTCGCGAGCACCTTGTAGACGTCTTTCGGCGCGATTCCATCCGCCATTAAGGCGAACTCGAGATTACCGCGCGCACCTTTACGCAGCGAACGCTTCCCTGGAAAGCGCCGTACGTCCCAGAAGTCGGTCCAACTCGTAGGTGCAACCTTCAGCTTATCAGCGTCATATGCAAGCGCCGTAGACCAGATGAAGATCCCCGCGCCACAGGCTTGTGGGGCAACGGAAATCAAGTCACTCTTTCTCGCAATTTTGGACCAATCGAGTTTCTCGTACAGCCCTTCGTCGCAGCCTCGCCCCAGGTCTCCCGACTCGACTGCAACGACGTCCCAATCGACGTGCTTCGCCTCAACCATCGCCTTCACTTTGGCTTGCTCGCCGTTGTATGCAATGGCTTGCACCTTGACGCCAGTTTCAACTTCAAACGGCCGATTAAATGCTATTTCTTGAGCCGCTCCATTCGCACCACCGAAATTCACAACTGTCAATCCTCTGGCCGCCGCGCCAGTCACCATCAAAACGAAGACGCCCACTATAGTCAGATTAATAAACCAACATCTAATAGAATATATCATTGCGATGCCCTCTCTTTTTAAAATAAAATAGCAATGGATATGTCTATTCGGAATCAGCTAAATATCCGAAAATGACGGCAATCAAAAGCGACATGAATAATTTTCCCGGGAATCAGTTCATTATGAATATGCGCGTTGAGCGGAATTTTCAAAAACAAGTCATCCAGGCCGGAATGTGAAAAGTGTAATCTAATATGGTCGCCAAAGTAAACGGAGCGCTTAATCTTCCCGCTGATAGTGTTGTGTTCGTTTTTGTGATGGTCGTCGACTAGCCGCATTCTCTCTGGGCGAATAATTGCGGTCACCGCCTCACCCATCTGAATATCGCCAATTTTCACGCCGCGCACGTTGGTGCCGTCTTTTAAGCGCAATCCACAGAAGCGACCGTCTACTTCGATCACGGTGCCGTAAAATCTGTTGCTATCACCAACAAATGACGCAACGAGCGGATTCCTTGGAGTTTCATACAGCCGTTCGACCGAATCAATTTGTTGCACGTTACCTTTATCGAAAACCGCAACTCGATCGGACATGGCCAATGCTTCGTTCTGATCGTGTGTCACATATATGAATGTAACTCCAAGCTTACTATGCAACGATTTCAGCTCATGTTGCATTTGCTCACGCAATTGCTTGTCTAGGGCACCTAGTGGCTCGTCCATCAAAACAAGCTTTGGTTCGAACACGAGCGCGCGGGCGAGGGCGATGCGTTGCTGTTGTCCGCCGGAGAGTTGCGATGGGTAGCGTTTGGCAAGATGCTCCATGCGAACCATCCTTAAAGCGTCTTGTACCTGTTCTATGCGTCTGCGGACAGGGATTCGACGCGCTGCGAGCGGATAGGCGACGTTTTGCTCGACCGTCATATGTGGAAACAATGCATAGTCTTGAAACACCATGCCGATACCTCGCTTTTGTGGAGGTATCGTGTTGAGCAAAACGTTGTCAAACCAGATTTCGCCGCTAGTAGGAAACTCGAATCCAGCGAGCATCATCAAGCAGGTCGTCTTACCCGAGCCAGAAGGGCCAAGTAATGTCAAGAATTCCCCTCGGTGGACATCCAGATCAAGATTCTTGACAACTAGTGTCTTACCGTCATATGTTTTGCGTACACCTTGGAAACTTACGACTATATCTCTTTGGCTCATCGCGATTTTCAGATAAGTTAAGGCGATAAATTATCGTGCCGTTGATTGATGTGTCACTCGATTCGTCGACATTCCGTACCTCATATACAGAAGCGACTCCAGAATGGCATTCGAGATCGTTCGTATCGCTCCGATTTTATCAGTCGATGCGCCCCACATTTGAGGCGCGATAAAATTATAGGCCATGTGCGCCGCTAGCTGTCATCATATCGTTTGAGAGATGAGCCGACGATTACTTGCCTGTAAAAATCACGTTAGAAGGGTAGTTGAATTTTTCTGCGGCGCAAGCAGCCGGTGGTCGCTGTTTGAATGCGCCCGATTCCCTAAGGGCAAACAGCCTACCCGGCGCACGCGGGCCGCTCCCGCCATCATCGCGGCTCGAATGCACGGAGTTTCATACAGCCTTGCTATGTGCAAGAAATTTAGAAAATTGATCGATAAATATTCTTTCGCTTTTGTTCATGCGCTTTTTGCTGTTCCAGATGAAATTTATTCCAATATCAATCTGGCAGTTTTCAATGGGCAACCTCCATAATAGACGGTTTACGACATCTTCCTGCACACTATGATTGGGAAGAAGTCCGATGCCGTATCCGGCTACTACGAGACGTCTAACTTCATTGATGCTTTCTGATCGCGCAACGACATCGCCAATAAGATCAAATCTATTTTTTGCAATCTGCAGTGGCCACGAATTTCGTCCTGTCTTATCACCCGCAATCACGGCAAGCGCTTCCTCTCGAATTTCGGTCACTGATATTTCATTTATACCAAACAGGCGATGATCTTTTCCGCAAAAAAACGAATAGCTCTCTCTGGCCAGTGGAGCATATTCGACCGACAGCCTGGGTTCTCGATCAAACGTTATCCCGCAAGTTGCGGTGCGCTGGGCTATTGCTGTACTAATGTCGTCAGATGGAAATAGCTCTACGCTTACCATCGCGTGCGGATATGCTTTTCGAAAATCAGCTAGAAAATGTTCATATTTCGGGGCTATCAAGTCGCCGATAGATAGAACTCTGACCGTTCCGGTGACCTTCTCATCATCGTGGGCGTTAAGATCTGCCTCGATAAGCGACATCTGTTCGTATATGTTGCTGGCAATGTCATAAATTCGTTGACCTGCGGGAGTGGGATTAAATTGCCCTCTTTGGCGATAAATAAGGACACTACCGACAGTTTCCTCAAGGCGACGAAGTGAAGCACTAATTGCTGACTGGGTGAGGTGCATTCGAATCGCCGTACGACTAATGCTCTTCTCTTGCATGATAACCCTATAGGTTCGCAAGAGATTCCAGTCTATGCGATCCATAATAAAATGATTTGTCAATGTCATCCCAGCCTCATGCAAACGAGAGCATCGCTTCGTTCACTAGCATTCTGCGTTTAATTTGTAGACGAATGAGTTTTTATATCTCAAGCGACACAATCTCAAACTAGCTCCTGCGGACGACCCACGGGAGCGCTGAATAAAAAAGAGCCGTGCATATTATTGCACGGCAAGTCCGCCTACATCCGAGGGCCACGGTTACGGCAGGCGGTGCGCCAGAGTGGGGCTAGCGCCAGAAAGTGAGAGTGGACTATTAGCATCGAGAAAGAAATCGATTCACCTCGATTGCACACATAATGCAAGCGGCGCCCACTAATTGTTCGGTTACCGGAAATTATCATTCCGGTAGTGGGTCTCCTCCATTATTTGGTGCACGGCCGCCGGTATAGTGTTGGCTTGACATTCCGATCCCCCTCGACTTGTCGGCCGTTTCGAGCATACTAGCGACAACTGGCTATAGCATATATAGCCATAATCACTCTCTTTATAAGGCCGCTTTCGATGAAGGAAGTGTTGCTGTCCGACCTGCTGAGTCAGACGCTGTCGAGGAAATCTGACCGATCACTGCAAAGCCAGATATACGAGACAATCCGCCGAGGAATTCTCGATCAATTGCTGATCGCAGGGCAGAAATTACCAGCCACCCGAGTTTTGGCGACTGAACTTGGAGTTTCTCGGCTTACTGTGTCGCTGGTATACGAACGACTAGCAGCTGAAAGCTATTTGATCACGGTAAGCGGAAGCGGAACCTTCGTCGCGGACATAGGGGTCCGGCCTCGTGTGGTGGTGCCAGAACAACTCGCGCCTTCCGCGTCCGGGCCAACATTATCGCGGCGTGGCGATGTTCTCGGGAAAGGTCGAGGTGGAATTGGGCAGCATAGTGGTGCGTTCGTGCCCGGCGTAGCCGACGCCGCGTGGTTTCCGTTTCACATTTGGCGACGCCTTGTGACGCGCTATCTCGATAAATCGAATTTATCGCTTGCCGGATATTCGAAGGATGGAGCTGGCTTCTTTCCATTACGAGAGGCGATCGCGAACTACCTCAGGATTTCGCGATCTGTCGTTTGTTCTGCTGAACAAGTCATCATCACTTCTGGAACCCACCAGTCGATCGATCTTTGCGCACGAATGGTAGCGGATATTGGCGACGCCGCGATCGTGGAAAATCCTTGTCATTGGGCATTCCCGTCAGTTCTATCCTCCGCTGGCTTACGCATTGGCGCCGGTAAATTGGACGACGCGGGACTAAATCCAGAATCGAGCTATCTTCCGAAGCGCTTAAGACTGGTGGTGACGAGTCCGTCCCACCAGTATCCAACTGGCCTGGTAATGCCCCTCGTGCGACGCCTCGAGCTATTACGATGGGCCAATAGGCGTGGCATCTGGATAATCGAGGATGACTACGATAGTGAGTTTCGTTACGACGGCATGCCAATTCCCTCATTACAGGGATTGGATGATCATGGTCACGTAATCTATATGGGAACGTTCAGCAAAGCGACCTTTCCGGGAATGCGAATGGGGTATCTGGTGGTCCCCCCACAGATCGCGAACGCGTTTTCCAACGCTTGCGCGGAAGTTTACCGTCCCGGCCTGCTACATCAGCAAGCGGCGCTCGCCGACTTCATTGCAGACGGCCACTTAGCGCATCATATCCGCCGCATGCGCGAAGAGTACGCCCGCCGCCAACTGCTACTTAGGGATGCGCTCAACCGAGAACTTGGCGGGGCGGTTGAGCTGTCGCATGCGAAGGCAGGACTTCACGTTTTTGCAAGGCTGACCGACCGGATATCACCCAGACGGTTAGCTGGCGCGGCGTTGTCGGAGGGGATCGTGGTCGGCTTGCCGCATTTCGTGGCCATTCCGGAGGATACCCAGACGCCAGCGGTTGTACTCGGCTATGGCGGTGTGCCGCTCGAACACATTGGGCCCGGAGTCATGCGTCTCGTGCGGGCATTTGAGCGAGCGCGTGTATCCGATTAAGCTCGAGAGGCACGGGCGTGCAAGCGTTCCGCCTACGATCGCCAACGGCGCAATGTGCGCTCGTGTATCAGGCCTCGGCCGCTCCACTGATCGTCCGAATTTGCGCGGCCACCTCTCTATTAGCCCAGCGCCCGTAACGCCTCGTCGGCCGCCTCCAATAGGCGATCCGCGTTGTCTTGCCTAAAGCACAGTGGGGGGCGCACTTTGAGCACGTTTCCGTACGTGCCGGTTGCACTGATCAGTACTTGCCTTTCGCGCATGGCGTTGACGATGCGAACGGCGAGGTCGGCTTGGGGAACGCGATCGCGACGGGTATTGACGATTTCGACACCTAAGAACAACCCGTCACCGCGTACGTCACCGATATGATCGTACCGATCAGCGAGACGCCGGAATCCAGCCTGTAGATAGGCGCCAACACGTGCCGCGTTTGTCTGTAACGCTTCGCGTTCAATGACGTCGAGCGTTGCAGCCGCGGCAGCGCATGACACCGGATTGCCGCCGAATGTATTGAAATAGCGGGACTCCTTGCCGAATTCCTCAAGCAGTTCTGATCTCGCCGCAAGGCCGGCGATAGGGTGGCCGTTGCCCATCGGCTTACCCATCGTCACAAGATCAGGCACGACACCATGCCGTTTGAACCCCCACATCTGCGAACCAGTGCGGGCGAACCCAGCTTGCACCTCATCTGCGATGAAGATTCCCCCGGCCTCGTGAATAGCTGCGACTGCTGGTGCGAGAAATCCAGCAGGCGCGGTAAA